>NZ_SZWX01000026.1:0-206 GCF_005280975.1 Citrobacter sp. wls716
CACACTGGGTTTCCCCATTCGGAAATCGCCGGTTATAACGGTTCATATCACCTTACCGACGCTTATCGCAGATTAGCACGTCCTTCATCGCCTCTGACTGCCAGGGCATCCACCGTGTACGCTTAGTCGCTTAACCTCACAACCCGAAGATGTTTCGTAAAACACCACCGTGTTGCGAAAATTTGAGAGACTCGAACACACCATTT
>NZ_SZWX01000028.1:0-227 GCF_005280975.1 Citrobacter sp. wls716
CGCCCGGTCAGATACCAGGCTCCGCACAGTGCCCTGTCATAATCCTGCAGCAGGGCCGAGGCCGTCCCGCCCGAGCCGCTGGCCGCCCATACCACCGCCGACGCCGCCATCTTCTTTTTATAGCGGGCGTAGTAGGCGCTTCCTTCCGGGTAGGACAGAACGTCGAAATGCTGCACCACCCGCCGCTGCGTCAGTTTTTCAATGACCCCCCGAACTTTAATCAGCGG
>NZ_SZWX01000027.1:0-240 GCF_005280975.1 Citrobacter sp. wls716
CCTGCGGTAATGGCTTCTTCGATGGCGCTCGCAGGTTTGATTTTGCTGACTGCAAGCAACATAACTTCTTCTGAAGACCGCCCGCAACGCGTCGCGGCGGCTGAGATTTTGTCCCGGACATGTGCCAGGTTATGCGCGATATCGTTCATTTTCCGAGGATGTTCATATGAATATGGAAGAAATAGTAGCCCTTAGTGTAAAGCATAACGTGTCGGATCTACACCTGTGCAATGCATGGCC
>NZ_SZWX01000030.1:0-249 GCF_005280975.1 Citrobacter sp. wls716
CTGGAATTAAAAGGAATTGATCTAATGACACCTGTCAGGAAGAACATGAAGCAAAAGAAAATCCTTTTCCCTAATTTTTCAAAACGTAGAAAAGTGATTGAGCGAGTTTTCTCTTTTTTGACAAATCTAGGAGCTGAGCGTTGTAAAAGTCGTTCGCCTCAAGGTTTTCAATTGAAATTAGAGATGATACTTTTAGCGTATTCTTTACTGTTAAAATCAGCTAAATCACTGGAACCAGAGACTTTAAGA
>NZ_SZWX01000029.1:0-257 GCF_005280975.1 Citrobacter sp. wls716
CGTTGCCCGGATAGCTCAGTCGGTAGAGCAGGGGATTGAAAATCCCCGTGTCCTTGGTTCGATTCCGAGTCCGGGCACCACTATTTAGAAGAACCAGCCTACGGGCTGGTTTTTTGCTTTTGTGGTTCTGATACTTTCCAATCGCTCATCCCTCAATATCCATACAGCACACCCCCTCACAAAATCCGCACGAACGATTAGCCGTACCCGTGTTCAAGCAGACATCTGGATTCTATAAGAAGATGGGATTTAGCGTG
>NZ_SZWX01000032.1:0-1493 GCF_005280975.1 Citrobacter sp. wls716
CACTGTGCGGAGCCTGGTATCTGACCGGGCGCATTAACGGCAGGCGTTTTACCGGCTGGCTGGGATGCCACTGGTGCTATGAAGGGGAGGAGGTGGAACTGCTGGCGGCCCCGGTTGGCGAGGAGTATCTGGTGTATGCCATCCACAAGCCGGAGGAGCAGTCCCTGTGCATGACGCCGGGGTGCTACCGGGGAAAGAATCAGGCGCGTCGGGCGGCAGTGCGTATCCCGCTACGGGTTTGTTACTTATGTTTTGCCATTTCCATCGCTGCGTTGCTATGTGGTGATGGTTTAGCATCATTTTATGATCCTATGTTCTATTTATTTATAGTTGAAGCAATAATTTTTCTGCTGGTGATGTGTCTGCTTCCCGCAGCGTGGTCAATTTACAAACATAAACCGTTACCGGAAGAAACGCTGTCAGAGGAGATATTCACCCTGCTGGGCTGGAAAAACGTGGCGGATATTAACCTGGACACGCTCCATAAAAGGCGAAAAAAAGAGTGGCAGCGAACGGGGATCCCGCCAAATCCTCTGCGCAAAGGAACCCCCTTTGATTATTCAGGGGGGACACATTGTTTTTTTTATTATTAATACGGATGTTGAATGGTTCTTAATGGCATGGATAAATTATGAAAAAAGAGCTGAAATTCTCGGACGGATTGCGAAGAAGCCTCGAAGGCAGCAATAAAAAATATCCGCTGCATAACTATTTGCAGCAAAAAAGTGAGCTGGCGCGAACGCAGGAAATTCTGCGCAATATCGAGGCCAGCAATGAAAAAGGAAAATGGCTGGCGCATTTTCGCCTGAAAGAGAAAGAGTTGCTGGGGGCGCTGAAAAATGCTCCGCCGGACCCGGTGCTGCCGCCTCCGGCACCGCTGATTAAAGTTCGGGGGGTCATTGAAAAACTGACGCAGCGGCGGGTGGTGCAGCATTTCGACGTTCTGTCCTACCCGGAAGGAAGCGCCTACTACGCCCGCTATAAAAAGAAGATGGCGGCGTCGGCGGTGGTCTGGGCGGCCAGCGGCTCGGGCGGGACAGCCTCGGCCCTGCTGCAGGATTATGACAGGGCACTGTGCGGAGCCTGGTATCTGACCGGGCGTATTAACGGCAGGCGTTTTTCCGGCTGGCTGGGGTATCACTGGTGCTATGAAGGGGAGGAGGTGGAGCTGCTGGCGGCCCCGGTCGGCGAGGAGTATCTGGTGTATGCCATCCACAAGCCGGAGGAGCAGTCCCTGTGCATGACGCCGGGGTGTTACCGGGGAAAGAACCAGGCGCGCCGGGCGGCAGTGCGTATCCCGTTGCGGGTATGCTATCTGAGCCTGGCAGTAGTGACTCCTGCAGTTATACATATTCATAATGGATGGGAGGCATTTTCTGATCCGGAATTTTACATGATGTTGGCTGTGTTTTGTCTTATGTCATTGGGGTTGTGTCTGCTTCCCGCGGCCTGGTCAATTTATAAACATAAACCGTTACCGGAAGAAACGCTGT
>NZ_SZWX01000041.1:0-310 GCF_005280975.1 Citrobacter sp. wls716
ACTGTACGTTCCCTGCCGACAGTCTGGCTCTGATTTCTCCAGAACATTTTTCGCCGACAGCTGTTTCCACAAACTGCCGTCATCACACACCGACCACGCTTCCCAGTCCGTCAGGTACGGATAATAGATATAGATATATCCCCTGCGCATCGCGCGTAGCGCATAGTGATAGTTTTCGTTTTCCGCCGGGTAAGCTGATATTCCAGATTTTGCCCACGCCGGCAATGGTTCTTTAATATATTCAGGAACCACCGCATAGCGTACAGGTAGTAATGCCGGTCCCTGTGACATACAGTCACATTTATGATTT
>NZ_SZWX01000042.1:0-340 GCF_005280975.1 Citrobacter sp. wls716
CCTTCCTCCTCGCTGAAAGTACTTTACAACCCGAAGGCCTTCTTCATACACGCGGCATGGCTGCATCAGGCTTGCGCCCATTGTGCAATATTCCCCACTGCTGCCTCCCGTAGGAGTCTGGACCGTGTCTCAGTTCCAGTGTGGCTGGTCATCCTCTCAGACCAGCTAGGGATCGTCGCCTAGGTGAGCCGTTACCCCACCTACTAGCTAATCCCATCTGGGCACATCCGATGGCAAGAGGCCCGAAGGTCCCCCTCTTTGGTCTTGCGACGTTATGCGGTATTAGCTACCGTTTCCAGTAGTTATCCCCCTCCATCGGGCAGTTTCCCAGACATTACTC
>NZ_SZWX01000040.1:0-377 GCF_005280975.1 Citrobacter sp. wls716
TGTTCCCCCGGAGGCGTAGGCCAGACAGGTTTTGACGTATCAACCCGCATCAAATCAAGCCGGTAGTCCTGCCAGTTTATCAGGTCGGCGGCCTCTTCAGCCGTCGCTTTGCCTGCATCGACCGCGTACTGTAGAGGTCCAATTCGATTGGTTGCCTCTGACAACAGTGACTGTTTTTTGGATTCAGCAAACCACCGCTGCTCTTCTTCAGTTAATTCCGGGACATAATCTGCGGATGGGATGATCACTGGCATCCCATCACTTCCCGGCCTAATTACGCCACCTATGTTCTGGGCGCTAATTAACTCAGTTCGGAGCGACTCAGCAATTTCGACCGCATCTGCAGGAAGAGTCTGGTTATCATCATAAAAACCGTT
>NZ_SZWX01000045.1:0-398 GCF_005280975.1 Citrobacter sp. wls716
ACCGCTTAACGTTTAAGGATGAATTATGAAACCAGGAAATACGGTAAGAATAATTGTTGGAGTGATTTCGCTATGTGCTATCTCTGCCTGTATAAAAAAAATACCCTCGCAGGTAATTTATCGGTTTGATGATAATCGCTACCTGGAGTTGATAGGATATGATTGTGAAGGATATGTTGTTTACCATGACATAAAAAGAAAAATCCACAAATCAATTTATGGCAATCCAATCTATAGAGTTTTCTCGGGTGAGTTTATTCATCCCTCAGAACAGTATGTTTTGGTGCCTGAGTGGGAACCTGGGGCATATAAAATATCTAAAGACTACGGACAAACGTGGCAGGTAGCAAACTATATGGCCTCTTCTCGGGCGCTGGAGAGAAACTCCGATGGGGTTA
>NZ_SZWX01000046.1:0-379 GCF_005280975.1 Citrobacter sp. wls716
CATAGCGTAATGAAGCGAACCGGGGGAACTGAAACATCTAAGTACCCCGAGGAAAAGAAATCAACCGAGATTCCCCCAGTAGCGGCGAGCGAACGGGGAGCAGCCCAGAGTCTGAATCAGCTTGTGTGTTAGTGGAACGGTCTGGAAAGTCCGACGGTACAGGGTGATAGTCCCGTACACCAAAATGCACAGGTTGTGAACTCGAAGAGTAGGGCGGGACACGTGGTATCCTGTCTGAATATGGGGGGACCATCCTCCAAGGCTAAATACTCCTGACTGACCGATAGTGAACCAGTACCGTGAGGGAAAGGCGAAAAGAACCCCGGCGAGGGGAGTGAAAAAGAACCTGAAACCGTGTACGTACAAGCAGTGGGAGCCT
>NZ_SZWX01000043.1:0-420 GCF_005280975.1 Citrobacter sp. wls716
CAGAACTCCAGGGCGCGTTCTTCACCAAATATCTTCGCCATCGCCAGGACATCATTCGTCCATCCCGTCAGCTCATGCGTTATCCCTGCTGCATCATGCAACGCCATCAGCAACGGTGTCACGGGGGAACCGTCTGGCTTCACACCCCGTTCCTTCATCTGCCGGATTGTATTTCCGGCCACTCCATTCTTCCACGGATACAATGTCTCCTGCGGCCCCGGCTCTTTGACTATGGCATAGCGTTCACTCACACACTGGCTGACGCGGATTTTAGTATGGGTGCCATACGGTAACAGCATTGCCGGACTCAGCTGGCTGCCCTGCGCCGGGATGTAATCCAGAACCCTGGCGAGATTTGCTGTGGTTGCCTCTGTTATTTGCTGTGAAGCCTGGGGCGCCGTCCAGTTTGAGGAACTCAGG
>NZ_SZWX01000047.1:0-461 GCF_005280975.1 Citrobacter sp. wls716
CTGTTTGCCGATATGCCCCGGGCCTATATCCGGGGACTGGAGAAGGGAAAAGGGTATGTGAAAGAAAACTATCTCCGGGAGCGCAGAGAGTGGATAAAATTAAGACAAACCATTGCGTACTATGAATCGGACGGCAAGAAGAAGCATAAAAAACGGCTGGCAGAACTGTACCGTGAAGAAAAGCAGCGGGCAAAAGCGCTGGCCGATATGCCACCGGACCCGGTACTGCCTCCGCCAGCCCCGCTGATAAAGGTCAGTGGCGTGGTGACAAACTACCACCAGCGCTGCCTGACGCACTATTTTGACACCAAAGCCTATCCGCAGACGTGGGAATATTTCAGCAGGCAGGATGAGAACATGGCGTCTGCCGCGATGGTGCTGGCCTCGACGGGGTCAGCAGCAACGGCACAGGGCATGGTGGCGAGCAATGAAGACAGGGTTCCAGCTGCAGCGTGGTACGT
>NZ_SZWX01000048.1:0-579 GCF_005280975.1 Citrobacter sp. wls716
CCGTTGCACCGGTTGCAAAACTTGCGAACTGGCCTGCAAAGACTTCAAAAATTTAACGCCGGACGTCAGTTTCCGCCGTATTTACGAATACGCCGGCGGTGACTGGCAGGAAGATAACGGTGTCTGGCACCAGAACGTTTTCGCCTACTACCTCTCCATTGCGTGCAACCACTGTGAAGACCCGGCCTGTACCAAGGTGTGTCCAAGCGGCGCGATGCACAAACGTGAAGATGGTTTTGTGGTCGTGGATGAAGACGTGTGCATTGGCTGTCGCTATTGCCACATGGCCTGCCCGTATGGCGCGCCGCAATACAATGCCGCCAAAGGACACATGACCAAGTGCGATGGCTGTCATGAACGCGTTGCTGAGGGTAAGAAACCCATCTGTGTCGAATCCTGCCCGCTGCGTGCGCTGGACTTCGGCCCGATAGAGGAACTGCGTAAAAAACACGGCACCCTGGCCGCGGTAGCGCCGCTCCCTGGCGCGCACTTTACCAAACCGAGCATCGTCATCAAACCAAATGCCAATAGCCGCCCGACCGGGGATACCACGGGTTATCTGGCTAATCCGAAGGAGGT
>NZ_SZWX01000038.1:0-297451 GCF_005280975.1 Citrobacter sp. wls716
GGCCGTGCTGCCGCAGGCACCGAGCCGCCTGCGCCCGGATCGCTGGGCGGACCGCGCTGAAGCGGCGCGTAATAAAGTGCTCGAACGTATGGCGACCCAGGGCATTTGGCCTGCCAGACAGGTGCAGGAGTCGCGTGAAGAACCGGTCTGGCTGGCGCCCCGGCAAATGCCGCAGTTAGCACCGTTATTCTCGCGCATGATGCTGGGAAAAAACCGAAGCGATAAAATCGTGACTACCCTTGATGCCGGATTGCAGCGTCAACTGGAAGAGCTGGCGCAAAACTGGAAAGGGCGCTTACCTGCGCGCAGTTCGCTGGCGATGATTGTGGTCGATCACACCGATATGAGCGTGCGTGGCTGGGTCGGCTCGGTAGATATGAATGACGACTCCCGTTTTGGTCATGTGGATATGGTGAATGCGATCCGTTCGCCGGGCTCGGTGCTAAAGCCGTTTGTTTATGGTCTCGCGCTGGATGACGGACTCATTCATCCGGCTTCATTGTTGCAGGATGTACCGCGTCGAACCGGGGATTATCGACCAGGGAATTTTGACAGTGGTTTTCATGGCCCGGTGAGTATGAGCGAAGCGCTGGTGCGCTCGCTGAATTTACCCGCCGTGCAGGTACTCGAAGCCTATGGTCCGAAGCGTTTTGCCGCATCGTTACGTAACGTTGGCTTACCGCTGTATCTTCCCGCAGGGGCCGCACCGAATCTGTCGCTGATTTTGGGCGGTGCGGGGGCAAGGCTTGAGGATATGGCGGCGGCGTACAGCGCCTTTGCCCGCCAGGGGAAAGCGGGAAAACTGCGTCTGCAGCCAGACGATCCTCTGCTGGAACGTCCGTTGATGTCGGCCGGCGCGGCGTGGATTATTCGCCGCATTATGGCTGACGAAGCGCAACCGCTGCCGGATAACGCGCTGAGCCGCGTGGTGCCGTTGGCGTGGAAAACGGGAACCAGCTATGGCTATCGCGATGCGTGGGCGATTGGTGTTAACGCCCGTTATGTGATTGGCATCTGGACCGGCAGGCCAGACGGTACGCCGGTGGTGGGACAGTTTGGTTTCGCCAGTGCCGTGCCGTTGCTCAATCAGGTCAGCAATCTTTTGCTCTCTCGCGGGACAAATGCGCCGGAAGACCCACGACCAAAATCGGTCAGTCGGGGCGTGGTGTGCTGGCCAGGCGGGCAATTTTTGCCAGACGGAGACGGCAACTGTCGTCGCCGCTTAGCGACCTGGCTACTGGACGGTAGCCAACCGCCAACGTTGTTATTGCCCGAACAGGAGGGCGTGAGTGGTATTCGTTTCCCCGTCTGGCTGGATGATGAAGGCAAGCGTGTGGCGGCGGATTGCCCGCAGGCGCACGAGCAAACGTTAATCGTCTGGCCGTTGCCGCTGGAGCCATGGCTACCGGAATCAGAACGCCGTGGGGCGAGATTACCGCCAGTTTCTGCCACATGTCCGCCGCTGGGACAAGACGCTTCGCAGCCGTTGCAGTTGACAGGCATTCGTGATGGCGCGATTGTGAAGCGTTTACCCGGTTCTGCTCAAGCCTCATTGCCGGTGCAAACCAGCGGTGGGAGCGGTGAACGCTGGTGGTTTCTTAACGGTGAACGGCTGGATGAACGCGGACGTCGTCTTACGCTACGGCTGGCGACCAAAGGGGATTATCAACTGCTGGTGATGGATGACGCCGGACAGGTGGCGGCGGTGAGATTTTCGTTGCAGTAGACCAGTTGGTCACTGTTTGTTGCTAAAATTCATCTTATTTTAAAGAAATGTTATCTTCGTCAATAGTCAATTGCCGGGATGCTCTTTATAATCCGCGCCAGGTAAACCACAACAAAACATCTTTTTCAGAGGTAATCATGGCTATTGAACGTACTTTTTCCATCATCAAACCAAACGCGGTGGCAAAAAACGTTATTGGGAGCATCTTTGCGCGCTTTGAAGCAGCAGGGTTCAAAATTGTCGGTACTAAAATGCTGCACCTGACCGTTGAGCAGGCGCGCGGCTTCTACGCCGAGCATGATGGCAAACCGTTCTTTGACGGTCTGGTTGAATTCATGACCTCTGGGCCGATTGTTGTTTCTGTGCTGGAAAGCGAAAATGCCGTACAGCGCCACCGCGATCTGCTGGGTGCAACCAACCCGGCAAATGCGCTGGCAGGTACGCTGCGCGCAGATTACGCTGACAGTTTTACTGAGAATGGCACCCATGGTTCTGACTCCGTTGAATCTGCGGCGCGTGAAATCGCCTATTTCTTTGGGGAAGGCGAGGTTTGCCCGCGCACTCGCTAATCTCCCGCGTCTTTCACGTTGCAGATGCGTTGGCTGCATTCGTTTACCCCGGTCACATAGTTTTCTATGCTCCCGGGGATGCTCGAACTTGCCGCCTTCCTGCGACGCGAAATCCTTTGGAGATGAATTAGCGATTTACATATTATTTTCGCTAATGCTTCGTGCAAACGTGGCATCCCTGCGCCAGACTTTGTACAATGCAACGCCCCGGAAGAGCAGATCGCTTGCCGGGGCGTTTCTTTTTAACCCTCCACGGGCCACAACGTGTAACAACGAGGCCGGAAAAAATTATGTCTGAATTAGTTAACACCTCTGAAGTCGTCATTCCTGCGGTTCCAAATAAAAATGGAAAAATTAACCTGCTGGATCTGAACCGTCAGCAAATGCGCGAATTCTTCAAAGAGATGGGCGAAAAACCGTTTCGTGCCGATCAGGTCATGAAGTGGATGTACCACTATTGCAGCGACAACTTTGATGACATGACTGACATCAATAAGGTGCTGCGTAACAAGCTGAAAGAAGTGGCTGAAATTCGCGCCCCGGAAGTGGTGGAAGAGCAGCGCTCCTCTGACGGTACGATCAAATGGGCCATCGCGGTTGGCGATCAGCGCGTAGAAACCGTGTATATCCCGGAAGACGATCGCGCCACCCTGTGTGTTTCTTCACAGGTCGGTTGCGCATTAGAGTGTAAATTCTGCTCTACGGCGCAGCAGGGCTTTAACCGTAACCTGCGAGTGTCGGAAATCATTGGTCAGGTCTGGCGTGCAGCGAAAATCGTCGGTGCGGTGAAGGCTACGGGCGTGCGTCCCATTACCAACGTGGTGATGATGGGAATGGGCGAGCCGCTGCTCAACCTGACCAACGTGGTGCCGGCGATGGAAATCATGCTGGACGACTTTGGTTTTGGGTTGTCCAAGCGTCGCGTCACGCTCTCCACCTCAGGCGTTGTCCCTGCGCTGGATAAACTGGGCGATATGATCGACGTTGCGCTGGCGATTTCTTTGCATGCGCCAAACGATGAAATTCGTGACGAAATTGTGCCTATCAACAAAAAGTACAATATCGAAACGTTCCTCGGGGCTGTGCGCCGCTATCTGGAGAAATCCAATGCGAATCAGGGTCGTGTAACCATTGAATATGTGATGTTAGATCACATCAACGATGGCACTGAGCATGCTCATCAGCTTGCTGAACTGCTGAAAGACACGCCGTGTAAGATCAACCTGATCCCGTGGAACCCGTTCCCGGGCGCGCCGTATGGCCGCAGTTCCAACAGCCGTATCGATCGTTTCTCCAAAGTGTTGATGAGCTATGGTTTCACCACCATCGTGCGTAAAACACGTGGCGATGACATCGATGCAGCCTGCGGTCAGCTGGCGGGCGACGTTATTGACCGTACCAAGCGTACTCTGCGTAAGCGTATGCAGGGTGATGCTATCGACATCAAGACCGTTTGATGTTGAGTGCACTACGGTATAATTCATGTACCGTAGTGTAACGTAAACCAGATGAGGTTCTTTGTTGTTGTCGTCAGGTCAATAATAACGGTGCGTTTTTGTCGACTTTAAGGCAGTATGTAACGGCGCAACAAGCGTTTAGCCCTCAGGTTTACGCTGTTTTGTCATTGATGGTCTGACGGTTTTATACTGTCTGACGAAGGTTAACTGACCAGATGTTTCGCGGTGTGGGTGAGCATTGTGGCTCGCCGGCATCAGAACCCAAATATTACGCAGCTGTAGCGAATGAATACTGAAGCCACGCACGACAAAAATGAAGCACTCTCCACCGGCGTTCGTCTGCGCAATGCCCGTGAACAACTCGGATTCAGCCAACAGGTGGTCGCGGAACGACTCTGCCTGAAGGTTTCCACGGTACGCGATATTGAAGAAGATAAGGCACCAGCCGATCTCGCTTCAACATTCCTGCGCGGGTATATCCGTTCTTATGCGCGTCTGGTGCATATTCCTGAAGAAGAACTGTTGCCAGGGCTGGAAAAACAGGCTCCGATTCGTCCTGCCAACGTCGCACCGATGCAAAGTTTTTCGCTCGGTAAGCGTCGTAAGAAACGCGACGGCTGGCTAATGACCTTTACCTGGCTGGTACTGTTTGTCGTTGTCGGACTGACCGGCGCCTGGTGGTGGCAGAACCATAAAGCGCAGCAGGAAGAGATCACCACCATGGCCGATCAATCTTCCGCTGAACTGAATGCTGGTAAAGATAACGCACAGAGTGTGCCGCTGGATACCAGCGCCTCTGCAAGCCAGGACAGTACACCGGCTCCGGATGATGGCGCAGTGGCTGATGCCGCTCAAACGCCGGATACCGCAGCGACTCCGGCTCCTGGCGCAGATCAAAACGCCGTTGTGGCTCCGTCTCAGGCCAATGTTGATACTGCAGCGACCACACCCACTGCACCGGCGACAGCGGCACCGCTGCCGACTGACCAGGCTGGCGTCACTACACCGGCTGGCGATCCTAACGCGCTGGTGATGAATTTCACCGCTGATTGCTGGCTGGAAGTGACCGACGCAACCGGTAAAAAACTGTTCAGCGGCATGCAGCGTAAAGATGGCAATCTGAATCTGGTCGGTCAGGCGCCATATAAACTGAAAATTGGCGCTCCGGCGGCAGTGCAGATTCAGTTCCAGGGTAAACCTGTCGACCTGAGTCGTTTTATCAGAACTAACCAGGTTGCGCGTCTGACCGTTAATGCCGAACAATCATCGGCTCAGTAACAGACGGCAATGCGGGAGATTTTTTAATGCATAACCAGGCTCCAATTCAACGTAGAAAATCGACACGCATTTACGTTGGGAACGTGCCGATCGGCGATGGCGCGCCCATCGCCGTACAGTCGATGACCAATACGCGTACCACAGATGTGGAAGCGACGGTTAATCAGATTAAAGCGCTGGAACGCGTAGGCGCAGACATTGTTCGTGTCTCTGTACCGACAATGGATGCCGCAGAAGCGTTCAAGCTTATCAAACAGCAGGTTAACGTCCCGCTGGTTGCCGATATTCACTTCGACTATCGTATCGCGCTGAAGGTGGCGGAATACGGCGTTGATTGCCTGCGTATCAACCCAGGTAATATCGGTAATGAAGAGCGTATTCGCATGGTGGTGGACTGCGCTCGTGATAAAAACATTCCTATCCGCATCGGCGTCAACGCCGGATCGCTGGAAAAAGATCTGCAGGAAAAATACGGTGAACCGACGCCGCAAGCGCTGCTGGAGTCCGCTATGCGCCATGTGGATCATCTCGATCGTCTGAACTTCGATCAATTCAAAGTCAGCGTTAAAGCGTCTGATGTTTTCCTTGCCGTAGAATCCTATCGCCTGCTGGCGAAACAGATCGATCAACCGCTGCACCTGGGGATCACCGAAGCCGGTGGCCTGCGTAGTGGCTCGGTAAAATCCGCGATCGGTTTAGGATTGCTGCTGTCTGAAGGGATCGGCGATACGCTGCGCGTTTCTCTGGCGGCCGATCCGGTAGAAGAGATCAAAGTTGGCTTCGACATCCTGAAATCGCTGCGCATTCGTGCGCGTGGCATCAACTTTATCGCTTGCCCAACCTGCTCGCGTCAGGAGTTTGACGTTATCGGTACAGTGAACGCGCTGGAGCAACGTCTGGAAGATATTATTACGCCAATGGACGTTTCGATCATCGGTTGTGTGGTAAACGGCCCTGGCGAAGCACTGGTTTCCACGCTGGGCGTGACGGGCGGCAACAAGAAAAGCGGCCTGTATGAAGACGGCGTGCGTAAGGACCGACTCGATAACGACGACATGATTACGCAGCTCGAAGCCCGTATTCGCGCCAAAGCGAGTATTCTGGACGAAGCGCGACGCATTGACGTGCAGCAGCTTGAAAAATAATAACGTGATGGGAAGCGGCGTGCTTCCCGTGTATGATTGAACCCGCATGGCGCCCGTATTATCCGGGTTAGCGCTGAGGGTTCATTTTTATATCCATAAAGAGAATAAACGTGGCAAAAAACATTCAAGCCATTCGCGGCATGAACGATTATCTGCCTGGCGAAACCGCCATCTGGCAGCGCATTGAAGGCACTCTTAAAAACGTGCTCGGCAGCTACGGTTACAGTGAAATCCGCTTGCCGATTGTAGAGCAGACCCCGTTATTCAAACGCGCGATCGGTGAAGTCACCGACGTCGTTGAAAAAGAGATGTATACCTTTGAGGACCGCAATGGCGACAGCCTGACCCTGCGTCCTGAAGGCACTGCGGGCTGCGTACGCGCCGGCATCGAACATGGTCTCCTGTACAATCAGGAACAGCGTCTGTGGTATATCGGGCCGATGTTCCGCCACGAACGTCCGCAAAAAGGGCGCTATCGTCAATTCCATCAGTTGGGTTGCGAAGTGTTTGGCCTGCAAGGCCCGGACATCGATGCTGAACTCATTCTGCTGACCGCCCGCTGGTGGCGTGCGCTGGGGATTTCTCAGCATGTCAGCCTTGAGCTGAACTCCATTGGGTCGCTTGAAGCCCGTGCGAACTACCGTGATGCGCTGGTCGCTTATCTGGAACAGTATAAAGATAAACTGGACGAAGACTGTAAGCGGCGCATGTACACCAACCCGCTGCGCGTTCTTGACTCCAAAAACCCGGAAGTACAGGCGCTGTTGAACGACGCGCCTGCGCTGGGCGACTATCTGGATGACGACTCGCGCGAGCATTTTGCGGGCTTGTGCAAACTGCTGGAATCCGCAGGTATTGCCTACACCGTCAATCAGCGTCTGGTTCGTGGTCTTGATTACTACAACCGCACCGTATTTGAGTGGGTCACCACCAGCCTGGGCTCACAGGGTACCGTCTGTGCAGGTGGCCGTTATGACGGTCTGGTAGAGCAACTTGGCGGTCGCGCAACTCCGGCCGTAGGCTTTGCCATGGGCCTGGAACGACTTGTTTTGTTAGTTCAGGCAGTTAATCCGGAATTTAACGCCGATCCTGTTGTCGATATATACCTGGTCGCTTCGGGGGCAGACACGCAGTCGGCGGCAATGCGGCTTGCAGAACGTCTGCGCGATGAAGTTCCTGGTGTGAAACTGATGACAAACCACGGCGGCGGCAATTTTAAGAAACAGTTTGCCCGCGCCGATAAGTGGGGCGCCCGCGTTGCACTGGTACTGGGTGAGTCCGAAGTGGCTGACGGTACCGTTGTAGTGAAGGATTTGCGCTCTGGTGAGCAAACGGCAGTAGCGCAGGATAGCGTTGCCACGCATTTGCGCACTCTACTGGGCTAAGGAGAAGGACAGCGTGGAAATTTACGAGAACGAACACGACCAGGTTGATGCGGTAAAACGCTTCTTTGCTGAAAACGGCAAAGCGCTGGTTGTTGGGGTAATTTTAGGGGTTGGCGCGCTGGTCGGCTGGCGTTACTGGACCAGTCATCAGACGGAGTCCGCACGCTCTGCTTCTCTGGCGTATCAAAATACGGTGACTGCGGTTAGCGCAGGTAAGCCTGATAGCATTCCTGCCGCAGAGAAATTTGCCGCAGAGAACAAAAATACTTACGGCGCATTAGCGTCAATGGAACTGGCACAGCAGTTTGTTGACCAAAACGAACTAGAGAAAGCCGCGGCCCAGTTACAACAAGGCCTGGCTGCCACCAGCGATGAGAATCTCAAAGCGGTGCTTAATCTGCGTCTTGCTCGTGTTCAGGTTCAGCTTAAGCAGGCTGATACCGCGCTGAAAACACTCGATACCATTAAAGGTGAAGGGTGGGCGGCAATTGTGGCCGATCTGCGTGGTGAAGCGTTGCTGAGCAAAGGCGACAAACAAGGTGCGCGTAGCGCATGGGAAGCGGGTGTGAAAAGCGATGCCTCTCCTGCTCTGAGCGAAATGATGCAGATGAAAATCAATAATTTGTCCATCTGAGAGGGACCCGATGCAATTGCGTAAATTACTTCTGCCAGGGCTGCTTTCCGTTACCCTATTGAGCGGTTGTTCACTGTTTAGTGGCGAAGAAGATGTCGTTAAGATGTCCCCGTTACCGGTGGTTGAAAACCAGTTTACTCCGTCTACTGCCTGGAGCACTTCTGTAGGCAACGGTATTGGTGATTTCTACTCCAACCTTCATCCTGCACTGGCGGATAACGTGGTCTATGCTGCCTCTCGCGCCGGTGTGGTGAAAGCGCTGAACGCAGACGACGGCAAAGAAGTCTGGTCTGTTAATCTGGGTGAGAAAGACGGCTGGTTCTCCCGTGCATCTGCTCAGCTTTCTGGCGGAGTTACCGTGTCCGGCGGCCATGTTTATATTGGCAGCGAAAAAGCACAAGTTTATGCGCTGAACACCAGCGACGGCACAACCGCATGGCAGACGAAAGTTGCCGGGGAAGCGCTGTCTCGCCCGGTGGTGAGCGATGGCATGGTGTTAATCCACACCAGCAACGGCCAGTTGCAGGCCTTGAACGAAGCTGACGGCGCCATCAAATGGACCGTTAACCTCGATATGCCTTCTCTGTCACTGCGCGGCGAATCTGCTCCAGCGACCGCCTTTGGCGCAGCTATTGTGGGTGGCGATAATGGTCGCGTAAGTGCCGTACTGATGCAGCAGGGCCAGATGATTTGGCAGCAGCGTATCTCTCAGGCCACTGGCCCAACCGAAATCGATCGTCTGAGTGATGTCGATACCACGCCGGTTATCGTCAATGGCGTAGTTTACGCACTGGCTTATAATGGTAACCTGACGGCGCTGGATCTGCGCAGTGGCCAGATCATGTGGAAACGTGAGCTCGGCTCGGTGAATGATTTCATCGTCGATGGTAATCGTATCTATCTGGTTGATCAGAATGACCGTGTGCTGGCGCTGACCACCGACGGCGGCGTGACGCTGTGGACGCAAAGCGATCTGCTGCACCGTCTGCTGACGTCTCCGGCTCTGTATAACGGTAACCTGGTCGTAGGCGATAGCGAAGGCTACCTGCACTGGATTAACGTTGAAGATGGTCGCTTTGTCGCTCAGCAGAAAGTCGATAGCTCAGGTTTCCTGACCGAGCCGGTCGCTGCTGATGGTAAACTGCTGATCCAGGCGAAAGACGGTACGCTGTACTCCATTACGCGTTAATCGTCCTGGCCGCTCGCTTTGAAAAACGGCTCCTGGTGCAGGGGCCGTTTTACTGTTTTTAACAATGGCGCAAAAATAGCGTCCGTTGTCTGATGATTTTTTAAATGAGGCTTTAAACATGGTACCTGTGGTCGCGCTTGTCGGGCGCCCTAACGTTGGCAAATCCACGTTATTTAACCGTCTAACTCGCACCCGAGATGCGCTGGTTGCGGATTTCCCGGGTCTGACTCGTGACCGTAAGTACGGTCGTGCGGAAATTGAAGGCCGCGAGTTTATCTGCATTGATACTGGTGGTATTGATGGCACCGAAGACGGTGTTGAAACCCGAATGGCTGAGCAGTCGTTGCTGGCTATCGAAGAAGCGGACGTTGTGCTGTTTATGGTGGATGCGCGTGCTGGTCTGATGCCGGCAGATGAAGCCATTGCCAAGCATCTGCGTGCGCGCCAGAAACCAACCTTCCTTGTTGCCAACAAAACTGACGGACTCGATCCGGATCAGGCTGTTGTCGATTTCTATTCACTGGGGCTGGGCGAAATTTACCCCATCGCGGCGTCCCATGGTCGCGGCGTCCTCAGCCTGCTGGAGCATGTTCTGCTGCCGTGGATGGATGATATCGCACCGCAGGAAGAAGTGGATGAAGATGCGGAATACTGGGCGAAACTGGAAGCCGAGGAAAACGGCGAAGAAGAGCCTGAAGACGACTTCAATCCGCAGGATCTGCCGATCAAACTGGCGATTGTCGGGCGCCCGAACGTAGGTAAGTCTACACTGACTAACCGTATTCTTGGCGAAGACCGCGTGGTGGTTTACGACATGCCGGGGACCACGCGTGACAGTATTTATATCCCAATGCAGCGTGATGAGCGCGAATATGTGCTGATTGACACTGCGGGTGTACGTAAGCGCGGTAAAATTACCGAAGCGGTAGAAAAATTCTCCGTAATCAAAACGTTGCAGGCAATTGAAGATGCCAACGTGGTGATGCTGGTGATTGACGCTCGCGAAGGGATCTCCGATCAGGACCTCTCGCTGTTGGGCTTTATCCTCAATAGTGGGCGCTCACTTGTTATCGTCGTCAACAAGTGGGATGGCCTGACGCAGGAAGTGAAAGAACAGGTAAAAGAGACACTGGACTTCCGTCTGGGCTTTATCGACTTTGCCCGTGTTCACTTTATCTCCGCGCTGCACGGCAGCGGTGTAGGTAACCTGTTCGAATCCGTGCGCGAAGCGTATGACAGCTCAACCCGTCGCGTCAGCACCGCGATGCTGACTCGCATCATGACCATGGCAGTAGAAGATCATCAGCCGCCGCTGGTGCGTGGTCGCCGTGTGAAGCTTAAGTACGCACACGCCGGTGGTTATAACCCGCCGATTGTGGTGATCCACGGTAACCAGGTGAAAGACCTGCCGGATTCATACAAGCGCTATCTGATGAACTACTTCCGCAAATCACTGGAAGTCATGGGTACACCAATCCGTATTCAGTTCAAGGAAGGGGAAAACCCGTTTGCCAACAAACGTAATACACTGACACCAACGCAGATGCGTAAGCGTAAGCGTTTGATTAAGCACATCAAAAAAAGTAAGTAACCTTGCTGATGGCGATAGAGGCCCGCGTAAATCGCGGGCTTTTTTTTCGCCTGTACCTGTCTGTTTGCTGTCAATGACTATTCGCTTTTTACCAAGTTTAAATCTAAGAAAGTAGACAATTGTCGAATTTTCATCTTAAAGTCACCCGGTTGGTACTAGACAAAACTACTGTCAGGTTATAAAATGGTTAAATAACTCTTCGCCGTATGTAAAAAATCGACCAGCTACGTAACTGGCCGGCGTACATCACGGTGTTTACAAGCACACGACATATCTTTTCGGGAGAATTATGCAATCCTCTGTTAATCAAAAAGAAAGCCGAACTTTCTTCGGTCATCCTTATCCGCTCGGCTCATTGTTCTTTACTGAGATGTGGGAGCGTTTTTCGTTTTATGGCATTCGTCCGTTACTGATCCTGTTTATGGCGGCTACCGTTTATGACGGCGGTATGGGGCTGGCGCGTGAAAATGCCTCGGCGATTGTCGGTATCTTTGCCGGTACGATGTATCTTGCCGCGTTGCCGGGTGGCTGGCTGGCGGATAACTGGCTCGGCCAACAAAAGGCGGTATGGTATGGCTCCATCCTGATTGCGCTTGGTCACCTGTCGATTGCGCTCTCGGCCATCATGGGTGACAACCTGTTCTTTATCGGCCTGATGTTTATCGTGCTCGGCTCTGGTCTGTTCAAGACCTGTATCTCGGTGATGGTCGGCACGCTGTATAAAAAAGGCGATGCGCGTCGTGATGGCGGTTTCTCGCTGTTCTATATGGGCATCAACATGGGCTCCTTCATCGCGCCGTTGATCTCCGGGTGGCTGATTAAATCTCATGGCTGGCATTGGGGTTTTGGAATCGGTGGCATCGGGATGTTGGTCGCGTTAATTATCTTCCGCGTATTTGCTGTTCCGGCGATGAAACGCTACGACAGCGAAGTCGGGCTGGACTCTACCTGGAACAGCCCGGTTGTGAAGCGTAACGGTGTGGGCACGTGGCTGCTGGCGCTGGCAGTTGGTGTAGCAATTGTTGTTACCCTGATTGCGCAGGGCGTGATTGTGATTAACCCGGTCGCGGTAGCCAGCGTGCTGGTGTATGTGATTGCGGCATCCGTAGCCCTCTACTTCATCTACCTGTTTGTCTTTGCGGGGCTGAACCGTAAAGAGCGCGCCAGACTGTTGGTCTGCTTTATTCTGCTGGTTTCCGCGGCCTTCTTCTGGTCGGCATTTGAGCAAAAACCAACGTCGTTTAACCTGTTCGCTAACGACTACACTAATCGTATGATCGGCGATTTTGAAATCCCGGCAGTCTGGTTCCAGTCGATCAACGCGCTGTTTATCATCTTGCTGGCACCAGTGTTCAGCTGGGCGTGGCCGAAGCTTGCCAGCATGAACATTCGCCCGAGCAGTATCACCAAGTTCGTTATCGGTATTCTGTGTGCCGCAGCGGGTTTTGGCCTGATGATGCTGGCAGCGCAAAACGTGCTGAATAATGGTGGTGCAGGCGTTTCGCCATTCTGGCTGGTGGGTAGTATTCTGATGCTGACGCTTGGCGAACTGTGTCTGAGCCCGATTGGTCTGGCAACCATGACGCTGCTGGCGCCGGAAAGAATGCGTGGACAGATGATGGGTCTGTGGTTCTGCGCCAGTGCGCTGGGTAACCTGGCCGCGGGTCTGATTGGTGGCCATGTGAAGGCTGACCAACTGGATATGCTGCCGGATCTCTTCGCGCGCTGTTCGATTGCGCTGCTGATCTGCGCTGCAGTACTGATCGTCCTCATTGTTCCGATTCGTCGCATGCTGGAGAATACACAAACTAAACCGGTGACCAGCGCCTGATAACACTTCGATTGTGCCGGGGCAGACGTTATGTCCCGGCCATTTAATTTTCGAGGTAAGAACATGCTGTTTGGGTTTGTTGGACTTGGCGCAGTCGTTGAAACGGCATACTTGCCTGCATTACGTAACATGTTCGGTGATTCACTACGCTGCGTGGGATTTGACGTTCAACCCACAAAACAGCCAGCAGGCGTGACGCGTTGTACGTCGCTCGAAGAGCTGCTTACTCAGCCTCTTGATACCCTGTTTATCACGACCGCATCCCTACATCACCTTGAGGTGCTTGAACAATCCCTGGCCTCTCCCATTGCACGTATCGTGGTTGAAAAACCTATTGTCGCCACGCTTTCCCAAATTGAAAAACTGAAAATGCTGCTGGTTCAACCCGGCGTTGCTGATCGCGTGCTGGCGCTAGACCACTGGATGGCGCGCATCGAAACGGTGAAGCGAGGGTTGGTCAGCACTTTTGCCGAGATTGTGAAAATCGAAGGTTTCTTGCAGGAGCCAAGCGGGTTTAACACCGCAGGGGAGCCGATAGCGCTTAACTTTGCCACCGGTGAACCGGACACGCGTGAACTTCGCCACCCGGATGGCGTGATTCTGGATATCGGTACGCACGTGTTAGCAATGCTGCGGGAAACGGTACGGTATCTGGGAGGGAATAATGAGATGGTGCTGCGGTTAGTGAGTGCTAAAGACCGTCTGGGGCGTGATATCCCCCAGAGTGACCTGACCACGGCAGAGGGTGAAGCTCATCTTCAGGGGCAGATTAGCGGCATTCCACTGGATATCTGGCTGAATAAGTACGCGGGTCCAACTGGTGGGCAAAAAGGTCTGCGGCTTTATCTGCGTGACGGACGTATTATCAGCCATGACCGATGCGGTACAGAAGATGTACTGGAAGTGATTGACGGTGATGCTGTGCGTCGCTGGAAGCTTCCTGGCACGATTTATGCCCATTGTCTGGCGGAACATATTCTGGGGGCGCAAAGTCTGTTTGAACGCAACCCACAGGAGGTGAGGCGCACAACGCAGCGCAGACTGGAGGAGGTTGAACGATTACTCACCTTGCAGCAACAGCTGCGTGGCCCACACTAAGCGTATCGTGGTAAAATTAGCGCAGAGCCGAACGCCCTTTATAGGAGTCATCATGTCAATGAACTGCCCGGAATGTCACGCAGAACTGGAACAGCAAAACGGTGTGGCGCACTGTGAAAACTGCAAAAAAGATATTCCGTTAGAAGCGCGCTGTCCGGAGTGCCATCTGCCACTGCAAGTGTTAAAAGCCTGCGGCGCAGTGGATTATTTCTGTCAGAACGGTCATGGCCTTATCTCGAAAAAACGCGTGGAGTTTGCGCCGGTTTAATCCGGCTTTTTTTTACGCGTTTTCTTTGCCGCCGTTACGCCTTTCACTTCGCTCTCTACCCAGCCATCTGACAGTCGGGTGGTGAGCACATCACCGGCCTTCACTTGTTTGGTTTGCTTCAGCACTTTGCCGTCTGTCGCGGTAGTGACGCTATAACCACGTGCCAGCGTTGCCAGCGGGCTGACGGCTTCCAGATGCGTGACCGCATTGCCGAAACGTTCGCGTTGCTGGCTGACGCGCGAGCGAATATTTTCCGCCAGTCGGTATTCCAGTTGCTGAATACGTGTTTGCGCGCGGTGAATACGCGGCTGCGGGGTTTGCTGATTCAGACGCTGCAGCATGCGCTGTTGACGCTGATTTGCCTGTTTAATCTTATTCTCAAGAGCGGCGTTCATTCTCTGACTTAGTCTTTCCAGCACGGTCTGCTGACGGGCCAGACGCAGCTGCGGATGCTGCTGTTGCAAGCGGTGATTAAGCAGGGTAAATCGGCGAGTTCGGTTGGCGAGATAGTAGTCCATCGCCATTTCCAGACGTTGCTGACCCTGTTGAATTTGACGCAGCAGTTCAAGCTGATTGCGGCTGACAATTTCGGCCGCCGCAGATGGCGTTGGCGCGCGCAGGTCGCCGACAAAATCGGCAATGGTCACATCGGTTTCATGGCCGACGGCACTCACCACCGGAATACGGCTGGCAAATATCGCCCGTGCTACACGCTCGTCGTTAAAGCTCCACAAATCTTCCAGCGAACCGCCGCCGCGCCCGACGATTAATACGTCACACTCGCCCCGCGCGTTCGCCAGCGCAATGGCGCGCACAATCTGTCCCGGCGCATCGTCGCCCTGGACGGCGGTTGGGTAGATAATCACGGGCAGGGAAGGGTCACGACGCTTCAGCACGTGGAGAATATCATGCAGCGCGGCGCCGGTTTTCGAGGTGATGACCCCAACGCAGTGCGCAGGTGAGGGGAGCTGCTGTTTGAACTGTTGGTCAAAGAGGCCTTCGGCCTGGAGCTTCGCCTTCAGTTGCTCGTATTTCTGCTGCAACAACCCTTCGCCAGCTGGCTGCATGCTCTCGACGATTATCTGGTAGTCCCCACGCGGCTCATACAATGTAATGTTGGCGCGTACCAGTACCTGCTGCCCGTGCTGTGGGCGGAACGTTACCCGGCGGTTGCTGTTGCGAAACATCGCGCAGCGAACCTGAGCGGTGTCATCTTTGAGCGTGAAGTACCAATGACCCGAGGACGGCTGAGTGAAATTGGAGATTTCACCGCTGATCCACACTTGCCCCATTTCCTGCTCAAGCAGCAAACGAACCGTCTGATTCAGGCGGCTTACGGTAAAAATTGAGGTGGTCTGAGAGGATAACATGTGAGCGGGATCAAATTCTAAATCAGCAGGTTATTCAGTCGAAAGTAACATGCTCACAGAGGAGCGCAAGGTTTTTTTGCAAAAAAGTGTGGATGCAATCGGTTACGCTCTGTATAATGCCGCGGCAATATTTAATAACCTCCCAGGTGAGATATTGCCCATGCTACGTATCGCAAAAGAAGCCCTGACGTTTGACGACGTCCTCCTCGTTCCCGCTCATTCTACCGTTCTGCCGAATACTGCTGATCTTAGCACCCAGTTGACGAAAACCATTCGCCTGAACATTCCTATGCTCTCCGCGGCAATGGACACCGTGACGGAAGCGCGCCTGGCAATTGCCCTGGCCCAGGAAGGCGGCATCGGTTTTATCCACAAAAACATGTCCATCGAGCGCCAGGCCGAAGAAGTTAAACGTGTGAAAAAACACGAATCTGGCGTGGTGACCGACCCGCAGACCGTTCTGCCAACCACCACGCTGCGCGAAGTGAAAGAACTGACCGAGCGTAACGGTTTTGCAGGCTACCCGGTTGTGACTGAAGATAACGAACTGGTCGGCATCATCACCGGTCGTGACGTACGTTTTGTGACCGATCTCAGCCAGCCAGTGAGCGTTTACATGACGCCGAAAGAGCGTCTGGTGACCGTTCGCGAAGGCGAAGCGCGCGATGTCGTGTTTGCCAAAATGCACGAAAAACGCGTTGAGAAAGCGCTGGTTGTTGATGACAGCTTCCACCTGCTCGGCATGATCACGGTTAAAGATTTCCAGAAAGCGGAACGTAAACCTAACGCCTGTAAAGACGAGCATGGTCGTCTGCGCGTTGGCGCTGCTGTCGGTGCGGGTGCAGGTAACGAAGAGCGCGTTGATGCGCTGGTTGCCGCGGGCGTTGACGTACTGCTGATTGACTCCTCTCACGGTCACTCTGAAGGCGTACTGCAGCGTATTCGTGAAACTCGCGCTAAATATCCTGATCTGCAGATCATCGGTGGTAACGTGGCAACTGGCGCTGGTGCTCGCGCACTGGCGGAAGCCGGTTGCAGCGCGGTGAAAGTCGGTATCGGCCCAGGCTCCATCTGTACTACCCGTATCGTTACCGGCGTAGGTGTACCGCAGATCACCGCTGTTTCTGACGCGGTTGCAGCGCTGGAAGGCACCGGTATTCCGGTTATCGCCGATGGTGGTATTCGTTTCTCCGGCGACATCGCGAAAGCGATTGCTGCAGGTGCTGCTGCAGTCATGGTTGGCTCCATGCTGGCGGGTACCGAAGAATCCCCGGGTGAAATCGAACTGTACCAGGGCCGTTCTTACAAATCATACCGCGGTATGGGCTCTCTGGGCGCGATGTCCAAAGGCTCCTCCGACCGTTACTTCCAGAGCGATAACGCCGCCGACAAACTGGTCCCGGAAGGTATCGAAGGCCGCGTGGCGTATAAAGGTCGCCTGAAAGAGATCATTCACCAGCAGATGGGCGGGCTGCGCTCCTGTATGGGGCTGACCGGCTGTGGTACTATCGACGCGCTGCGTACTCAGGCTGAATTTGTCCGTATCAGCGGTGCGGGTATTCAGGAAAGTCACGTTCACGATGTGACCATCACCAAAGAGTCCCCTAACTACCGCATGGGCTCCTGATAAGTTTCCGCGCCCGGCTCTGTGCCGGGCGAATTTGTTTCACTTGCCTCGGAATTAGCGTCAATGACAGACAATATTCATAAACATCGCATTCTCATCCTCGATTTCGGATCGCAGTACACTCAGCTGGTCGCACGCCGCGTACGTGAGCTGGGCGTCTACTGTGAACTGTGGGCATGGGATGTTACGGAAGCACAAATTCGCGAATTCAACCCAAGCGGTATTATTCTTTCCGGTGGTCCGGAAAGTACCACCGAAGCAAACAGCCCGCGTGCGCCAGAGTACGTGTTCAATGCCGGCGTGCCGGTGTTCGGCGTGTGCTACGGCATGCAGACCATGGCAATGCAGCTCGGTGGCCATGTTGAAGGGTCTAACGAACGTGAATTCGGCTATGCGCAGGTAGAGGTTCAGACTGACAGCGCGCTTGTCCGCGGTATTGAAGACTCCCTGACCGCCGACGGCAAACCTCTGCTGGACGTATGGATGAGTCACGGCGATAAAGTGACTGCCATTCCGGAAGGTTTCGTGACTGTTGCCAGCACTGACAGCTGCCCGTTTGCTATCATGGCGCACGAAGAAAAACGCTTCTACGGCGTGCAGTTCCACCCGGAAGTTACCCACACCCGTCAGGGCATGCGCATGCTGGAGCGTTTTGTGCGCGACATCTGCCAGTGTGAAGCGCTTTGGACGCCGGCAAAAATTATCGATGACGCCGTTGCCCGCATTCGTGAGCAGGTTGGCAATGATAAAGTTATCCTCGGTCTGTCCGGTGGCGTTGACTCCTCTGTGACTGCGATGCTGCTGCACCGTGCAATCGGAAAAAACCTGACCTGCGTGTTCGTCGACAACGGTCTGCTGCGCCTGAACGAAGCCCAGCAGGTAATGGATATGTTTGGTGACCATTTCGGCCTGAACATCGTTCACGTTGAAGGCGAACAGCGTTTCCTCGACGCGCTGAAAGGCGAGAACGATCCTGAAGCGAAACGTAAGATCATCGGCCGCGTATTCGTTGAAGTGTTCGACGAAGAAGCGCTGAAGCTGGAAGATGTTAAGTGGCTGGCACAGGGCACCATCTACCCTGACGTGATCGAATCTGCCGCTTCCGCCACCGGTAAAGCGCACGTCATCAAATCTCACCACAACGTGGGCGGTTTGCCGAAAGAGATGAAGATGGGTCTGGTTGAGCCGCTGCGTGAGCTGTTCAAAGACGAAGTGCGTAAGATTGGTCTGGAGCTGGGCCTGCCGTACGACATGCTGTACCGTCACCCGTTCCCGGGACCGGGGCTGGGCGTACGCGTGCTGGGCGAAGTGAAGAAAGAGTACTGCGACCTGCTGCGTCGCGCGGATGCTATCTTCATTGAAGAACTGCACAAAGCTGACCTGTACAACAAAGTCAGCCAGGCGTTCACTGTGTTCCTGCCGGTACGTTCCGTTGGTGTGATGGGCGATGGCCGCAAATACGACTGGGTTGTTTCCCTGCGTGCTGTTGAAACCATCGACTTTATGACCGCGCACTGGGCGCACCTGCCGTATGACTTCTTAGGCCGCGTGTCTAACCGCATTATCAACGAAGTGAACGGTATTTCCCGCGTGGTGTATGACATCAGCGGTAAGCCGCCGGCTACCATTGAGTGGGAATAATAGCCCTTTCTGTTAGCGGTTTCTGAACCGGTAATATGTAAAAAAACCCTCTTTTTATAGAGGGTTTTTTATTGCGCTCATACCGAAGCGCTGTGAATTAATCAACCAACTGTAGCTGGGGTTGAGATTGGGGGGCTACGTTCTCAACGCGAATATCCATCTGCGGATACGGCAGGGCGATATGGTTGTCGTCCAGGGCCTCTTTAATGTTTTCCAGCAGATCGTAATAGGTATTCCAGTATTCGATGTTGGGTACCCATACGCGGACGTAAAAATTCAATGCTGAAGCGCCCAGTTCGCCCAGACGAACGGTTACCCCACGTTGCTTATCGATGCGGGTATCTTGCTCGATAATATGGTTAATCACGCGCTTAACGTCAGCTATCCGGCTCTGATAGCCGACGCCAATCACCAGATCGATACGGCGGAAAGGGTGGCGGGAATAGTTAATGATATTGTCAGCGATGATCTTACTGTTTGGAATGACCACTTCTTTGCTGTCAGCGGTGAGCAAGGTGGTGGAGAAAATATGCACCTTTTCCACCGTTCCGGTGACTGCCCCAATTTGTACCACTTCTCCGGCGCGGAATGGACGTAGGGAGACCAATAGTACGCCAGCGGCAAAGTTGGAAAGCGATCCTTGTAGCGCGAGTCCAATGGCCAACCCGGCGGCACCAATGACGGCAATAATGGAAGATGTTTCGATACCGACGCGACCCAATGCGGCAACAACGGCAAAGGCGAGGGTAATGTAACGTACCAGCGCGGTGAAGAACTGGATAATGGTTCGGTCAACTTTACGTTTTAACAGTAATTTTTCCAGACCACTGGAGATCATGCGAGAGACAAATTTACCGACAAACAGTAAAATTACGGCGGCAACGATATTCCAGCCGAATTGAATAACCGCATCGCTGTGTCCAGCGATCCATTCAAGACCGCTGCTTATTTTCGGAAATAATGAAAAACCACTCATGGTATTACCCTGTAGAATTTAAAATGGTAATGATTCAAATAAGCATTTAATTTCATACATAATATTAATGCTTTCGTCCGTGATATTTTTTGGTGATATTAATTGACGTCTATTTGAACACAGTGTGTCTTTTTATACCCAGTAAATCGGAACGTAAAAATGAGCGCGAATGGTGAGGTGAAGTGGGATTAAAAGATTGTGCATTTGTGCGAAAAACACGGTCTTTTATCCGATAACTCAGTGCGTGTGGTGGGTAAGACAGCGTATTGTTTCATCGCTCAAATCCCTTACCGGATGGTTAAATGTCAGGCGATTAGCCATCCGGTAAGGAATCTTAAGACAGGGGATCACAGATACGAGCGTTCAGCGTTCGTCAGTTTGAGCAGGAGAAGTCTGTTGCGGCAAGGTGGTCTGCTGGGATTCTTTCTTGTCCTGGTGGTGGTGCCACGCACCGATAGCAGAGTAGACGAAGCGTCCGAAGAAGAAGATGAAGCTGATAAGCAGTACGATCCGGATCATGCGACTGTTAAATCGGTGTCGTTTGCGTAGGCTGGTAACCTGGCTCACAAAAGGTTCCTTAAAGTGTACCCAACCAGTGGGCGATACTTACATTAAGGCACACTAAGAGGGAATGGTCAATTCTTCGTTATGTAAAATTGCATCAACGGTTTTATCCACTTATGTTATGGAAATTAATATTATTATTTGCATTAATAATGAATAAACGATCATAAATAAAGAAAAAGGTAATAATTGATTAATGGGGGATATTTTTTTTGACATATATCAAACCCCGTCGGTTATCCGTAACTAAAATTGATGAGTCATTGTGATGTGTATTACATCATAGTTTTAAAGTCAGGTGGGATGCCTGTCTGAATGCCCTTCACAGAAAATACCCCTACATGATGTGAGGGATTCTACTGAGCATCTATGAAACTCAATAAAAACTATATAAATATTAGAGATAAATGGTGGGCGCTGCCCCTCATCTTACCATCTTTACTGTTGCCGTTATTGAGCACTGCCAATACCTACGCACATATTAGTACCGGTACAGTCATCCTTTTTTACCTGCCTTTAGCGCTGATGATTAGCTTGATGTTGTTTTTTAGTTGGGCGGCACTGCCAGGAATAATCATTGCTATCGGTTGGTACAAATATCCGCAGGTTGGGTTATTTGAAACGCTGTCAATTATTACGCACTTTATAGTTACAGTGGTGCTTAGTTGGGGCGGATATAAAGCTTTTGCTCCCCGGAGAAACAACGTGGCGCACGGCGACTCCCATCTGATGTTTCAGCGCATGTTTTGGCAGGTTTTCTGTCCGGCAACGCTATTCCTGATTCTCTTCCAGTTCGCTGCGTTTGTTGGCGTATACGAGAGCAAATCAGGTATGGTGGGCGTTATGCCCTTTAATACCGGAACGTTGATCAACTACCAGGCTATGCTGGTAGGGAACCTTGTTGGTATACCTCTATGCTATTTTATCATCCGAACCATTCGAAACCCGCTGCATATACGGGGCTATTTTTCGCAATTAAAGCAGCAATTTGACACCAAAGTAACGCGAACAGAGTTTGCTGTCTGGTTGATAATATTGACTTTATTGATGGCTCTGTTGTGTATGCCGTTAAATGAACAGAGTTCGATATTCAGCACAAATTATACCTTGTCTCTGTTACTGCCCGTCATGTTATGGGGCGCAATGCGTTACGGTTACCGATTTATTTCAATGATATGGACAGTCGTGTTGATAACTGCCATTCATTATTATCAGCGCTATATGCCCTGGTATTCGGGTTACGATACACAACTTGCAATTACCTCTTCGAGTTACCTCGTTTTTTCTTTCATCGTAAATTACATTGCCGTGCTGGCAACGCGTCAGCGATTTGTCACCCGACGCACACATCGTATGGCATATTTTGATCCGATGGTGCATTTGCCAAACCTGCGGGCATTGAACCGAGCGCTGAAAAAAGCACCATGGTCAGTGCTTTGTTTTCTGCGTATACCGGGCATGGAACTGTTGGTGAAAAACTACGGTATTATGTTGCGTATCCAGTACAAGCAAAAACTCTCACATTGGATAGCGCCGTTGCTGGAACAAGACGAATATGTTTTTCAATTATCCGGTAATGATTTAATACTGCGTTTTAATACTGAGTCACATCAGCAGCGTATTGAAGCGCTGGACAAACATATCAGGCAATTCCGTTTTGTCTGGGATGGCATGCCCCTGCAACCGCAGGTTGGGATCAGTTTTTGCTATGTTCGCTCACCCGTTAACCACATTTATCTGTTACTGGGGGAGTTAAGCACCATCGCCGAGCTCTCGCTGGCAACCAATATGCCGGAGAGTTTGCAGCGACGTGGCGTAATGCACCTGCAGCGGGATCTGAAAGATAAAGTGGCAATGATGAATCGTTTGCAGCAGGCACTGGAGCATGATCGCTTCTTCCTGATGGCACAGCCGATTTCTGGCGTACGCGGCGATGTTTATCATGAAATCCTGCTGCGTCTTCAGGGCGATGAAGGTGAAACGATTGCTCCTGATAATTTCTTACCGGTAGCCCATGAGTTTGGCTTGTCATCCAGCATTGATCTGTGGGTCATTGAAAATACGCTGAAATTTATGGCGCAGAATCGGGAGAAAATGCCCGCTCATCGGTTTGCCATTAACTTGTCACCCACGTCGATATGTCGCGCCCGACTTCCGCATGACATCAACCAGCTACTGGTTAAGTACAAGGTTGAAGCGTGGCAGTTGATTTTTGAAGTCACGGAAAGCAACGCCTTAACCAATGCGGAACAGGCACAGGCAACGTTACTGCAGCTGCAATCATTGGGCTGTCAGATTGCAATCGATGATTTTGGTACCGGCTATGCCAGCTATGCGCGGTTGAAAAATGTGAGTGCCGACATCCTGAAGATTGACGGAAGCTTTATCCGTAACATTGTCTCAAATAGTCTCGACTACCAAATCGTGGCCTCGATTTGTCACCTGGCGCGGATGAAAAAAATGTTGGTGGTCGCGGAGTATGTTGAAAGCGAAGAAATACGCAGTGCGGTGATTTCTCTGGGGATTGATTATTTGCAGGGCTATCTGATTGGTGAGCCGCGACCGCTGCATAAAACTCTGGAAGAACAGGTGCCAGTCACGCTGGCACCTGTCGATCACTCACGCAGCGATATCGGGTGAGTTTTCTTCCTCAATTTTAAGGCACCAGCCTGTGACGGCTTCCCAGTATTGCTGCTCTTTTTCCAGATCGAGCAGCACCAGCGCGTTCTGGCTAAACCAGTCGTGCGGGAAGCGTAGCGTCCAGTGGTTATCGTCGGTAATCAACGTGAGCGTCGGCGGCGTAGTGGTTGCCTGGCGCTGGTTGTTGAGCAATACCCCAAGTCGCAACAGCTGAATTAGCGGCAGGAACTGCTTTTTCTTGAACAGCGTAAAGCGGGGTAAATCATCCAGCTTAACCGCTTTACGATGATAGCGAACCAGGGTTGCCATCATCAGCTGTTGCTCCTGGTTGAAACCTGGCAGGTCGCTGTTTTGCAGAATATAAGCCGAGTGGCGATGTAGTCCGCTGTGGTTGATGTTCAGCCCAACCTCATGCAGCATCGCTGCCCAGCGCAGTAACGCTTCCAGTTGAGGATTGGCCAGTTTGGGCTGTTGTGTATGCCACTGGTCGTACATTTGCATGGTCGTTTCCAGCACGCGCCGGGCCTGTTCGCTGTCGATGTTGTACTGGTTTGCCAGGCTGCTGGCGGTACGGCTGCGAACGTCCTGGTGGCGAAAACGGCCTTCCATCTCATACAGTACACCTTCACGCAGCGCGCCATCGGAAAGCCGGAGTTCACGAATAGCGAGGGCATCAAAAACACCGCACAGTATTGCCAGACCGGGAACAAAAACCGCCTTTCGTTCTTCTGACAGCCCCGGCATGCTGAGTGCCTCAAATGACGCATGCTTCAGGACTTCTGTTGTCAGCTTGTCCAGACGTTCAGGGGTGATAAAACCATCTTTCTCACCCATTTCAAGCAGCACTTCATGGGCTGCTTTGATGGTGCCTGAAGCTCCCAGTGCAACGTTCCAGCCCTGGATTCGAAATTGCCAGGTGAGCGTTTCCAGTTTTTGCGCTGCCGCCATACGGGCGCGCTGGAAGTTTTCCCGGCTGATCGCACCACCCGGAAAGTACATCTGGGCAAAACTGACGCAACCCATACGGCGACTTTCGACCAGTTTAGGCTCGAAATCTTCGCCGATCACCAGTTCTGTTGAGCCGCCGCCGATATCGATAACCAGCTTGCGACCTTTTTCCGGCTGGGTGTGCTCCACGCCCATAAAAATCAGTCGGGCTTCTTCGTTACCGGAAATAATCTCAATCGGATAGGGGATGACTTTTTCCGCTCGCTTGAGAAAATCTGGCGCATTCAGCGCCTGACGCAAAGTATGGGTTCCCACGATGCATACGCTTGACGGGGGAAAGCCTTGCAGACGTTCGGCGAACAGCGACAGGCAGCTTAATCCGCGTTCCATCGCTTCTTCGCTTAGCTTGTTATCCGCGCCAAGGCCGTCCGCCAGATGTACGCGTTGTTTCAGTCGCCCGATAATTTGCATTGCGCCATCAACCACGCGGGCAATGACCATATGGAAACTGTTTGAACCAAGGTCGACCGCAGCAAATTCCTGCGGTCGTGGAGACTTGTCGTGTATTGGCATAGAGTTAGTCAGGTTGCTCGAGTGATTTGATGTAGTCGTAAATCGCTAATTGTGACTGAACCTTACGGCGGTTTCCGCGCGGTACGTAGCGATTACTAAGTTCTTTATCAATAAAGCGGGCTTTCACCGTGTCGCTGAACAGGATATCGATAATATCCAGCACGCGCTGCTTAAGGCGTGGGTCAAGAAGCGGTGTGGCAACTTCAATTCGATAATCGATGTTCCTGGTCATCCAGTCAGCAGAGGAGAGATACACCTGCTTATCGCCCCCGTTCTCGAAGATATAGACCCGGTCATGTTCGAGATAGCGGTCAACAATGCTGATGACGCGAATATTGTCACTGATGCCTTCCAGATTCGGGATCAGTGAGCACATACCGCGGATCAATAAATTAACGGGGACACCTGAACATGAAGCCGCATACAGGCGGTCAACCAGCCCTTTATCGACCAGATTATTCAGCTTCAGGGTAATGCCAGAAGGCAACCCTTGCTGTGCATTAGCGATCTCTTTGTCGATCATGCTGTACAGCAGGCGCCGTGAGTTCTGCGGGGAGACCAGCAGATAATCGAACGTTACCGGGCGATACGGGTTTTCGATGAAGTTAAACACCCGGCGGACTTCGTTGGTAATGCGTGAATCGGCGGTCAGCAACGAGTAGTCGGTATACAGACGCGCTGTTTTTTCGTTGAAGTTCCCGGTGCCGATATGTGCATAGCGCACGACGTCATCGCCTTCTTTACGCGAAATCAGGAACAGTTTGGCGTGAATTTTCAGGCCTGGTGCGGAGAAGATGACGTGAACGCCCGCTTCGGTCAAACGCTTGGCCCAATGAATGTTGGCTTCTTCATCAAAGCGCGCCTGCAGTTCCACCACCACGGTCACTTTTTTACCGTTATGCGCAGCATGGATCATCGAGTCGATGATGCGCGAATCTTTTGCCACACGGTAAATGTTGATTTTTATCGCCAGCACACTCGGGTCGAATGAGGCCTGGCGCAGCAGTTCAAGAACGTGTTCAAAGGTGTGATACGGATAATAAAGCAACACATCGCGTTCACGTACGGCATCAAAGCCGTTACGAAACTTCTCTTTATCGAACCAGATATGGCGCAGACGCGGCAGGGGTTTGTTCACCAGGTTAGCTTTGCCAACGTTGGGAAAGTTAATAAAGTCTTTGAAGTTATGATAACGCCCGCCGGGGACAATGGAGTCGTAGCGAGAGATCGTCAGCTTTTCACGCAGTACTTCAACCAGCGCATTGGGCATATCGCGCTGATAAACAAAACGCACAGGCTCTGCGGTCAGACGCTGTTTCAGGCTGGATGACATCAGTTCCATCAGGCTCGATTCCATCTCGTGCACCAAATCGTATTCGGCATCACGGGTCATTTTCATCGAATAGGCGTTCAGTGCATCGTAATCAAAGAAACCTTTGAAAATGTCGTCAAGGCAGTAACGTAAGATGTTGTCCAGCAGGATCATCGGTTTGCGGCGACGCGGGGTTTCCGGCGGCAGATTCACAAAACGGGGAACCTTGTCAGAAGGGATTTCCAGCAACGCGTAGCGGATTGTATCGCCGCGGATAATTTCCACCGCCAGATAGGTGTAGTCATCTTTCAGAAACTGGACTAAATCCGTCTCGCGGTTAATCAGGATCGGCGTAATGTGCTGACGCAGATATTGCTTGAAGTAGTGGCGTAACCAGCTCTGTTGATTGGCTGATAGCTGACGTTCGTTGATGAGGAAAATCTGGTTGCGCGCCATCTCCAGCAGCAGCTCGTTGTACAGGCCGTCAAATTCCTGATCGGCTTTTAATACCCGAGCCTGGATTTTGCCTAACAGATGGCGGGAGTGAGAGTTTGAACCCTGTTCTTCGCTAATAATGATTCGGCGCTTCAGTTCAGCAAAACGCACCTTGTAAAATTCGTCGAGGTTGTTGGAATAGATGCCTAAGAAACGCATCCGTTCGATCAACGGGTTTGACTTATCAGCAGCTTCCTGGAGTACGCGTTCGTTGAACGCTAACCAGCTGAGTTCTTTCTCGATGTATAGCTTTTCCTGACCCATTACCACTTTTACTCCGTTTCATTCACGGGACACTACCGGTTAATTATGGCGAGCATTGCTCTCAGATGTCCAACTGTGCCAGAAAAATATGACAATAAACCGTCTGATAGCAAAGAGAAAGGGGGAGCGTAGATGAATACCGGAGATGTTAACCGGAAAAGGTATTTATGCCTGTAAGCCGGATGGTGATATTCGGCTTACAGGTTGGATTTTATTATTCGTCGGCGGCGTAGCCTTGTGGCGGCAGACGAACGCCATCCAGCCATGCAGCGTTATCACGCATCTTCAGACGGCCATCGGTAAACCAGCTTACCACCAACGGGTAAATGGTATGTTCCTGGGCCTGAACCCGCGCCGTGACGTCATCTTCGCTATCGCCTTCAAATACCGGAACTTTGGCCTGAAGAATAACGGGCCCGCCGTCCAGTTCATCAGTGACGAAGTGGACGGAAGTTCCATGCTCTTCATCGCCATTTTCCAGCACCTGACGGTGCGTATGCAGGCCTGGATACTTCGGTAATAAAGACGGGTGGATATTCAGCAATCGCTCAGAATAGTGCGCGACAAACGCCGGGCTGAGGATGCGCATATAACCGGCCAGCACCACGACATCCGGCGCCCAGGCATCAATTTCCTGAATCAGCTGGCGGTCGAAGGCTTCGCGACTGGCAAACTGGGCGGCTTCCAGCGAGTACGCTGGAATATTCGCTTCGCGTGCGCGTTCAAGGCCGAACGCATCGGCCTTGTTACTGAATACTGCACGTATGGTGCCATTGATTTTTTTCTGTTCGCAGGCGTCAATTATCGCCTGCAAATTGCTTCCGTTACCGGAAATGAGCACCACAATGTTTTTCATTCAATGACCACACGCTGTTCGGAATCAGAAGCTTTGATGATACCGATTTTCCATGCGTTTTCACCTTTCTCATTGAGCAAAGCCAGGGCTTTGTCCACTTCCGGAGCTGGCAGGGCGATAACCATGCCTACGCCGCAGTTAAAGGTGCGATACATCTCATGCTGGCTGACGTTACCTGCCGTTTGCAGCCAGTTGAAGACGGCTGGCCACTGCCATGAAGATTCGTCGATCACGGCCTGCGTGTTGTCTGGCAGAACGCGAGGAATATTTTCCCAGAAGCCGCCGCCGGTCAGGTGGGCAATGGCGTGCACATCAACCTTCTCGATCAGTTCCAGAATGGATTTTACGTAAATGCGGGTCGGAGCCAGCAAGTGATCGGCCAGCGGCTTGCCTTCAAGCTCGGTGGTTTCCGGGTCACAACCGCTGACTTCAACGATTTTACGCACCAGAGAGTAACCGTTGGAGTGCGGACCGCTGGAGCCGAGCGCAATCAGTACGTCGCCGTCGGCCACTTTTGAACCGTCGATAATCTCTGATTTTTCGACGACGCCAACGCAGAAACCTGCCACGTCGTAATCTTCGCCGTGGTACATCCCCGGCATTTCAGCTGTTTCCCCACCGACCAGCGCACAGCCAGACTGCAGGCAGCCTTCGGCAATCCCGTTAATGACGCTGGCTGCGGTGTCCACATCCAGTTTGCCGGTTGCATAGTAGTCGAGGAAGAACAGCGGCTCAGCGCCCTGAACCACGAGGTCGTTGACGCACATTGCGACGAGGTCAATGCCGATAGTGTCGTGGCGTTTCAGATCCATCGCCAGACGCAGTTTTGTACCAACACCATCAGTGCCGGAAACCAGTACCGGTTCACGATATTTTTGCGGCAATGCGCACAGCGCACCGAAGCCACCCAGACCACCCATAACTTCCGGACGACGCGTTTTCTTTACTACGCCTTTGATTCGATCAACCAGAGCATTACCTGCATCAATATCAACACCGGCATCTTTGTAGCTAAGAGAGGTTTTATCGGTCACTGCCTGCTTCCCCACATGTTTACTTGCAGTAAAAGTTAAATTCGGCGCAATTCTAACAGGGAAAGCAAACGTTTGCGAGCCTGCTCTGCATCAAGTTTTATCTGCTGGTTTTTTCAGCATTTTACAATCATTTATCTATTTGTTTGAACTGCGCCACGAAAATGAAACCGGGTACAGTCTTGTGCTTGAAACCTGCCAGCCGAATGCACAGTATCATACTGAAACCGGTTTCAGTTTTCTGTCGCAGGCCTCATTTGGAGCGTTTTGCGCAGACTCATCACGATAGGGGAAGGGGATGTCAGGATTTAAAGCAGATTTCATGTGGGGTGGCGCTGTTGCCGCTCATCAACTGGAAGGTGGCTGGCAGGAGGGCGGTAAAGGCATTAGCGTTGCTGATGTCATGACGGCGGGGGCGCACGGCGTGGCGCGTGAAATTACTGACGGTGTGATTGCCGGTAAAAACTACCCTAACCACGATGCCATCGATTTTTATCATCGCTATAAAGACGACATAAAGCTGTTTGCCGAAATGGGGTTTAAATGCTTTCGTACTTCTATTGCCTGGACGCGGATTTTCCCTTTAGGTGACGAAGCGCAACCCAATGAAGCTGGCCTGCAGTTCTATGATGATCTGTTCGACGAATGTCTGAAATATGGCATTGAACCGGTGATTACGTTGTCGCACTTCGAGATGCCCTACCATCTGGTGACGGAATATGGCGGCTGGCGCAACCGTAAGCTTATCGATTTCTTTGTCCGTTTTGCCCGGGTGGTTTTCACTCGTTTCCAGCACAAAGTGAAGTACTGGATGACGTTTAATGAGATTAACAATCAGGCAAATTATCACGAAGACTTCGCGCCCTTTACTAACTCTGGCCTGAAATATCTGCCTGGTGAAGACCGCGAGCCGGTCATGTATCAGGCGGCGCACTACGAGCTGGTTGCCAGCGCGCTGGCGGTGAAGCTTGCACGTGAAATTAACCCGGCGCTGCAAATTGGCTGCATGATTGCGATGTGCCCAATTTATCCGCTGACCTGTGCGCCGAACGACATGATGATGGCGATGAACGCTATGCACCGGCGTTACTGGTTTACTGACGTCCATGTGCGCGGCAAATACCCGCAGCATCTTCTCAATTACTTTGCCCGTCGTGGCTTTGAACTGGATATCACCGAGGAAGACCGTCAGGCGCTGACCGAGGGCTGTATTGATTACATTGGTTTTAGCTACTATATGTCTTTCGCGACGCAGGCCACGGCAGATAATCCGCAGCTGAATTACGACGAGTCGAAAAGCCTGGTTTCTAACCCGTATGTGCAGAAGTCGGACTGGGGCTGGCAGATTGATCCCGTCGGTCTGCGCTATTCGCTGAACTGGTTCTGGGATCATTATCAGTTGCCGCTGTTTATTGTAGAAAACGGCTTTGGCGCGATTGACGTGCAGCAGGCTGACGGCTCGGTGGATGATTCCTATCGTATTGACTATATGGCCGCGCATATCCGCGAAATGAAAAAAGCGGTGGTGGAAGATGGCGTGGATCTGATGGGCTATACCCCGTGGGGCTGTATTGATTTAGTCTCGGCCGGGACGGGGGAGATGAAAAAACGCTACGGCTTTATCTATGTTGATAAAAATAATGACGGGAGTGGGACATTAGCACGCTCGCCGAAGAAATCTTTTTCCTGGTATAGAAACGTCATCCAGAACAATGCTGAAAATCTATAAAATTCATAATGTTGATAATAAGCTCCGCACTCAACGCGGGGCTTGTTTTATACTCATCATCCGGACGCAAACGATTTTGGTTGATCCATGTCAAGCGTATGCAGTGTTGCGCCAGAGACGAAAAGCGGTATAATCCGGCGATTTTTTTTGTGGTTGCCACTCGTCTGAGGAAAGGAGAAGAGTATGAAGATCGTGGAAGTCAAACACCCACTCGTCAAACACAAGCTGGGACTGATGCGTGAAAACGACATCAGCACTAAACGCTTTCGTGAACTCGCCTCGGAAGTTGGCAGCCTGCTGACTTATGAAGCAACCGCTGGTCTGGAAACCGAAAAGGTGACCATTGAAGGCTGGAACGGTCCGGTTGAAGTTGACCAAATCAAAGGTAAAAAAATCACCGTTGTGCCAATCCTGCGTGCGGGCCTGGGCATGATGGAAGGCGTTCTGGAAAACGTTCCGAGCGCGCGTATCAGCGTGGTGGGGATGTACCGTAATGAAGAGACGCTGGAGCCGGTTCCGTACTTCCAGAAGCTGGTTTCTAACATCGATGAGCGTATGGCGCTGATCGTTGACCCGATGCTGGCAACCGGTGGTTCCGTTATCGCGACCATCGACCTGCTGAAAAAAGCAGGCTGCAGCAGCATTAAAGTCCTGGTGCTGGTTGCGGCGCCGGAAGGTATCGCGGCGCTGGAAAAAGCGCACCCGGATGTTGAGCTGTACACTGCCTCCATCGATCAGGGACTGAACGAGCACGGATACATTATTCCGGGGCTCGGCGATGCCGGCGATAAGATTTTTGGTACCAAGTAAACGAATAAGTGAAAAGAAGCCGACTTTAAGAGTCGGCTTTTTTTTGAATAAAACAACCCAATCGCTAATAACAAACAACACTCAGAGGAAAACACTATGACGCGCCGTGCTATCGGGGTGAGTGAAAGACCGCCGCTTTTACAGACAATCCCGCTTAGTTTGCAGCACCTGTTCGCCATGTTTGGCGCAACGGTACTGGTGCCAGTCCTGTTTCATATCAACCCAGCTACCGTTCTGCTGTTTAACGGCATTGGTACGTTACTGTATCTCTTTATTTGTAAAGGAAAAATTCCGGCTTACCTCGGTTCAAGCTTTGCGTTCATTTCCCCGGTTCTGCTGCTGCTGCCGCTAGGGTATGAAGTGGCGCTGGGCGGTTTCATTATGTGTGGCATCCTGTTCTGCCTGGTTTCGTTCATCGTTAAGAAAGCCGGTACTGGCTGGCTGGATGTGATGTTCCCGCCTGCGGCGATGGGCGCAATCGTTGCCGTCATCGGTCTGGAGCTGGCGGGTGTCGCTGCGGGTATGGCGGGATTACTGCCTGCTGAAGGACAAGCGCCAGACTCAACAACCATCATCATCTCAATGGTGACGCTGGCGGTGACGGTATTTGGTTCCGTACTGTTCCGTGGCTTTATGGCGATTATCCCGATTTTGATTGGGGTGCTGGCCGGGTACGCGCTCTCCTTTGTGATGGGCGTCGTGGACACTACGCCGATATCGCAGGCCCACTGGTTTGCTCTGCCAACGTTTTACACGCCGCGCTTTGAATGGGTCGCTATTCTGACCATTCTGCCTGCGGCGCTGGTGGTTATTGCTGAACACGTCGGCCACCTGGTGGTAACGGCGAATATCGTGAAAAAAGATTTGATTCGCGATCCTGGCCTGCATCGTTCTATGTTTGCTAACGGCCTGTCGACGGTGATCTCCGGCTTCTTCGGTTCGACGCCTAACACCACCTACGGCGAAAACATCGGCGTCATGGCGATTACCCGCGTTTACAGTACCTGGGTTATTGGCGGCGCGGCGATTTTCGCCATTCTGCTCTCCTGCGTGGGTAAACTGGCTGCGGCGATCCAAATTATTCCACTGCCGGTCATGGGCGGTGTATCTCTGCTGCTGTACGGCGTGATTGGCGCTTCCGGTATTCGCGTACTGATCGAGTCAAAAGTTGACTACAACAAAGCACAGAACCTGATCCTGACCTCGGTCATTTTGATCATCGGCGTCAGCGGCGCGAAAGTTCACATTGGTGCTGCTGAGCTGAAAGGCATGGCGCTGGCGACCATTGTGGGTGTCTGTCTGAGCCTGATTTTCAAAGTTATCAGCCTGCTGCGTCCGGAAGAAGTGGTGCTCGACGCCAAAGATGCCGACACTGAGCAACAGTAAACCTTTGACCGGGCGGCGATGCTGCCCGGTTCTATCGCGACGCATTTCTGTGTTAAACTCAACGCGATTTTATGAAATCCTGGGTTGAGGTATCTCTGAACACACCGGCACAGCTCTCTTTGCCACTTTATCTTCCTGACGACGAAACTTTCGCAAGTTTCTGGCCGGGGGATAACTCCTCTTTACTGGCTGCACTGCAAAACGTGCTGCGTCAGGAACATAGCGGGTATATTTATCTTTGGTCGCGTGAAGGCGCTGGCCGTAGCCATTTGCTGCATGCAGCCTGTGCGGAACTGTCCGCGCGCGGCGATGCGGTAGGCTATGTGCCGCTCGACAAACGCACCTGGTTCGTCCCCGAGGTGCTCGACGGGATGGAGCATTTATCGCTGGTCTGCATCGACAACATCGAATGTGTGGCCGGTGATTCGCTGTGGGAAATGGCGATCTTTGATCTCTACAACCGTATCCTGGAGTCGGGGAAAACACGCCTGCTGATCACCGGCGATCGCCCGCCAAGACAGCTAAATCTGGGATTGCCGGATCTCGCCTCGCGTCTGGACTGGGGACAAATCTACAAGCTACAGCCGCTTTCTGATGAAGATAAACTGCAGGCGTTGCAATTACGCGCCAGGCTACGTGGGTTTGAACTGCCGGAAGATGTGGGACGCTTCCTGCTTAAGCGTCTGGATCGGGAAATGCGTACGCTGTTTATGACGCTGGATCAGCTTGATCACGCATCGATCACCGCCCAGCGAAAGCTGACGATCCCCTTCGTAAAAGAAATTCTGAAGCTGTAAGCGCCGCAGCCGGAAAACTGCGGCAGTCTTAAGATTAACCGACGATTTCCAGTACCTGCTCCGGCGGACGTCCAATTCGCGCCTGGCCTTTGGCAACCACAATTGGACGCTCCATCAGTTTCGGGTTTTCCACCATTGCCTGAATCAGCGCATCTTCACTCAGGTTTTTGTCCGCCAGGTTAAGCGACTTATAGAGATCTTCTTTCTGGCGCATCAGCTCACGCGCGCTGGACATACCCAGCATCTGCAGAAGTTCACGCAGAGTCGCGGCGTCAGCCGGGGTTTCCAGATACAGCACCACTTCCGGGTCCACGCCGTTGGACTTCAGTAATTCCAGCGTTTCACGGCTCTTGGAGCAGCGTGGGTTATGGTAGATTTTAATCGCGTCTGACATTTTTCTTTCCTGTTACATCTTGGTGTACGGTTTAAAGCGCTCTTGCAGCTGGCGTAGCTGGTCGATACGGGCATCGTATCTGGCCTGCTGCTGGCTGCCCAGTTTCACCTGAGAGCTTGCGCTGCTGAGCATTGAAATCGCCTGATCCAGACGTCCGGCGAGGGCATACCCTTCCGCGCGCGCCGCCAGCTCCTGATCGCGGTTATTCAGGTTGGCTTCCGTTTGCGCTAACAAATCCCAGCCGTTAGGGTCGTCCTTATGGTTAAACGTATAGCGATTCAGGATGGTCGCCGCCTCTTTGGCTTGTCCACCCTGTAAATACGCATTCGCCAGGTTGAGCTGAAGGACCGGGTTGGTGCGCAGGTCACGGGCGTTTTTCAGGCGGTTAATGGCGTCGCTGGTTTTCTTCTGGCCGAGATCGATATCCGTTGCCAGGTCGAGATACCAGGCATTGTTAGCATCCGCCGCCAGCAGCGGCTGTAGCGCTTTACGTGCTTCGTCATATTTGCTGGCTTCCATCGCCTGCAATGCCCGGCCATACTGGGCTGCACGTTGTTCACGTACGTTGCCTTTCGACCAGTTATCCAGTAGATCGCTGGTTAACTGGTTGCGGCCTGAATTGTACATGCCTAAGGTTCGCGCCTTGGCCAGATAAAAATCTTCCGACGACTGGACGACCACCGGACGCATCTGGTTGGCGCGGTTACGGGCATCCGCCAGACGGCTTTCAGGCAGGGGGTGAGTCAGCAAAATTTCCGGCGGACGCGAAGAGTAACGAGCCTGATCGAGCAGTTTTTCGAGGAACGTTGGCATGGCCTGAGGATCAAAGCCCGAACGTTGCAGTACCTGAATACCGATACGGTCTGCTTCCTGTTCATTTTGTTGCGTAAAGCTAATCATCCCCTGACGTGTACCCGCCAGCGTACCGGTTAACGCCGCCATCCCTGCCTGCGGGCTGGCCATTGCTAATAAAATCGAGCCTAATGCGCCAACCCATGTCAGCGGTGCGCTGCGTTTCTGATCTTCCATCGCGCGCGCCAGGTGGCGCTGCGTGACGTGGGAAATTTCGTGCGCCATAACCGATGCCAGCTGGCTTTCGTTGTCGGAATAGCGGAACAGTGCGGAGTGCAAAACAACGTTGCCGCCAAAGAAAGCAAAGGCGTTGATTTCATCGTTGTTAATCAAAAAGAATGTGAAGGGTGTTTTTACCGAGTCGGCGTGCGAGACCAGACGCATCCCCAGCGCATTAATGTATTGGGTGAGCAATGGATCGTTAATTAATGGCGCACTGCCGCGCAACTGGCGTACGTAATAATCGCCCATCTGCATTTCCTGTCCTATGGAAAGCGTACTGCCTGCCGACGTTCCCATATCAGGCAGGGTGTCCGCAGTATCAGCAAATGCGGGCGCGACCTGACCGATAGTCAGTGCGGCAATGAGGGTAGCAACCAGGTTTTTTTTCAACTGCCTGAACATAACCTCTGTCCTGTATTCTTTTTTGAGATAGCCATTTGACCAATGCTGTGAAGTATCGTTCACACTCCGCAAGCTTAGGGAGTGTAACTGTGAAACCTGACGATGAACACCCAGGAAAAATGTCTTTTCACTTTGCGTAATCAGTCATAAAAAGCGAAGTCTTTTTTGTGACATTTCGATACAATTCGGGATCGCAATCCCGCTATTGAGGTTCAGGGAAGGTTTTATGCTCGAAATGTTGACGCAATGGTATCGCCGCCGCTTTAGCGACCCAGAGGCTATTGCCTTGCTGATTATTCTGGTTGCCGGTTTTGGCATCCTGTTCTTCTTTAGTGGTCTGTTGGCGCCGCTGCTGGTCGCGATTGTGCTGGCTTATCTGCTGGAATGGCCTACCGCCCGGCTGGAAAATATCGGTTGCTCGCGGCGCTGGGCGACGTCAATTGTGCTGGTGGTGTTTGTCGGTATTTTACTGCTGATGGCGTTTGTGGTGATGCCCGTTGCATGGCAGCAGGGCATCTATCTAATACGCGATATGCCTGGCATGCTCAACAAGTTGTCTGACTTTGCCGCCACCTTACCGCGACGTTATCCGGCGCTGATGGATGCGGGCATCATTGATGCGATGGCGGAAAATATGCGTTCCCGGATGCTCACCATGGGCGATTCAGTGGTGAAATATTCGCTGGCTTCTCTGGTTGGGTTGTTGACGCTGGCGGTCTATCTGGTGCTTGTCCCACTGATGGTATTCTTTTTGGTGAAGGATAAAAGCCAGATGTTGAATGCTGTGCGCCGGGTGCTGCCGCGAAATCGTGGACTGGCAGGACAGGTCTGGAAAGAAATGAACCAGCAAATCACCAACTATATCCGCGGTAAAGTACTGGAGATGGTGGTGGTCGGTGTTGCAACCTGGCTGGGCTTCCTGATGTTTGGCCTTAACTACTCTCTGCTGCTGGCGGTGCTGGTGGGGTTCTCTGTGCTGATCCCGTATATCGGCGCGTTTGTGGTGACGATTCCGGTTGTTGGTGTGGCGCTGTTTCAGTTCGGGCTTGGCACCGAGTTCTGGAGCTGTTTCGCCGTGTACCTGATAATCCAGGCGTTGGACGGCAATCTGCTGGTTCCCGTACTCTTCTCCGAAGCCGTAAATTTGCATCCGCTGGTCATTATTCTCTCAGTCGTAATATTCGGTGGCCTGTGGGGATTCTGGGGCGTTTTCTTTGCCATTCCGCTGGCGACGCTAATCAAAGCCGTGGTGCATGCCTGGCCGGATGGTCAGGTCGTTGACGAACCCTAATCTGCAAGATCCGGCGATATCATGTCGCCGGATCCGAACTTGTCTGACCTCTATCCACACTTTCTGAATCATCTCTTCTGCTGTCGTTTTTCTCCGCATTTGTCTTTAACTTGACCTGCGTGATGTCTTTCTGTCACGCAAGGAATAAGACCAACAGGAGAACAAAATGGGCCACAACACACACACGCAGCAAAAGGTGGGATGGAGCGGTTATCTCGCTTTTTTTATTACGATTATCCTTTTTTCCGGCATGTTTGCGAAAAGTACCGAATGGTGGCGGGTCTTTGACTTCACCGTCCTCAACGGCGCGTTTGGGCAGATTAATGCCGCAGGCGATACAGCGGTCTCTTTTCGCGGCTCTGGAGGGATGGGAGCCAAAGACGGCTTCTTATTCGCGCTTGAGCTGGCACCTTCCGTCATTCTTTCACTCGGGATTATTTCCGTCACCGAAGGGTTAGGTGGTTTACGTGCGGCACAACAGCTGATGACGCCGGTCCTGCGCCCGTTACTCGGTATTCCGGGAGTTTGTTCGCTGGCGCTAATTGCGAATTTGCAAAATACCGATGCCGCGGCCGGGATGACCAAAGAGATGGCGGAAGAGGGCATTATTACTGAACAGGAGCGTGCCATTTTTGCCTGCTGGCAAACCAGCGGCAGCGCGTGTATTACCAACTATTTTTCCTCTGGCGCTGCGCTGTTTACGGTGGTTACCGTTCCGGTGATTACGCCGCTGGCGGTGATCCTTGTCTTCAAATTTGTGGGAGCGAATCTGCTGCGTTTGTGGATTGCGCAGCTGGAAAATCGCCGTCTGCAGCAGGAGGTCTGAGATGACAACGCAGGTACGTAAAAACGTCATGGATATGTTTATCGATGGCGCGCGGCGCGGGTTTACAATTGCTACAACCAGCCTGTTACCTAACGTGGTGATGGCGTTTGTGATTATTCAGGCGCTGAAGGTGACGGGATTGCTCGAGATTGTCGGGCGGGTGTGCGAACCGGTGATGGCGTTGTGGGGGCTACCGGGGGAATCTGCCACCGTGCTGCTGGCGGCGGTGATGAGTATGGGAGGCGGCGTCGGCGTTTGTGCCAGTCTGGTTGTTGCTGGTACGCTTTCGGGGCATGATGCGACTGTATTGCTACCGGCTATCTACCTGATGGGCAATCCGGTGCAAAATGTGGGACGCTGCCTGGGAACTGCGGGGGTCCATCCCCGTTACTACCCGCTGATTATAGCGGTATGCGTCATTAATGCGCTGCTCTCTATTTGGGTTATGCAGGTAATTGCCTGACAAGGAAGGTTATGAACTGTTCCATTCTTAATTTGACGTTGTTCCAGCAGGGACACGTATACGCACCTGAAGATTTAGGGCGACAGGATATACTGGTCTCCGGCAGTAAAATTGTCGCCATCGCCCCGTCTATCGCAGCAGAAGATTTTCCCGGTTGTGAGTGCATCAACCTTGATGGGGCAATTGTTTGTCCCGGCTTTATCGATCAGCACGTCCATCTGATTGGCGGTGGCGGAGAGGCAGGGCCACATACCCGCACCCCGGAAGTGCGCTTGTCACGACTGGTGGAAGCTGGCGTCACCTCGGTGGTGGGATTGCTGGGTACCGATGGCATCACCCGTCACCCGGAATCGCTGCTGGCGAAAACACGTGCGCTGGAGTTTGAAGGCATCAGCGCATGGATGCTGACCGGGGCTTATTCTCTGCCATCGCCGACAATCACCGGCAGTATCGATCGCGACGTGGCGCTGATCGATAAAGTCATTGGCGTGAAATGTGCGGTTTCGGACCATCGTTCCTCCGCCCCGGACACCTCGGTGCTGGCGAACATGGCGGCGCAGTCGCGGGTAGGTGGATTGTTAGGGCGCAAACCGGGGGTAAGCGTTTTCCACATGGGTGACAGCCCGCGCATGCTGGAGCCGTTGTACAACATCCTCGAGTGCTGTGATGTCCCGATTACCAAACTGTTGCCAACGCATGTTAATCGTGCGGAACCGCTGTTCCAGGCGGCGCTGGAGTACGCCCGCCAGGGCGGTTATATCGATATCACCAGCAGCATTGATGAGCCTGTTGATCCGGCAATGGCGATTGCTACAGCGTTGCGCCAGAACGTGCCGCTGTCGCGTATTACCCTGAGCTCGGATGGCAACGGTAGCCAACCGGAATTTGATGCGTCCGGTAATCTGACTGGGATTGGCGTCGCAGGATTTGAATCACTGGCGGAAACGGTACGCCAGTTGGTGAAGGTTCATGCCGTACCGCTGGAGCAGGCGCTGTGTCCGCTGACGCGTACGGTCGCAGAATTTTTGGGGCTAGAGCATAAAGGGCGTTTGGCGGTGGGATGCGATGCGGACATTCTGGTGCTGAACGACGCGCTGGAAGTGAATTACCTTTGGGCAAAGGGGAAAGCCATGGTGAAAGAGAAGAAAGCGTGTGTAAAAGGAACGTTTGAATAAACGACCTTTATGCCGGGGGGCGGCTATGCCTTACCCGGCCTACAAGTTTCGCAATATTAATAAGCTGCGTAGGCCTGATAAGCGAAGCGCCATCAGGCTTTTTCCAGCAAAACGTAAATCAGGCGTTCTCTTTCAGCCAGTTCAGTACCACGTCGTGGTGATTGCTGGTTTTGAAATCATCAAACACATGTTCAATTTTGCCTTCGGCATCAATAAGGAAGCTGATGCGGTGGATGCCATCGTAGGTCTTACCCATAAATGACTTTTCACCCCAGACGCCAAATTGCTCGCAAACCTGATGATCTTCATCAGACAGGAGCGTGAAGTTAAGCACTTCTTTCTCCGCAAATCGGGAAAGCTTCTCTGGTTTATCGGTGCTTATCCCCAGCACTTCAACACCGGCTTTTTTTAACTGATCCATGTTATCGCGCAAGCCACAGGCCTGTACGGTACAGCCGGGCGTCATGGCTTTCGGGTAGAAATAAACCAGAACACGCTGTCCCTGGAAGTCGGTTAAATTTACTTGTTCTCCGTCTTGATCCGGCAAGCTAAATTTCGGTGCGATATCACCGGCTTTCAGTGGGTTCATTACTTAACTCCATCCTGTTCATCATGCTGTGAGTAATTGACGACGTTAATACTGCCTTGCGCATTGAGTTCTGTACAGAGTGCTTTAAACGCATCCTCAATATTTGCCGAATCATGTGACGCAGGACTATGTGCGGTAATTTGAATAAACAACTGTGCAGTCTTGCCGTTTTCAGCCGGCTGTGTGCGCGAAACCAGTTCCGCAATATTCATTTGATGGCTGTCAAAAAGGGCGGTAAAGCGCTCAATCAAATGAGGCGAGTCGGGGACATCGACCTGTACCCATACCGTGGCGGGCATCGCCGGACGGGGACGCGCGGTCGTACGCTTCATCACAATCAATAAATCCAGCTCTGCGCCTTTCAACGGCAAGGTTGATTCAATCAGGGTGATGGCATTCCAGGTTCCGGATAACAGCATGATAAACGTAAACTCGTCACCCAGCATGGCCAGTCGGCTGTCTTCGATATTACAGCCACAACTGCTGACATGACGGGTGATAGTGTTCACAATTCCCGGGCGATCAGCACCCAGCGCAGTAATGACCAGATAGTGTTGCGATGGCGATGTCAAACCTGTTCTTCCTTTGAGCGGTGAGGTAATCATAAGGAAAGCATAAAAAAAACATGCATACAACAATCAGAAGGGCTATGGTCGCTTGCTTTTATTGTCGTACCAAACGTACCATTGAGACACTTGTTTGCACAGAGGATGGCCCATGTTCACGGGAAGTATTGTCGCGCTTATTACGCCGATGGATGAGAAAGGTAAAGTCTGCCGGTCGAGCCTGAAAAAACTGATTGATTATCATGTCGCCAGCGGCACCTCGGCGATCGTTTCGGTTGGCACCACCGGTGAGTCCGCTACCCTGAGTCATGATGAACATGGCGATGTGGTAATGATGACGCTGGAGCTGGCCGATGGGCGTATTCCGGTTATTGCCGGAACGGGCGCCAATGCGACCGCAGAAGGCATTAGTCTGACGCAGCGTTTTAACGACAGCGGTGTTGTCGGCTGCCTGACGGTGACGCCTTACTACAACCGCCCAACTCAGGAAGGTTTGTTCCAGCATTTCAAAGCCATCGCGGAACATACTGACCTGCCGCAAATTCTGTATAATGTGCCGTCCCGTACCGGCTGCGATATGCTGCCGGAAACCGTGGGTCGCCTGGCGAAGGTAAAAAATATTGTCGCTATCAAAGAGGCCACAGGGAACTTAAGTCGTGTTCACCAGATCAAAGAGCTGGTTTCAGACGATTTTATTCTGCTTAGCGGTGATGATGCGACCGGACTGGACTTCATGCAGCTTGGTGGTCATGGCGTGATTTCCGTAACGGCTAACGTTGCGGCACGCGATATGGCCGAAATGTGCAAACTGGCGGCACAAGGGCATTTTGCCGAGGCGCGGGTGATCAACCAACGTCTGATGCCGTTACACAACAAACTATTTGTCGAACCCAATCCTATCCCAGTGAAATGGGCATGTAAGGAGTTGGGACTTGTGGCGACCGATACGCTACGTTTGCCGATGACGCCAATCACGGACAATGCTCGTGATATCGTCAAAGCGGCGCTTAAGCATGCCGGTTTGCTGTAAAGTTTAGGGAGATTTGATGGCTTACTCAGTACAAAAGTCGCGCCTGGCCAAGGTTGCGGGTGTTTCGCTTGTTATGTTGCTCGCGGCCTGTAGTTCTGACTCGCGCTATAAGCGCCAGGTGAGCGGTGATGAATCCTATCTGGAGGCCGCACCGCTTGCTGAGCTTCACGCGCCAGCTGGGATGATTCTGCCGGTTATGACCGGCGACTATAACATCCCGGTAACCAACGGCAGCGGTGCCGTGGGTAAAGCGCTGGATATTCGCCCACCGGCTCAGCCGTTAGCATTAGTTACTGGCGCCCGTACTCAGATCGCGGGCGATACAGCGACATTGCTGGTGGAAAATGGTCGTGGCAACACGCTGTGGCCGCAGGTCGTGAGCGTTGTTCAGTCTAAAAACTACACCATCGCCAAACGTGATGATGCCAGCCAGACGCTGACTACCGATTGGGTTGACTGGAACCGTCTGGATGAAGACGAACAGTACCGTGGGCGTTATCAAATCTCGGTTAAACCGCAGGGCTATCAGCAAGCGGTGACGGTGAAACTGATTAACCTCGAGCAGGCAGGTAAACCGGTAGCCGATGCGGCATCAATGCAGCGTTACAGCGCTGAGATGATGAACGTTATCTCTGCTGGTCTGGATAAGAACGCCACCGACGCCGCGAATGCCGCGCAGAACCGTTCTGCCGCGACTATGGACGTTCAGAGTGCTGCAGATGACACCGGTTTACCGATGCTGGTGGTACGTGGACCGTTCAACGTGGTATGGCAGCGTCTGCCGGCAGCGCTGGAAAAAGTGGGGATGAAAGTGACCGACAGCACCCGTTCTCAGGGCAGCATCGCTGTGACTTACAAACCACTGTCAGACAGTAACTGGCAGGAGCTGGGCGCGAGCGATCCGGGTCTGGTATCCGGCGACTACAAACTGCAGGTCGGTGATTTAGACAACCGCAGTAGTTTGCAGTTTATCGATCCTAAGGGGCATACCCTGACGCAAAGCCAGAACGACGCGCTGGTCGCCGTCTTCCAGGCAGCGTTCAGTAAGTAAAAATAAAGGGCTGGATAACTCCAGCCCTTTTTTTCTGATATGATACGCAAACGTGTGCGTCGGCAGAAAAACGCAATATTTATCGTTAATTCACACCCAGGAGTAATAAAGATGCAAAAGCAAGCTGAGTTGTATCGTGGTAAAGCGAAGACCGTATACAGCACGGAAAACCCGGACCTGTTGGTGCTCGAATTCCGCAATGATACGTCAGCAGGGGATGGCGCGCGCATTGAACAGTTTGACCGTAAAGGTATGGTGAATAACAAATTCAACCATTTCATTATGACCAAACTGCAAGAAGCAGGCATTCCTACCCAGATGGAGCGACTGCTATCCGATACTGAATGTCTGGTGAAAAAACTGGAGATGGTACCGGTTGAATGTGTGGTACGTAACCGCGCGGCAGGCTCACTGGTTAAGCGTTTAGGCGTTGAGGAAGGTATTGAACTGAATCCGCCGTTGTTTGATCTGTTCCTGAAAAACGATGCTATGCACGATCCAATGATTAACGATTCCTATTGCGAAACTTTTGGTTGGGTGAGCAAAGAGAATCTGGCACGTATGAAAGAGCTGACTTACAAAGCCAACGACGTGCTGAAAAAGATGTTTGATGATGCTGGTCTGATTCTGGTCGACTTCAAACTTGAGTTTGGCTTGTACAAAGGCGAAGTCGTGCTGGGCGACGAATTCTCACCGGACGGTAGCCGTCTGTGGGACAAAGAAACACTGGATAAAATGGACAAAGATCGCTTCCGCCAGAGTCTGGGCGGCCTGATCGAAGCCTATGAAGCTGTCGCGCATCGTCTGGGTGTGAAGTTAGACTAACGCCCCCCTGAGCCGGCGATCGCTCTCCGGCTCATCAATCCCGCCGATTTTGATTACTGTTTCTTATGGTAATCCTGTTCCGAACCGCCTACGATCATCATCATAATGAATAAAAAGTTGAGGTGATTATGCGCTGGCAAGGGCGTCGTGAAAGTGACAATGTGGAAGACAGACGAAACAGCGCCGGCGGCGGCCCTTCTATGGGCGGACCGGGTTTTCGTTTGCCCAGTGGTAAAGGCGGCATCATCCTGCTGATTGTGGTGCTTGTCGCGGGCTATTATGGCGTGGATCTTACCGGATTAATGACCGGCCAACCTGTATCCCAACAGCAATCATCACACTCCATTAGCCCAAATGATGATGAAGCGGCAAAATTCACCTCGGTGATACTGGCAACGACCGAAGATACCTGGGGGCAGCAGTTTGAAAAAATGGGCCAGACCTACCAACAGCCGAAGCTGGTGATGTATCGTGGCGCGACGCGTACCGGCTGCGGTGCGGGCCAGTCCGTGATGGGGCCGTTTTATTGCCCGGCGGATGGTACGGTGTATATCGACCTCTCATTCTATGATGACATGAAAAACAAGCTGGGCGCTGATGGCGATTTTGCTCAGGGCTATGTCATTGCGCACGAAGTGGGCCACCATGTGCAAAAACTACTGGGCATTGAACCGAAAGTTCGTCAGATGCAGCAAAATGCCTCTCAGGCCGAAGTGAATCGCCTTTCCGTTCGTATGGAGCTGCAGGCAGATTGCTTTGCCGGTGTCTGGGGTCACAGTATGCAGCAGCAGGGTGTACTTGAATCTGGCGATCTGGAAGAGGCGCTAAACGCCGCTCAGGCCATTGGTGATGATCGTTTGCAACAGCAGGGGCAAGGGCGCGTTGTGCCCGATAGTTTTACTCACGGCACCTCGCAGCAACGTTACACCTGGTTTAAACGCGGCTTTGACAGTGGCGATCCGGGACAATGTAATACCTTTGGCAAAGGCATTTAAGATATTGAGGCAGGGATGTCTGACAATGCAGCACTGAGTGCGCTCACTGAACGCATGGCCAGAGAAGGAATCCGTCGTCTGCTGGTCATCAGCGGCGAAGAAAACTGGTGCCAGGCGCAAGCGTTAGCGCTACGCAAAACATTGCCCGGCGACTGGCTGTGGGTAGGGGCAACAGCCCCCGCAGAGCCAGGTTGCACACCACAGGCGCTGCAAACGTTACTGGGGCGCGAGTTTCGTCATGCGGTTTTCGACGCCGGAAAGGGATTTGACGCGGCGGCGTTTGCCGCACTCAGCGGCACGCTCCGCGCCGGGAGTTGGCTGGTGTTGCTGACCCCACCCTGGCAGGCCTGGCAAACGTCTCCGGACATGGATTCCCTGCGCTGGAGCGACTGCGCCGAACCTATCCCAACACCGCACTTTGTTGAACACTTCAGGCGAGCCGTGACTCGTGAAGGGGAAACGTTGCACTGGCAACAGCATCAGGCGAAATCCTATCCGCACTTTCCTGTACGGGCAGACTGGCAGGCGGCAAACGGCGATCCCCTGCCGGAACAGGCGAAGATTTTACATCATTTGCTGGATATGCCTCCGGGTGTGGTTGCGGTGACCGCCGCGCGTGGCCGGGGTAAATCTGCGCTGGCAGGACAGTTGATTTCGCGCATGACGGGGACGGCTATTGTTACCGCTCCGGCGAAAGCGGCAACGGATGTACTGGCGCAATTTGCTGGGGAACGCTACTGCTTTTTGGCGCCGGACGCGCTGTTAAGCAGTACTGCAACTGCAGACTGGCTGATCGTGGATGAAGCCGCCGCGATCCCCGCGCCGCTGCTACACCAACTGGTGGCGCGTTTTCCCCGAACAATGTTAACCACCACCGTTCAGGGCTATGAAGGAACTGGCAGAGGGTTTTTGTTGAAATTCTGCGCTCGCTTCCCCTATCTGCGGCGCTATGAACTGCAGCAGCCCATCAGGTGGGCTCTGGGGTGCCCGCTGGAAAAAATCGTCAGCGAGGCACTGGTGTTCGACGACGAAACCTTTTCGCATCCCCCTCAGGGCAATATCCACTTCTCTGCCTTTGAGTCGACCGCCTGGCATCGCAATCCGCATCTGCCTCTGGCGGTCTACCAACTGCTTTCCGGGGCGCATTACCGTACCTCACCGCTGGACCTGCGACGCATGATGGATGCACCGGGTCAGCATTTTCTGCATGCTTCGGTTGCGGGCTCGGTTGCGGGAGCCGTCTGGTTGGTCGATGAAGGGGGATTATCCGCAGAATTAAGCCAGGCCGTTTGGGCAGGATATCGCCGGCCAAGAGGCAATCTGGTTGCGCAGTCACTGGCGGCGCATGGCAGCGATCCTCTGGCCGCAACGCTGGTTGGCCGGCGGGTTAGCCGTATTGCGGTTCATCCCGCTCGCCAGCGGGAAGGTATCGGGCAACAACTGATTATGCAGGCCCATCAGTATTCCTCGCAGTGTGACTATCTTTCCGTCAGTTTTGGTTATACGGCCGAATTGTGGCGTTTTTGGCAGCGATGCGGTTTTGTCATGGTGCGAATGGGGAATCATCGTGAAGCCAGCAGCGGGTGCTATACGGCAATGGCGTTGCTTCCCATCAGTGATGCCGGGCAGCGTCTGGCTGAGCGGGAGCATCAGCGATTGCGTCGCGATGCGGCGATCCTCGCACAATGGAATGATGAGTGTATCCCGGTCGTCCCACTGAAAGAGTCTACGCTTAATGATGATGACTGGGATGAGCTGGCAGGGTTTGCCTTCGCGCATCGGCCGTTACTCACCTCACTCGGTTGCTTAAGCCGTCTTCTCCAGCACTGTGAACAGCCTCTTCCGGCGCTGCGTGGGCGTTTACAGGAAAAATGCAGTGACGCAGAACTGTGCAAGCGGCTGAAGGTCTCGGGGCGCAAAGCATTGCTGCTGGTTCAGCGTGAGGAGGCGGCACAGGCGTTAGCGCAGTTGGATACCGAACGTCAGCAACGGTTACGTAATCGCATTATGCAATGGCAATTTTTTCACTAACTTCTTCAATTTCCTGGCATGGTCATTGCGGTTAAGCGGCGTAGAATAATTCTCATCAGTTAAGGAGATCGCCATGAAACATGACCATTTTGTTGTTCAAAGTCCCGATAAACCCGCTCAACAGCTACTGTTGCTGTTTCATGGGGTCGGCGATAACCCGGTTGCCATGGGCGAAATTGGTTCCTGGTTTGCACCACTGTTTCCGGACGCGCTGATTGTCAGTATTGGTGGCGCTGAGCCTTATAGCGCTGCCGGTGGGCGTCAATGGTTTTCTGTTCAGGGTGTAACAGAAGAGAACCGTCAGGCGCGTATTGATGCCATCATGCCGGTGTTTATCGAAACCGTTCGCTATTGGCAGAAACAGAGTGGTGTGTCACCTCAGGCCACCGCGCTGATTGGCTTTTCGCAAGGGGCGATTATGTCACTCGAGAGTATTAAAGCTGAGCCAGGGCTGGCATCGCGGGTCATTGCCTTTAATGGTCGTTACGCCACCTTGCCGGAAGCCGCTACCACCGCGACCACAGTGCATTTGATTCACGGCGGTGAAGATCGGGTGATTGAGTTATCTCATGCGGTTGCTGCGCAGGAAGCGTTAATTCGTGCAGGTGGGGATGTGACTCTGGATATCGTCGAAAATCTGGGGCACGCCATTGATGAGCACAGCATGCAGTTCGCGCTTGATCATCTGCGCTTTACCGTACCGAAGCACTACTTTGATGAAGCGCTGAGCGGTGGTAAGCCTCACGATGATGATGTGATTGAAATGATCTGATTGATAACCGTAGGCCGGATAAGGCGAAGCCGCCATCCGGCATGACAGTCAGTGATAGTGCCGGATAGCAACGTGATATGTGTTATCCGGCCTCCAAATTATTTCTTCGGCTGATCCTTATTCGGCCAATCGTCGTCATCGTCCCATTTATCGTTAAAATCACGATGCGGGGGAAGTTCCGGCTTATTGGCGAGAAACTTCTTGTGGTCGACACGCTTAAGATCTTTGATCACATTCAGCAGTACCCCCACCAGAAACACCAGCACTAAAATCCACCAATATTTTGCCAGCCAGTCCATGCTCATTTCCTCTTGCAGGAACACTCATCAGGCGACGAGTTGTTCCATGATACGTTGATACATACGGGCAAGCAGCTGCAGGTCGGCGGCATTGACGCATTCATTTATTTTATGAATGGTGGCATTGACCGGCCCAAGTTCCACCACCTGTGCCCCCATGCGGGCAATAAAGCGCCCGTCGGATGTCCCGCCTGTCGTCAGTAACTGCGGTTTAATCTCATTATAGTGCTCAATGGCGTTCACCACTGCATCCACCAGTTTACCGCGTTCGGTCAGGAACGGTTGACCGGAAAGCCACCAGTCTACTGTGTAACGCAGTTGGTGCTTGTCCAACAGTTCCAATACCCGCGACTTAATCATTTCGTCGTTTAATTCGGTGCTGAAACGGAAGTTGAACTGAATAAACAGTTCGCCAGGGATGACGTTGTTGCTGCCCGTGCCCGCCTGAATATTGGCAATCTGCATGCTGGTTGCCGGGAAGAACTCATTGCCTTGATCCCACTCAATCGCCACCAGCTCATTGAGCATTGGCGCAGCCCGGTGCACCGGGTTATCGGCCAGATGTGGGTAGGCTACGTGGCCCTGCACGCCATGAATGGTCAGGTTGCAGGTCAGTGAACCACGACGTCCATTTTTCACCACGTCACCGACGATTTCGGTGCTGGACGGCTCACCGACCAGGCAATAATCCAGCCGCTCATTACGCGCCATCAGCGTTTCAACCACCTTCACGGTGCCGTTTTTAGCGCTGGCTTCTTCGTCAGAGGTTATCAAAAACGCCAGACGACCCTGATGGTCTGGATGCTGTGCGACAAAACGCTCTGCGGCCACGACCATTGCCGCCAGCGAACCTTTCATATCGGCTGCACCGCGTCCGAACAGCATGCCGTCGCGAATGGTCGGTTCAAACGGCGGATTGATCCACCGATCAACATCGCCTGCGGGCACTACGTCGGTGTGACCGGCAAATGCCAGGGTCTCACCTTTTCCGCGCCATGCCCAAAAATTCTGTGTGTCACCAAAATCCATTCGCTCAACGGTAAAACCTACCGCACGCAGGCGTTCAATCATTAACGCCTGGCACCCGGCATCATCCGGGCTCAGAGATGGACGGCGAATAAGCTGCTGTGTCAGCTCAATAACCGGGCACGACATAGATTACACCTCATTAAAAAACTGCGTATAACTGGATTCGCTGAAACCAAGCAGCATAGGCTTACCCGGCGCGCAGAGCAATGGGCGTTTGATAATTGCAGGCATTTCAATCATCAATGAGGCGGCAGCAGTGGCATTAGTGATTTGATTACGCGTTGCTTCATCCAGTTTGCGCCAGGTGGTTCCCCGCGTATTGAGCAGCGCCTCCCAGCCTAACTCGTTGATAAAGGACTGTAACAGCGTGTTGTCCAGACCGTCGACACGATAATCATGGAAGCGGTAGTCAATACCCTGCGTTTCCAGCCAGCGTCGGGCCTTTTTAATTGTATCGCAATTCTTAATGCCGTAGAGGGTGATCATGTGAATCCTTATTAACGTATTTTGAATACTTATTCTTGTATTCTCGCGTTTCTGATAATACATATTGTCATTCATTCGTTATAGAAAAATATAACATTGTTGAACAACGGTGAATAATGATTCCTGAAAGTTCCAAAATTTCACGTCGATCGGTATTTCAGAATTAACCTGTTTGCATCAGTCTGTTTTTCCATCAAAATTGTCAAAGTCGTAGATTATGTGTGAATATTTCAAAATATTGCAGTGAGTCACATAAAATTTATGGGTATAGCGCATAGTGATGACATGACCCCAAGCACTGGAGGATGTAATCACAACCATCGGTTAAATTATCTTCTTTTAATGAGGATGATTTCGTAGAATGCTCATAATAATAAGAGAGGTTGTTATGATTGAACGTGAACTGGGGAACTGGAAAGACTTTATCGAAGTGATGCTTCGTAAATAATTTTCTGGAAGAAATTCATATCCTGCAAAGGATGAAAAAGGCGACTCATCGTAAGTCGCCTTTTTTGTGCCCGATTATTCCGGGCGTGGTTTCAACGGGAAGCGTCTGCGTACCAGCACAAAGAACAGAGGCACGAAGTAAATCGCCAGGATCGTGGCTGAAATCATCCCGCCCATTACGCCAGTCCCCACCGCATGCTGGCCGCCGGAGCCAGCACCACTGCTGATTGTCATCGGCAGTACCCCGAAGATAAACGCCAGCGACGTCATCAGAATCGGACGCAAGCGCTGGCGACAGGCATGCAGTGTGGCATCGAGCAGATCGTGTCCTTTTTCGTTCATCTCATTGGCGAATTCAACAATCAATATCGCGTTCTTTGCCGAAAGCCCGATAACGGTGAGTAACCCGACCTGGAAGTACACATCGTTTTCCAGACCACGCATCCAGGTCGCCAACAGCGCGCCAATGACACCCAACGGTACGACCAGCATAACGGAGAACGGTACCGACCAGCTCTCGTACAGCGCAGCCAGACACAGGAACACGACCAACAGTGAAATAGCGTACAGGGCAGGAGCCTGAGATCCTGATAACCGTTCCTGATAAGACATCGCAGTCCATTCGAGGCCAAATCCGGTCGGCAACTGATGGACCAGCGATTCCATGATGTCCATCGCAGTACCAGTGCTGATGCCGGGGGCGGCTTCGCCGACGATCTCGACGGCGGAGTAGCCGTTATAGCGTTCCAGACGCGGTGAACCGGTTTCCCAGCGCGATGTGGCAAAGGCCGAGAAAGGCACCATGCCGCCGCTATTGTTGCGCACGTACCACAGGTTTATATCGTCCGGGAGCATGCGGTATTTTGCCGCAGCCTGGACGTAAACCTTCTTCACGCGGCCCCTGTCCATAAAGTCGTTTACGTAACTGGAGCCCCACGCCGTTTGCAATGTGTCGTTGATGTCATCAATGGAAACGCCCAGCGCCTGAGCTTTACGCTGATCGATATCAATTTGCAGTTGCGGACTGTCATCCAGGCCGTTATGACGAACACGGGTCAGTGAAGAGTCGTTCCCGGCAAGCTCAATTAATTTGTCGCGTGCGGCCATTAACGCGTCATGTCCCGCACCAGCGTGATCCTGCAGCTCCATATCGAAACCGGCAGAGCTTCCGAGGCCACTGATAGCCGGAGGGCTACTGGCGAAGACGCGGGCTTCTTTAATCTTATTGAAGGCTTTGGTTGCACGCTCGATAATGGCAAAGGAGGTACCGGTAGTGGTATCTCGCTCATCCCAGTCTTTTAAGCGGACAAACATACGCGCTACGTTTTGACCATTCCCGCCAGGGCCGGAACCGACCGTGGAAAAGACCGACATAATGTTGTCTTTCTCATGGGTGAAGTAATACTTCTCCACTTCCTCAACCACTTTCAACGTTTGCTGCTGCGTGGAGCCGCTCGGCAACTGTACAGAGGTGGTAAACATCCCGCGGTCTTCTAACGGCAAGAAGGACGTTGGCAGGCGCAGGAACAGGAACACCATGCCGCCAAGCAGCAGTCCGTAGATCAGTATCCAGCGCAGGCTGCGATGCAGGATCCGCGCAACGCCTTTTTCGTAACGCTCGGCGTTGCGGTTAAACATCCGATTAAACCAGCCGAAGAAGCCTGTTTGACCATGATGCTCACCTTTATGCAGCGGTTTAAGTAGCGTAGCGCACAGGGCAGGGGTCAGGATCATCGCCACCAGAACAGACAGCACCATTGCGGAGACGATAGTAATTGAGAACTGGCGGTAAATAGCCCCTGTCGTGCCACCGAAGAAGGCCATCGGGATAAACACCGCCGACAGCACCATGGCGATACCGACCAGCGCTCCCTGGATTTGCCCCATCGATTTTCGCGTCGCTTCACGCGGTGAGAGGCCTTCCTCACTCATAATACGCTCGACGTTTTCCACCACCACGATGGCATCATCGACCAGCAGGCCAATTGCCAGCACCATTGCAAACATTGTTAAGGTGTTAACGCTGTAGCCAAAACCATAAAGCACGGAGAAGGTGCCCATCAGGACGACGGGAACGGCGATGGTCGGGATAAGCGTGGCGCGGAAGTTTTGCAGGAACAGATACATCACGAGGAATACCAGCGCGATGGCTTCCAGCAGCGTTTTCACCACGTCGATAATTGAGGCTTTAACAAAGGAGGTGGTTTCATACGCGACCTTGTATTCCAGCCCGTGCGGGAAATACTGTGACAGTTCGTCAAGGCGGTTAAGCACCAGCTCTGCCGTTGCCATTTCATTGGCGCCGGAGGCCAGTTTCACCCCCAGACCGGAAGCCGGGTTGCCATTAAACCGGCTAAGGTAGTCGTACTTTTCCGCACCCATTTCAACCGTGGCGACGTCGCCCAGTTTAACTTCAGACCCGTCCTGGTTAACGCGAAGCGTAATTGCACGGAATTCATCCGGCGTTTGCAGCAGGGACTGGGCGTTGATCGTCGCATTTAGCGCCTGTTTGTCCACCGAAGGCGTACCGCCAAGCTGCCCAACCGCAATTTGCGCATTCTGTGATTCAATAGCGTCAGTCACATCTTTGGCGGTCATCTGAAAGCTGTTAAGTTTGGCCGGGTCGAGCCAGATACGCATCGAGTACTGTGAACCGTAAGCATCAATATCCCCTACACCGTTAATACGGCTAAGCGGGTCCTGAATATTACTCGCCACGTAGTCGGCGATGTCCTGCTTATCCATTGAGCCATCGGTGGAGACGAAGGCGATTGTCAGAATATTGGTGTCCCCGGTCTTACGCACCGTGACCCCCTGATCCTGTACCGCCTGCGGCAGCTTACGCATTGCCGATTGCAGCTGGTTTTGCACCTGCTGGACGGCCTCGTCAGGATCGGTTCCGGCAACGAAGCTAAGCGTCACCGTAGCCTGGCCTGTCCCGCTGCTCTGCGACGACATATACATCAGATTGTCGAGGCCGGTCATGTTCTGCTCGATCACCTGGGTGACGGTGTTTTCCAGAGTCTGAGCCGATGCGCCAGGATAGTTGGCGGTGACCCGCACGTTTGGCGGTGCCAGGTCGGGATATTGCTCAACGGGCAGCGAAAAAATAGCCAGGGCTCCTGTCAGGCACAACAGGATAGCTAACACCCAGGCAAAAATGGGGCGATCGATGAAAAAATTCGCCATTAAAAGAGGACCTCGTGTTTCTGCGTATCGTTATGGGTATGGCTTGCTTCACTTTAGCGGCAAGGTACGGGTCAAACGTGGAGAAAAAAAGAAGATAATGTAAATTATCATGCCCGTTTACAGCATACCTTTCGTGCCAACGCCGTCAGGCCTGGATCCAGACCCGACGGCGCTTTGCGGTTCTTTACGTTAGCTCACTGTCTGATTCAGCTGAACGGAAACTGATACTCACCAGCGTTCCCCCGCCGGAAGGTTGCGAGAAGGTCAGCGTACCGCTGAGTCTCTCTGCACGCTCACGCATGATATTCAGACCGTAGTGCCCCGTAGGCTCATGAGGCTCACCGATACCGACACCGTTATCACGGATATAAACGGTATGATTACCATCCGGCGCGGTCACACAGCTGACAGCAATTTCGCTGGCATTGGCATGCTTAATGGCATTCAGCACCGCTTCACGGACGATCTGTAACAGATGTACCTGCATTTGCGCGTCCAGTGCCAGTGTTGGCAGTCGACAATCGAGAGTCAGTTTAGCCGATGTTTGATTTTGCAACGTTTCCAGCATTTCATGCAGGGCAGAAGGCAAATCGGCCTGCTGTAAGGTCAGGCGGAAGGTGGTAAGCAGTTCGCGCAATTGGCGATAAGCATCATTCAGCGCCTGGGAGAAGTCCGCCATGATGCTTTGCGCCGGAACGTTATCCTGCGGAATAGCACGTTTCAGTAGCGTAAGCTGAATACGTAAATAAGAGAGCACCTGCGCCAGCGAGTCGTGCAGCTCGCGGGCGATAGTTGCTCGCTCTTCCATTAGCAGCAGTTGCTGAAAATGCTTTTGCGCCTGGTTGAAGTACAGCCCGCGCCCGAGCATAGTTGATACGCTGTTGAGCAGTGGTGTGGAAGCATTCACATTCGGGCTTTGCCAGTGCAGTTCACCGTAAACTGTATCTTGCATCGTGACGGGCAGGATCTGCATTGGCAGTTCAGGGCTTGCCGTTCCTTCGCTGATTCGCCAGTTATCACCGACGGTGAGCTCCAGGAAATACGCGGCGTCATGTTCGCGGACAATCTGTAAAATATGGCGGAAGCAGTACACGTCAATCTGGCTGGTATTCAGTGCCTGGGAACATTGATATAACACTTCCAGGCGGCGATTGGCTTCGTGGAGATCGTGGGTTTTCTCGGCGACGGAGGCTTCCAGTGAACGGTACAGCTTATGCAACTCACTCGACATCTGGCTAAACGTTTTTGCCAGTAATCCCAGTTCGTTGGGGAGTTGTGTATCCAGCGGTGAGATATCAAACCGACCGTGTTCAATATGCTGGCTGGCCATCACCAGCTTATTCAGCGGACGCACCACCTGCTGGCGAATACGCCGTAGCGTAAAGAAGACGAGGGTGAAGATGCCGATCCCCCCCGCCAGCGATATGCCAAAAACCAACATCACCTTGCGTTCGGCATAATGCTGAAGTGCCAGCACGAAGAGATCGATTTGATCGACATAGCTATTGATATTGGCCTGGTACCATTTTAAATCGCCATCGATCAGACGGGCGTTCATTTCCAGCCAGTTGGCATGCAGGCGGCCATAGCGGCTTTTTACCGCTTGCGGGACATACCATGCGTTCAGATTTTGTAATGCGGGCGAGTTTAACGCCTGCTGGAAAAGCTGGCGGTGAGCGTTGAGCTGTGGGCTTTGGCTTTGCAGATCGTAACCCAAACGGTAGCTTTGCATGCGCAATGAGCCCGCAACGTTGATGGCCTCAGCATCCCGCAAGCTGCTGGTCAGCGTAAGCAGTGCAATACCCGTTGAGAGAATCGACAGCAACACTATATAGAAAAAAGCCTTAGCCAGGCTGGCTGAGACCGGACGCTTTACCGTCACTTGCGCACCCTCACACAATTCACGCCACGCTCCGACTCAACCTGAACGATTCAGCGTATTTGATAAATGTTAAAAAAGTAATCATGAAACTGATTGTTAAATGAAACACAATTTCATATTCGATGAAATAAATTGATCTGCCACAGGTTCTGGATAAATAGTTGTGCTTCCTGGGCAAATGAACATTGCCGCCCTCTTCAGGGTCGGTTAATAACAACAGTCATATAAAGAATAAGGTTTTCGCAACCAAAAAAGAAGGAAGCCATGAATCGTTTTATTATGGTCAATAGCCAACAGTGCCTGGGATGCCACGCCTGTGAGGTCGCCTGTGTCATGGCCCACAACGGCGAGCAGCATGTCCTGAGCCAACGGCATTTTCAGCCCCGAATTACTGTCATCAAGCATCAGCAACAACGCAGTGCAGTCACCTGCCACCACTGTGAAGATGCCCCCTGCGCCAGAAGTTGCCCGAATGGGGCCATTAGTCATGAGTACGACAGCGTTCAGGTAAATGCGCAAAAGTGTATTGGCTGCAAATCGTGCGCCGTGGCCTGTCCTTTTGGTACGATGCAGATCGTACTCACTCCGGTCGCTAAAGGAAAGGTAAAAGCAACGGCGCACAAATGCGACCTGTGTCATGGGCGTGAAGAGGGCCCGGCTTGCGTGGAGAACTGTCCGGCGCAGGCGTTGCAACTGGTGACGGAGAATTCGCTTACCGGTCTGTCAAAAGCGCGCAGGTTGCGTACCGCCAGTCTGGAAAGCCAGCCATGGCATACCAGCGCTACCGATTTTGTTCCACATATCATCACCAAACGTGAGCAAATGCAGGCGATGCCTGCGCGTGGCGAGCCGGATAAACTGCCGATTGAGGCGCGTAAAACCAGTTTTGAAGAGATCTATCTGCCGTTTCGCACAGTGCAGGCTGAACGGGAAGCGTCCCGCTGCCTGAAATGCGGCGACCACAGTATTTGCGAATGGACCTGTCCGTTGCATAACCACATCCCGCAGTGGATTGAACTGGTAAAAGCCGGGAATATCGATGCGGCGGTTGAGCTTTCACATCAAACCAACTGCTTGCCCGAAGTGACCGGGCGCGTGTGCCCGCAGGACCGACTCTGTGAAGGAGCCTGTACCGTGCGTAACGAGCATGGCGCGGTGACTATCGGTAATATTGAGCGTTACATCTCCGATCGGGCGCTGAGCAAAGGATGGCGACCCGACCTAAGCCATGTGCAGAAAGTCGATAAACGCGTTGCCATCATCGGCGCAGGTCCGGCGGGCCTGGCCTGCGCGGATGTGCTGGCGCGTAGCGGTATCAGCGCTACCGTGTACGATCGCCACCCCGAAATCGGCGGTTTGCTGACGTTCGGCATTCCGGCCTTCAAACTGGACAAATCGCTGCTGACGCGTCGCCGTGAAATCTTCAGCGCCATGGGTATTCATTTCGAGCTGAACTGTGAGGTCGGCAAGGACGTGGCGCTGGCCGCGTTACTCGAGGACTACGATGCCGTGTTTGTGGGCGTCGGGACTTATCGCTCGATGAAGGCAGATCTGCCGAATGAAGACGCGCCTGGCGTGTATGACGCGCTGCCGTTCCTGATTGCCAATACCAAGAAGGTGATGGGGCTGGACGAGTTGCCTGAAGAGCCGTTTATCGACACCGCAGGGCTGAACGTGGTCGTGCTGGGCGGCGGTGATACGGCGATGGATTGTGTACGTACCGCGCTGCGTCACGGTGCAAGCCAGGTGACCTGCGCCTATCGTCGTGATGAAGCCAACATGCCAGGTTCGAAAAAAGAGGTGAAGAACGCGCGTGAAGAGGGGGCCAATTTCGAGTTTAACGTCCAGCCGGTGGAGCTGGTGCTGAATGCCGACGGCCGCGTCAGCGGCGTGCGTTTCTTACGAACCCAGCTTGGTGAGCCTGATGCGCAGGGGCGTCGTCGCCCGGTTCCCATCGCCGGGAGTGAGTTTGTCATGCCAGCAGATGCGGTGATCATGGCGTTTGGTTTTCACCCGCATGGCATGCCGTGGCTCGAGAGTCAGGGTGTGAAGGTCGATAACTGGGGACGTATTGCCGCCGATGTTGAAAGCGCATACCGTTATCAAACCAGCAACCCGAAAATCTTTGCCGGTGGTGATGCGGTTCGCGGTGCGGATCTGGTTGTTACAGCGATGGCGGAAGGGCGGCATGCCGCACAAGGCATCATTGATTGGCTGGGTGTAAAATCAGTCAAATCTCACTAATCAGCGTCCAGGCCGGATAAAACGCGTTAGCGTTGCCATCCGGCAATGTGCCGGATGAATGCCTGATGGCGCTTTGCTTATCAGGCATTCATAGTTCCAGGACAAACCCGGTTTCACGGCGTAGTATTATTTCTCACTTCTCACCGTGGAGTCGGTATGTCGCAAAAAATCACCCTCATCAAAGATAAAGTCCTGTCCGATAACTACTTCATCCTGCGCAATATCACCTATGACCTGACCCGCAGCAATGGCGAGGTCATTCGCCACAAACGAGAGGTTTACGATCGCGGTAACGGCGCCACAGTTTTGCTGTATAACCCGGAGAAAAAAAACGTCGTGCTGACCCGTCAGTTTCGTATTGCGACCTGGGTTAACGGCAATGAAAGTGGACAATTGATTGAAGCCTGCGCCGGGTTGCTGGACAACGATGAGCCGGAAGTTTGCATTCGTAAAGAAGCCATTGAAGAGACTGGCTATGAAGTGGGCGAAGCACGGAAACTTTTTGAGTTATATATGTCGCCGGGTGGCGTGACGGAGATAATCCACTTTTTTATCGCGCAATACAGTGACAATCAGCGCGCAAATGCGGGTGGCGGTATTGAAGATGAGGATATTGAAGTACTGGAATTACCTTTTGAACAGGCACTGTCGATGATCAAAACGGGCGAGATTCGCGACGGGAAAACGGTGCTGCTACTGAACTACCTGCAATCGTCGCATCTTATGGATTAGCGATCAGGGCTTATATTTCTTTACAAAGATACAGGCCAATCCGACGATTCTTATTGAGCCTCATTAGTCGCGCAAGGAAGATACCGCCTGGGCTGTGTGTTTTGATTTCGGAGTTGTACCGTCCATGCGCTATCGCATTATTTTCGTGTTCCTGCTCGGCCTGCTACCGGCCCATTTGCTGTGGGCGGCGCCTGCGCAACAGGCGTTTGCTGACTGGCAGGTGACGTGCAATAACCAAAACTTCTGCGTTGCGCGAAATACGGGAGATCATCACGGTCTGGTGATGACCCTGAGCCGCAGCGCCGGGGCACATACCGATGCCGTGTTGCGTATTGAACTTGGCGGTATGGATTCTCCTGATGTCAAAGAGGCAGATATTGCGCCGCGCTTGCTGCTGGACGGCGCGCCACTCCCACTGGCCGGTGAACACTGGCGTCTTACGCCCTGGCATTTGATGACGGATGATCCGGCTACCATCGCTACATTTTTACAAGCCGTGCAGGATGCGAAAGCCATTACCCTGCAAAAAGGTACGCAAACGCTTTCTCTGTCTGGGCTGAAAGCAGCATTGTTGTTTATTGATGCGCAACAAAAGCGCGTCGGTAGCGAAACCGCCTGGATTGAGAAAGGTGACGAGCCGCCGCTCAGCGTTCCGCCAGCTCCCGCTCTGAAAGGTGTGGCGGTGGTTAATTCTACGCCAACGCCACTCACTCAACAGGAGCGTAATGAGCTGTTGGATTATGGCAACTGGCGGATCAATGGCATCCGCTGTTCACTCGATCCCATGCGTCGTGAGATGCGGGTTTTCGCCTTAACGGACGACAAAGCTCTGCTGATGATCGGCTGCGAAGCAGGGGCATACAACACGATCGATCTGGCATGGACCGTTTCTCGTACCACACCGTTTACCTCTCGCGCTGTACGTCTGAGCCTGCCATTTAAAACCGATGCTGACAGTACCGACATGGAGCTGACCAACGCTACGTTTGACGAGAAATCTCGCGAATTGGTCACTCTCGCCAAAGGGCGAGGTTTATCGGACTGCGGGATCCAGACTCGCTGGCGGTTTGACGGCCAGCGCTTTCGTTTGGTGCGTTACGCACAAGAGCCAAGCTGTGATAACTGGCATGGACCAGATGCCTGGCCCACGCTGTGGATTACGCGTTAATTTAATGCCGGATGCGACTGCGCCTTATACGGCCTGATGGTGATAGATGTCGTAGGCCTGATAAGACGCGTGAGCGTCGCCATCAGGTGTTCAGCACCTTATGCGCTTTGTCGACGATGTTCTCCACCGTAAAGCCGAAGAACGGGAACAGCTTGTCTGCCGGGGCAGATTCCCCATAACCGGTCATGCCGACAATAGCCCCTTTCAGGCCGACATATTTGTACCAATAGTCGGCAATACCCGCTTCTATCGCCACGCGTGCGCTGACGTTTGCCGGCAGGACCGACTCCCGGTACGCCTCATCCTGGGCGTCGAAGATATCAGTTGAGGGCAGAGAAACTACCCGTACGTTACGGCCTTCACCGGTCAGTTTTTCCGCCGCCAGCAATGTAATTTCCATTTCTGAACCTGTGGCAATCAGGATGACATCCGGCTTACCGCCGCTATCCTTCAGCACATAGCCGCCGCGGGCAATCTGCTGCACCTGCTCAGGCGTGCGTTCAACCTGTGCCAGATTCTGCCTGGAGAGGATCAGCGCCGTAGGGCCGTTATGACGCTCGACTGCCAGCTTCCAACCCACTGCCGCCTCAACCTGATCGCACGGTCGCCAGGTGCTGAAATTCGGCGTCAGTCGCAGGCTGGCGAGCTGTTCGACGGCCTGATGCGTGGGACCGTCTTCCCCCAGACCAATTGAGTCGTGGGTATAAACCATAATTTGTCGGGCTTTCATCAGCGCCGCCATGCGCGCGGCATTACGGGCATATTCAACAAACATCAGGAACGTTGCGGTGTACGGTACGAAGCCACCGTGGTGCGCGATACCGTTGGCAATGGCGGTCATGCCAAATTCACGCACGCCGTAGTGGATGTAGTTTCCTGCGTGATCCTCTTTAAGAGAAGTGGAGCCTTTCCAGATGGTCAGGTTGCTGGGCGCAAGATCCGCCGAGCCGCCAAGCAGTTCGGGCAGTATCGGTCCGTAGGTGTTCAGGGTATTTTGCGAGGCCTTACGGGTGGCGATTTTGGCCGGGTTGGCCTGCAGGTCGGTAATATATTTCCGGGTCGTTTCTTCCCATGCTTCCGGCAGTTCTCCGCTCATCCGGCGGGTAAACTCTGCCGCCAGTTCCGGATGCGCTTGTCGATACGCCGCGAATTTCTCATTCCAGTCCTGTTGCGCTTTTTCGCCTTTCTCACGCGCGTCCCACGCCCGATAAATCTCTTTGGGGATCTCAAAAGCTGGATGATGCCAGCCCAGTTTCTGTCGGGCCAGGGCCACTTCTTCTTCACCTAACGGCGCACCGTGCGCTTCCTCTTTCCCGGCTTTATTCGGTGATCCAAAACCAATCACCGTGCGGCAGATAATCAGCGACGGCTTGTCGGTAACGCTTTGCGCTTCCTGAATCGCTTTTTTCACCGCCTCAGGATCGTGACCGTCAATATCGTGTATCACATGCCAGTGGTAGGCCTCGAAGCGTTTCGCGGTATCGTCGGTAAACCAGCCTTTGGTTTCGCCATCAATTGAGATGCCGTTGTGATCGTAGAAACCGATGAGTTTGCCCAGTCCCAGCGTGCCCGCCAGCGAACAGACTTCGTGGGAAATCCCCTCCATCAGACAACCGTCGCCCATAAAAACCCAGGTGAAGTGGTCGACAATCTCATGGTCCGGCTGGTTAAACTGCGCCGCCAGCGTGCGTTCGGCAATCGCCATTCCGACAGCGTTGGCTAAACCCTGGCCCAGCGGCCCGGTGGTGGTTTCCACGCCCTGTGTGTAGCCAAGCTCCGGGTGGCCGGGCGTTTTTGAATGCAACTGGCGGAAGTTTTTTAACTCTTCCAGCGGCAGGTCATAGCCGGAAAGATGCAGCAGGCTGTAAAGCAGCATTGAGGCGTGGCCGTTGGACAAAATAAACCGATCGCGATCGTACCAGTGAGGATCGCTCGGATTATGGCGGAGAAAATCGTTCCACAGCACTTCGGCGATATCTGCCATTCCCATCGGTGCGCCGGGATGGCCTGAGTTGGCTTTTTGGACGGCATCCATACTCAGCGCACGAATGGCATTGGCAAGCTCTTTACGGGTCATAGGAAATACTCCTTGAAAAGTAAAGCGTTAGAGCGTGTGTTAATTCACACTTTTGGAGAATTTGCAGGCGTTGTCAGCAAAAAGCATAGCAGACAGGCATGGTATTGCTGGCTTAAGCAGGTAACATGGCTGTTATAAATTGATAACAAATTCTTTCTTTGAGTAGTGAGAGTTTGGCGACCTTCAAAGTTTGCGCCGCTGACAGAGGTGATAATGTGCGGCTCAATAGAAGGGTTACCTGCGACACTTTTTTGATCGATACGTGAAAGGAACAACAAGATGGATGACCAGTTAAAACAAAGCGCCCTCGATTTCCACGAATTTCCAGTACCAGGCAAAATTCAGGTTTCTCCGACCAAACCGCTTGCCACTCAACGTGACCTTGCGCTGGCCTATTCACCCGGTGTTGCAGCTCCGTGTCTGGAAATTGAAAAAGACCCGCTGGCCGCCTACAAATACACCGCGCGCGGTAATCTGGTTGCGGTTATTTCCAACGGTACGGCGGTGCTGGGGCTGGGCAACATTGGCGCGCTGGCTGGCAAGCCAGTGATGGAAGGGAAAGGCGTTCTGTTTAAGAAATTCGCCGGAATTGACGTGTTTGACATCGAAGTTGATGAACTCGATCCGGATAAATTTATCAACGTGGTCGCGGCTCTTGAGCCGACGTTTGGCGGTATCAACCTCGAAGATATCAAAGCGCCGGAATGCTTCTACATTGAGCAAAAGCTGCGTGAGCGCATGAATATTCCGGTCTTCCACGACGATCAGCACGGCACGGCAATCATCAGTACCGCCGCCATTCTTAACGGTCTGCGGGTGGTGGAGAAAAATATCTCCGACGTGCGCATGGTGGTGTCTGGCGCAGGCGCGGCGGCGATTGCCTGTATGAACCTGCTAGTGGCGCTGGGCATGCAGAAACACAACATTGTGGTCTGCGACTCCAAAGGCGTGATTTATAAAGATCGTGAACCGAATATGGCCGAAACCAAAGCGGCCTACGCGGTGGTGGATGACGGTAAGCGCACGCTGGACGACGTGATTGATGGCGCAGACATTTTCCTCGGTTGCTCCGGCCCGAAAGTGCTGACCCAGGAAATGGTCAAGAAAATGGCGCGCGCGCCGATGATTCTTGCACTCGCTAACCCGGAACCGGAAATTCTGCCGCCGCTGGCAAAAGAGGTACGTCCCGACGCCATCATCTGCACCGGCCGCTCTGATTATCCGAACCAGGTTAACAACGTGCTGTGCTTCCCGTTCATCTTCCGCGGCGCGCTGGACGTCGGTGCTACCGCCATCAACGAAGAGATGAAGCTGGCCGCGGTACATGCGATTGCGGAACTGGCGCATGCCGAGCAGAGCGAAGTTGTGGCCTCAGCCTATGGCGATCAGGACCTGAGCTTTGGCCCGGAATATATTATTCCTAAACCGTTCGACCCGCGTCTGATCGTCAAAATAGCGCCTGCGGTGGCGAAGGCGGCGATGGACTCTGGCGTGGCGACGCGCCCGATTGCCGACTTTGATGCTTACATCGATAAGCTGAGTGAGTTTGTCTACAAAACTAACTTGTTCATGAAGCCGATTTTCTCGCTGGCACGCAAAGCGCCGAAGCGCGTGGTATTGACGGAAGGGGAAGAGGCGCGTGTGCTGCACGCCACCCAGGAATTGATCACTTTAGGTCTGGCGAAGCCGATCCTGATTGGTCGTCCGAGCGTGATCGAGATGCGCATCCAGAAACTGGGTCTGCAGATCAAAGCGGGCGTTGATTTTGAAATAGTCAACAATGAATCCGATCCGCGCTTTAAAGAGTACTGGAGTGAGTATTATCAGATCATGAAGCGCCGTGGGATCACCCAGGAGCAGGCGCAGCGGGCGGTGATTGCTAATACCACGGTGATCGGTGCGATCATGGTGCAGCGCGGTGAAGCGCATGCGATGATCTGCGGTACGATCGGCGACTACCACGAGCACTTCAGCGTGGTGAACGCGGTATTTGGTCACCGTGACGGAGTGCATACGGCGGGGGCAATGAACGCGCTGCTGCTGCCAAGCGGTAATACCTTTATCGCCGATACCTACGTCAACGACGACCCGACGCCGGATCAACTGGCTGAAATCGCCATTATGGCGGCAGAAACCGTGCGTCGCTTTGGTATCGAACCGAAGGTAGCGTTGCTGTCGCACTCCAACTTTGGCTCATCTAACTGCCCGTCGGCCAGCAAAATGCGCGAAGCGCTGGCGCTGATTAAGGCACGTGCGCCAGAACTGATGATTGACGGTGAAATGCACGGTGACGCCGCGCTGGTGGAAAGTATTCGTAATGACCGCATGCCGGACAGCCCGCTGAAAGGCTCCGCCAATATTCTGGTGATGCCGAATATGGAAGCCGCGCGTATTAGTTACAACTTACTACGTGTTTCAAGTTCCGAGGGCGTAACGGTTGGCCCGGTACTGATGGGCGTAGCTAAACCGGTTCACGTATTAACACCGATCGCCTCTGTTCGTCGTATCGTTAATATGGTGGCGCTGGCGGTCGTTGAAGCACAGACTCAGCCGCTGTAATTTCACTTTAATTAATTCCGGCGCGGGTTTCTCCCGCGCCTTTTTATTTCCCTTTTCTTAGTGATCCACTTCACCTTTTAAACCTGGTTGCCGAATTTTGTTATTTACTCTGACAAAAAATTGCCACGATGGGGGCAGTTTTAGCGGAGGCGGTGGGCAATGGAAAAAGAACGCATTATTCAGGAATTTGTGCCGGGGAAACAGGTCACGCTGGCGCATCTCATTGCGCACCCCGGTGAGGAACTGGCGAAAAAGATCGGCGTTCCCGAAGCGGGCGCTATCGGCATTATGACGCTGACGCCAGGTGAAACCGCAATGATTGCCGGTGACTTAGCCATGAAAGCGGCGGATGTACACATCGGCTTTCTCGATAGATTCAGCGGCGCGCTGGTGATCTACGGCTCGGTTGGCGCGGTAGAGGAAGCGTTATTACAGACGGTAAGCGGTTTGGGGCGATTATTAAATTTCACTTTGTGCAACCTGACGAAAAGTTAATCAGAGGCGGCGATGAAACGTATTGCATTTGTCGGTACGGTGGGGGCGGGGAAAACAACGCTCTTTAATGCGCTACAGGGGAATTATTCCCTCGCCAGAAAAACACAGGCCGTGGAGTTTAATGAAAACGGCGATATCGATACGCCAGGAGAATATTTTAGCCATCCGCGCTGGTATCACGCCTTAATTACCACGCTGCAGGATGTCGATACGTTGATTTATATACATGCGGCAAATGATAAAGAAAGTCGCTTACCTGCCGGGCTGTTGGATATCGGCGCCAGTAAACGACAAATCGCCGTTATCAGCAAAACGGATGTGCCGGATGCCAATGTCGCCGCAACGCGACAATTACTTCGCGGGCTAGGGTTTCAGGAGCCGATTTTTGAGCTCAATAGCCACGACCCAAGCAGTGTGCAGCACCTGGTGGATTATCTGACTGAGCTCAGCCAAAAGGAGGAAAGGGCAGGTGAAAAAACTCATCACAGCTAACGATATTCGTGCGGCCCACGCACGCGGCGAACAGGACGTATCGGTTGTTCTGCGCGCCAGCATCATCACCCCGGAGGCGCGCGAAGTTGCGGCGCTGCTCGGCGTCACTATCACTGAATGCGATGAATCCGCGCCAACTGCCACCGCACCTGCTGCGGTGGATGACGGCAAAACGGAAAGCCAGCGTATTCGTGAAACCATCATTGCACAACTGCCGGAAGGACAGTTTACCGAAAGCCTGGTCGCGCAGCTGATGGACAAAGTGATGAAAGAAAAGCAGTCGCTGGAGCAGGGCGGAATGCAGCCGAGCTTTAACTCGGTGACCGGCAAAGGCGGCGTGAAAGTTATCGACGGCAGCAGTGTGAAGTTTGGCCGTTTTGATGGCGCGCAACCGCACTGCGTCGGCTTAACCGACTTAGTCACTGACCAGGACGGTAGCAGCATGGCCGCCGGGTTTATGCAGTGGGATAACGCATTTTTCCCATGGACGCTGAACTACGACGAAATCGACATGATTCTGGAAGGCGAACTGCACGTTCGCCATGAAGGCGAAACCATGATTGCCAAAGCCGGGGACGTGATGTTTATCCCGAAAGGCTCCAGCATCGAATTTGGTACGCCATCAACAGTGAAGTTCCTGTATGTGGCCTGGCCTGCGAACTGGCAGTCCTGCTAAGGCGGATGTATGAAGGATTTCATTACCGAAGCATGGCTCAGAGCGAATCATACGCTCAGCGAAGGGGCTGAAATTCATCTCCCCGCTGATGCCCGCCTGACGCCGTCTGCCCGGGAGCTGCTGGAAAGCCGTCGTCTGCGCATTAAGTATATCGACGAGCAGGGAAGCTTGTTTGTTGACGACGAGGAACAGCAGCCGCAGCCGGTACATGGTTTGACCAGCAGCGATACACATCCGCAGGCGACCTGTGAACTGTGTCATCAACCGGTGGCGAAGAAACCTGACACGCTGACGCATCTGACGGCGGACAAAATGGTCGCCAAAAGTGACCCCAGACTTGGATTTCGCGCCGCGCTGGACAGCACCATTGGTCTGGCCGTGTGGTTGCAAATTGAACTGGCGGAACCCTGGCAGCCGTGGCTGGCGGATATTCGCTCGCGCCTGGGCAACATTATGCGTGCTGATGCTGTGGACGAACCGCTGGCCGCACAGGCCATCGTTGGCTTAAGCGACGAAGATTTACACCGGCTTTCGCATCAGCCGCTGCGCTACCTGGACCACGATCATCTGGTGCCGGAAGCCAGCCACGGACGTGATTGCGCGCTGCTTAATCTGCTGCGTACCAAAGTCCGCGAAACGGAAACGGTGGCCGCTCAGGTGTTTATCACCCGCAGTTTTGACGTTATGCGGCCGGACATTCTGCAGGCGCTCAACCGTCTTTCCAGCACGGTTTACGTGATGATGATTCTGAGCGTAGCGAAGCATCCGCTAAGCGTCAGCCAAATCCAACAGCGACTGGGGGAGAAGTCATGATCATTGAACGTGCTCGCCAACTCGCTAAACAAACGCCGGCTCGGGTGGTGTTCCCGGATGCGCTGGATGTACGGGTGCTGAAAGCCGCCAATTACCTGCACCAGCATGGTCTGGCACGCCCCATTCTCGTCGCCAGCCCGTTTGCGCTGCGTCAGTTTGCGCTCAGCCATCGCGTAGCCATGGACGGTATTCAGGTTATTGATCCACAAAGCAATGTACAGATGCGTGAAGAGTTTGCTCTGCGCTGGCTGGCCCGCGCGGGCGAAAAAACGCCGCCGGATGCGCGAGAGAAGCTCAACGATCCGCTGATGTTTGCCGCCGCGATGGTCAGCGCCGGTAAAGCCGATGTGTGTATTGCGGGCAACCTGTCGTCAACGGCAAATGTGCTGCGTGCAGGATTGCGCATTATTGGATTACAACCTGGTTGCAAAACGCTGTCGTCAATTTTCCTGATGCTGCCGCAGTATCTCGGGCCGTCATTAGGGTTTGCAGATTGTAGCGTTGTGCCGCAGCCCACCGCTGCACAGCTGGCGGACATCGCCATCGCCAGCGCTGAAACCTGGAAAGCGATTACCGGTGAAGAACCGCGTGTCGCCATGCTGTCGTTTTCCAGCAACGGCAGTGCTCGTCATCCCAATGTCGCTAACGTGCAGCAGGCGACCGAGATCGTTCGTGAGCGCGCTCCACAGCTTACCGTGGATGGGGAACTGCAGTTTGATGCTGCCTTTGTGCCGGATGTCGCCGCGCAAAAAGCGCCCGCCAGTCCGTTAAAGGGCAATGCCAATGTGATGGTTTTCCCATCGCTGGAGGCAGGCAATATTGGTTATAAAATCGCCCAGCGTTTGGGAGGGTATCGTGCCGTTGGCCCCTTGATTCAGGGACTTGCCGCACCACTCCACGACCTCTCTCGCGGCTGTAGCGTACAGGAAATTATCGAACTGGCGTTGGTGGCAGCTGTGCCGCGCCAGACTGACGTGAGCCGTGAAAGCGTCTCGCAAACACTGGTTGAATGAACGGTCCCGTTCTGGACCCCTTTGATTAAGAGGAAAGCACAATGGAAGCATTAGGAATGATTGAAACCCGGGGCCTGGTTGCACTGATTGAGGCTTCTGACGCGATGGTTAAAGCGGCACGCGTGAAACTGGTTGGCGTGAAGCAGATCGGTGGCGGCCTGTGTACTGCCATGGTTCGTGGTGATGTTGCAGCCTGCAAAGCGGCTACGGATGCCGGTGCTGCTGCCGCGCAGCGTATCGGTGAACTGGTTTCTGTACACGTTATCCCGCGTCCGCATGGCGATCTGGAAGAAGTGTTCCCGATCAGCTTCAAAGGCGACAGCAACGATATGTAAGTCGTCCATGTGACGCCACTGGATCGTTAAGAGAAAGCTGGCGTCACCCTCTCTCCTTTTCACATTACCTTCTGCGGAGGGTAGGGGGAGGTTTTACCTGAAATATGCCACGGAGGCGGGTATGAAACTGGCAATCGTCACAGGACAAATTGTTTGTACCGTTCGCCATCAGGGGCTCGCGCACGACAAGTTGCTGATGGTGGAAATGATTGATGCCCAGGGAAATCCCGACGGGCAGTGCGCTGTTGCGATAGACAGCATCGGGGCGGGAACCGGAGAGTGGGTGCTGCTGGTCAGTGGAAGCTCAGCCCGCCAGGCGCACCATAACGACTCATCGCCTGTCGATCTGTGCGTGATTGGCATCGTCGATGAAGTGGTGGCAGGTGGGAAAGTGGTATTTCACAAATAAGGCAGAAAATCATGAATCAACAGGATATTGAACAGGTCGTGAAAGCGGTGCTGCTGAAAATGAAAGACAGCAGTCAACCCGTCAGTGCCGTTCAAGAAATGGGCGTCTTTGCCTCCCTGGATGACGCAGTGGCGGCAGCAAAACTGGCCCAGCAGGGGCTGAAAAGCGTCGCTATGCGCCAACTGGCCATTCACGCCATTCGTGAAGCGGGCGAAAAACACGCCAGAGAATTAGCGGAATTTGCCGTCAGTGAAACCGGCATGGGACGCGTTGAAGATAAATTTGCCAAAAACGTGGCGCAGGCTCGCGGTACCCCGGGCGTGGAATGCCTGTCTCCACAGGTATTGACCGGCGATAACGGCCTGACGCTGATTGAAAACGCACCGTGGGGCGTGGTGGCTTCGGTAACGCCGTCCACCAACCCGGCTGCGACCGTCATTAACAACGCCATCAGCCTGATTGCCGCGGGTAACAGCGTCGTCTTTGCGCCGCATCCGGCAGCAAAAGGCGTTTCTCAGCGCGCGATCGGCCTGCTTAACCAGGCGGTAGTCGCCGCAGGTGGTCCGGCAAACCTGCTGGTTACCGTTGCTAACCCGGATATCGAAACCGCACAGCGTCTGTTCAAATACCCGGGCATCGGACTGCTGGTCGTCACCGGTGGTGAAGCGGTGGTGGAGTCTGCGCGTAAGCATACCAACAAGCGTCTGATTGCCGCTGGTGCTGGTAATCCGCCGGTGGTGGTGGATGAAACGGCCGATCTGACCCGCGCCGCGCAGTCCATCGTCAAAGGCGCATCGTTTGATAACAACATTATCTGTGCCGATGAAAAAGTGCTGATTGTCGTGGATAGCGTTGCTGATGAACTGATGCGTCTGATGGAAGGCCAACATGCGGTCAAACTGACGACAGCCCAGGCTGAACAGCTGCAACCGGTACTGCTGAAAAATGTCGATGAGCGCGGTAAAGGCACCGTCAGCCGTGACTGGGTCGGGCGCGATGCGGCAAAAATCGCCGCGGCGATCGGCCTGAATGTTCCGGAGCAAACCCGCTTGTTGTTCGTCGAAACCTCCGCCACGCATCCGTTTGCTGTGACTGAACTGATGATGCCGGTGCTGCCGGTGGTGCGGGTGGCTAACGTTGACGAAGCCATTGCGCTGGCCGTTACGCTCGAAGGTGGTTGTCACCATACGGCGGCGATGCACTCACGCAACATCGACAACATGAACCGTATGGCTAACGCCATCGACACCAGTATTTTCGTCAAGAACGGACCGTGCATTGCCGGCCTTGGGCTTGGCGGCGAAGGCTGGACGACCATGACCATTACCACGCCAACCGGGGAAGGGGTGACCAGTGCGCGCACGTTTGTACGCCTGCGTCGCTGTGTGCTGGTGGATGCGTTTCGCATCGTATAAGGAGTGAAAGAGATGGCGCATGACGAACAACTGTGGCTCACACCCAGACTGCAAAAAGCGGCATCGCTGTGTAACCAGATGCCTGCCGTAAGCGATTCACCGCTGTGGCTGGGCGTTGATTTGGGAACCTGTGATGTGGTGTCGATGGTTGTCGACAGTGATGGGCAGCCGGTTGCGGTTTGTCTGGACTGGGCTGACGTCGTGCGCGATGGCATCGTCTGGGATTTCTTCGGTGCTGTGACCATTGTTCGTCGCCATCTCGATACGCTCGAGCAACAACTGGGTTGCCGTTTTACTCATGCGGCTACCTCATTCCCGCCGGGCACTGACCCGCGTATCTCTATCAACGTGCTGGAGTCTGCCGGGCTTGAGGTGAGCCATGTGCTGGATGAGCCAACCGCCGTGGCGGATCTGCTGGCGCTTGATAACGCCGGAGTCGTCGATATCGGCGGTGGTACGACCGGTATCGCCATTGTGAAACAGGGCAAAGTGACTTACTCCGCCGATGAAGCGACCGGTGGGCACCACATTTCCCTGACGCTTGCCGGGAACCGTCGTATTCAACTGGAAGAAGCCGAGCAGTTCAAACGCAGCAACGGCAAAGAAATCTGGCCGGTGGTTAAGCCGGTTTACGAAAAGATGGCGGAAATCGTCGCCCATCATATTGCCGGACAAGGGATAACGGATTTATGGCTGGCTGGTGGGTCCTGTATGCAGCCGGGTGTTGATGAGCTTTTTCGTAAGCGTTTCCCGGAGCTGCAGGTGCATTTACCGCAGCACAGTCTGTTTATGACCCCGCTGGCGATTGCCAATAGCGGAAAAGTAAAAGCGGAAGGAATCTATGCAAGCTGAATTGCAGACCGCGCTCTTTCAGGCATTCGATGCCCTGAATCTGCAACGCGTAAAAACGTTCAGCGTTCCACCGGTCACATTATGCGGACTGGGAGCGCTCAGCACCTGCGGACAGGAAGCGCAAACGCGCGGACTGACGCATATGTTCGTCATGGTTGACAGCTTCCTGCATCAGGCGGGGATGACCGCCGCTCTGGAACGTAGCCTGGCGATGAAAGGCGTGGCAATGACGCTGTGGCCATGTCCGGTCGGCGAACCGTGTATTACGGACGTCTGCGCGGCGGTCGCGCAACTGCGTGAATCGAAGTGCGATGGCGTGGTGGCCTTTGGTGGCGGCTCTGTACTGGATGCCGCTAAAGCAGTGGCGCTGCTGGTGACCAACCCGACGCAAACACTGGCTGACATGACGGAGCACAGCGTGCTGCGCCCGCGTCTGCCGCTGATTGCCGTGCCAACCACCGCCGGGACCGGGTCAGAAACCACCAACGTTACGGTGATTATCGACGCCGCCACCGGACTCAAAAAAGTGCTGGCCCACGCAACCCTGATGCCGGACGTCGCCATTCTGGATGCCGCGGTAACGGAAGGCGTTCCGGCGCACGTGACGGCAATGACCGGCATTGACGCGCTGACCCATGCCGTTGAAGCGTACAGCGCCCTGAACGCGACGCCGTTTACCGACAGCCTGGCGATTGGCGCGATTGCGATGATCGGCAAATCGCTGCCGAAAGCGGTGGGCTACGGCCACGATCTGGCGGCGCGTGAAAGCATGTTACTGGCGTCCTGCATGGCGGGAATGGCGTTTTCCAGCGCGGGGCTGGGTCTGTGTCACGCGATGGCGCACCAGCCGGGTGCGACGCTGCACATCCCACACGGACAGGCTAACGCCATGCTGCTACCCACGGTAATGGGGTTCAACCGCATGGTGTGTCGTGAGCGCTTCAGCCATATCGGCAGGGCGTTAACCAATAAGAAATCAGACGATCGTGACGCCATCAGCGCGGTCAGCGAGCTGATCGCCGAAGTGGGCCAGACCAAACGGCTCTCAGACGTTGGGGCAAAACCCGAGCATTACAGCGCATGGGCACACGCCGCGCTGGAGGATATTTGTATTCGCAGTAACCCACGCACCGCCACGCAGGCCGAAATTATCGCGTTGTATGCGGCGGCACAATAAATACACATATGACAGGGAGTGAAGGCTATGGGAATTAACGAAATCATCATGTACATCATGATGTTCTTTATGCTGATTGCCGCCGTGGACAGGATCCTGTCGCAGTTCGGCGGTTCGGCGCGCTTCCTCGGTAAGTTCGGTAAGAGCATTGAGGGATCGGGCGGTCAGTTTGAAGAAGGCTTTATGGCAATGGGCGCGCTGGGCCTGGCGATGGTCGGTATGACCGCGCTGGCGCCGGTACTGGCGCATGTGCTCGGGCCGGTGATTATTCCGCTGTATGAAATGCTGGGCGCGAACCCGTCGATGTTTGCCGGAACGCTGCTGGCGTGCGATATGGGCGGCTTCTTCCTGGCGAAAGAACTGGCGGGCGGCGACGTGGCGGCATGGTTGTACTCTGGCCTGATCCTCGGCGCGATGATGGGACCGACGCTGGTGTTCTCCATTCCGGTTGCGCTGGGAATTATTGAACCGTCTGACCGTCGTTATCTGGCGCTGGGCGTGCTGGCCGGTATCGTCACCATTCCGATTGGCTGTATTGCGGGTGGTCTGGTCGCGATGTACTCCGGTGTGGAAATCAACGGTCAGCCGGTGGAGTTCACCTTTGCGTTGATCCTGATGAACATGATCCCGGTGCTGATCGTGGCCGTGTTGGTGGCGCTGGGACTGAAATTCATCCCGGAAAAAATGATCAACGGCTTCCAGATCTTCGCCAAGTTCCTGGTAGCGCTGATCACCCTCGGTCTGGCGGCTGCGGTGATTAAATTCCTGCTCGGCTGGGAGCTGATCCCGGGTCTTGATCCTATTTTCATGGCGCCAGGCGATAAGCCGGGTGAAGTGATGCGCGCCATCGAAGTTATCGGTTCTATCTCCTGTGTGCTGCTGGGTGCCTACCCAATGGTGCTGCTGCTGACCCGCTGGTTTGAAAAACCGCTGATGAGCGTCGGCAACCTGTTAAAAGTCAATAACATTGCGGCTGCGGGTATGGTGGCAACGCTTGCCAACAACATCCCAATGTTCGGCATGATGAAAAACATGGATACCCGCGGCAAAGTGATCAACTGCGCGTTCGCGGTCTCAGCGGCCTTCGCGCTGGGTGACCACTTAGGCTTCGCCGCTGCCAACATGAACGCCATGATCTTCCCGATGATTGTCGGCAAGCTGATTGGCGGCGTGACGGCGATTGGCGTGGCTATGCTGTTAGTACCGAAAGACGAAGATGTTCCGGCACCAGCAGAAACCAATCCGGAGGCGCAATCGTGAATACTCGCCAGCTACTCAGCGTCGGTATCGATATCGGCACCACCACCACTCAGGTGATCTTCTCCCGCCTTGAGCTGGTTAACCGTGCGGCAGTGTCGCAGGTGCCGCGCTACGAATTCATCAAACGCGAAATTAGCTGGCAAAGCCCGGTGTTCTTTACCCCCGTTGATAAGCAGGGCGGGTTGAAAGAGGCCGAACTGAAAGCCCTGATCCTCGCCCAGTATCAGGCGGCGGGGATTGCGCCAGAGACCGTCGATTCCGGCGCGATCATCATTACCGGGGAAAGTGCCAAAACGCGCAACGCGCGCCCGGCGGTGATGGCGCTCTCCCAGTCGCTGGGCGACTTCGTGGTGGCAAGCGCTGGCCCACATCTGGAATCGGTGATTGCTGGTCATGGTGCGGGGGCACAAACCCTGTCCGAGCAGAAGTTGTGCCGCGTACTGAATATCGACATCGGCGGCGGTACGTCGAATTACGTCCTGTTCGACGCGGGAAAAGTCAGCGGCTCGGCCTGCCTGAACGTCGGCGGGCGGCTACTGGAAACGGACGGCCAGGGGCGCGTAGTACATGCGCATCAGCCGGGGCAGATGATTGTTGATGACGTATTTGGTCCAGGCACTGATGCCCGAACCCTCAATGCGGCGCAGCTTGTTCAGGTGGCCCGACGGATGGCGGCGCTGATTGTGGAGGTGATTGACGGCACGCTTTCACCGCTGGCGCAGGCGCTGATGCAAACCGGTCTGCTGCCTGTTGGCGTGAAGCCTGAAGTGATTACGTTGTCCGGTGGGGTGGGCGAGTGCTACCGCAACCAACCTGCCGATCCGTTCTGTTTTTCCGACATTGGGCCGCTGTTAGCAACGGCGCTGCATGAACATCCGCGCCTGCGTGAGATGAACGTGCAGTTTCCGGCGCAAACCGTGCGCGCCACGGTGATTGGTGCCGGGGCGCATACGCTGTCGCTTTCGGGCAGCACCATCTGGCTGGAGGGTGTGGCGCTTCCGCTGCGCAATCTGCCGGTGGCGATTCCGGTTGATGAGGCTGATCTGGTGGCCGCCTGGCAGCAGGCGCTGCTGCAGCTCGACCTTGACCCGAAAACTGACGCCTACGTGCTGGCGCTGCCCGGTTCGCTACCGGTGCGCTACGCCGCGCTGTTAACGGTGATTGATGCGCTGCTGGCCTTTGTCGCGCGCTATCCGAATCCGCATCCCCTGCTGGTGGTAGCCGAGCAGGATTTTGGTAAAGCCCTGGGCATGCTGTTACGCCCACAGTTACAGCAACACCCGCTGGCGGTCATCGATGAGGTGGTTGTCCGCGCGGGGGACTATATCGACATTGGTACGCCTCTTTTTGGCGGATCGGTTGTGCCGGTGACGGTGAAATCACTCGCATTTCCTTCCTGAGGGAACGACTTATGAAACTAAAGACCACATTGTTCGGCAATGTTTATCAGTTTAAGGATGTTAAAGAGGTGCTGGCAAAAGCCAACGAACTGCGTTCGGGGGATGTGCTGGCAGGCGTGGCTGCAACCAGTTCGCAAGAGCGCGTGGCGGCTAAGCAGGTATTGTCGGAAATGACGGTGGCGGATATCCGCAACAACCCGGTGATTTCCTATGAAGAGGACTGCGTGACGCGTCTTATTCAGGATGACGTCAACGAAACGGCCTATAACCGCATCAAAAACTGGAGTATAAGCGAGCTGCGCGAGTACGTGCTGAGCGATGAAACCTCCGTGGATGACATTGCGTTTACGCGCAAAGGGTTAACGTCGGAAGTGGTCGCCGCGGTAGCAAAAATCTGCTCTAACGCGGACCTGATCTACGGCGGTAAGAAAATGCCGGTGATCAAAAAGGCTAACACCACCATCGGTTTGCCGGGCACCTTCAGCTGTCGTTTACAGCCGAACGACACCCGTGATGACGTGCAGAGTATTGCTGCACAAATCTATGAAGGGCTGTCCTTCGGTGCGGGCGATGCGGTAATTGGCGTCAACCCGGTCACGGATGACGTGGAAAACTTAAGCCGCGTGCTCGATACCGTGTATGGCGTTATCGACAAGTTCAATATTCCGACCCAGGGCTGCGTACTGGCGCACGTGACCACCCAGATCGAAGCGATTCGTCGCGGCGCACCGGGCGGGCTGATTTTCCAGAGTATCTGCGGCAGTGAGAAAGGTTTAAAAGAGTTTGGCGTTGAGCTGGCGATGCTGGATGAGGCGCGTGCAGTGGGCGCGGAGTTCAACCGCATCGCCGGGGAAAACAGCCTGTACTTTGAAACCGGGCAAGGGTCTGCGCTCTCCGCTGGCGCTAACTTTGGTGCCGATCAGGTGACGATGGAAGCGCGTAACTACGGGCTGGCGCGTCACTACGATCCGTTCCTGGTGAACACCGTGGTGGGCTTTATCGGGCCGGAATATCTCTACAACGACCGTCAGATTATTCGCGCGGGCTTAGAAGATCACTTCATGGGCAAGCTGAGCGGCATCTCAATGGGCTGCGACTGCTGTTACACCAACCATGCTGATGCTGACCAGAACCTCAACGAAAACCTGATGATTCTGCTCGCTACCGCTGGCTGCAACTACATCATGGGCATGCCGCTCGGTGACGACATCATGCTCAACTACCAGACCACCGCCTTCCACGACACCGCGACCGTGCGTCAGTTGCTGAACCTGCGCCCGTCGCCGGAGTTTGAACGCTGGCTGGAAACCATGGGCATTATGGCAAACGGTCGCCTGACCAAACGGGCGGGCGATCCGTCACTGTTCTTCTGATGACGCGGAGATGACATACGATGGATCAAAAACAGATTGAAGAAATTGTACGCAGTGTAATGGCGTCAATGGGGGAGTCACAGCCGCAGGCTCAAGCGCCGTCACCAGAAGCGAAATGCAGCACTACGCAGTGCGCCGCACCAACGGGTGAAAGCTGTGCGATGGACTTAGGTTCAGCCGAAGCGAAAGCGTGGATTGGCGTTGAGAACCCGCATCGTGCAGAAGTGCTGACCGAGCTGCGCCGCAGCACCGCCGCGCGTGTATGTACCGGTCGTGCCGGTCCGCGTCCGCGCACTCAGGCGCTACTGCGCTTCCTGGCCGACCACTCGCGTTCAAAAGACACAGTGTTGAAAGAAGTCCCGGAAGAGTGGGTGAAAGCGCAAGGCTTGCTGGAAGTACGCTCGGAAATCAGCGACAAAAACCTGTATCTGACGCGCCCGGACATGGGGCGTCGTCTGAGCGCAGAAGCCATTGAAGCGCTGAAATCACAGTGTGTAATGAACCCGGATGTGCAGGTGATTATCTCTGATGGCCTGTCTACCGACGCCATCACCGCTAACTACGAAGAGATCCTGCCGCCGCTGTTGTCAGGCTTAAAACAGGCCGGATTAAAAGTCGGGACACCGTTCTTTGTTCGCTATGGCCGTGTGAAAATCGAAGATCAGATCGGTGAACTGCTGGGTGCAAAAGCGGTGATCCTGCTGGTTGGGGAACGTCCGGGCCTCGGCCAGTCGGAAAGTCTTTCTTGCTATGCCGTCTATTCGCCACGCGTGGCGACAACCGTTGAAGCTGACCGTACCTGTATCTCGAATATTCACCAGGGCGGTACGCCACCGGTTGAAGCGGCGGCGGTGATTGTGGATTTGGCCAAGCGCATGCTGGAGCAAAAAGCGTCCGGCATCAATATGACCCGTTAAGGAGGCATCATGCCAGCATTAGATTTGATTAGACCTTCAGTCACCGCAATGCGCGTGATTGCCTCGGTAAATGACGGTTTTGCCCGTGAACTTAAATTACCGCCACATATACGTAGTCTCGGACTCATCACAGCAGATTCTGATGACGTGGCGTATATTGCTGCAGACGAAGCGACAAAACAGGCGATGGTGGAAGTGGTTTATGGCCGCTCGCTGTATGCCGGCGCGGCGCACAGTCCCTCTCCAACCTCGGGCGAAGTGCTGATCATGCTCGGTGGACCTAACCCGGCCGAAGTTCGCGCCGGCCTGGACGCGATGGTCGCCAATATCGAAAGCGGCGCGGCGTTCCAGTGGGCCAATGACGCAGAAGATACCGCCTTCCTTGCGCACGTGGTTTCGCGTACCGGTTCGTATCTCTCGGCGACCGCAGGATGCCGACTTGGCGATCCGATGGCGTATCTGGTGGCTCCGCCGCTGGAAGCAACGTTTGGTATTGATGCTGCGCTCAAATCTGCCGATGTACAGATTGTCACCTACGTGCCGCCGCCGTCAGAAACCAACTACTCAGCGGCGTTTTTAACTGGTAGCCAGGCTGCCTGTAAAGCTGCCTGTAATGCTTTCGCTGATGCTGTTCTGGATATTGCCCGGAATCCGGTACAACGCGCGTAAGAGAGGTTGTGATGATCAATGCACTGGGATTACTGGAAGTGGATGGCATGGTGGCTGCCGTAGACGCGGCAGATGCCATGCTGAAAGCCGCGAACGTGCGTCTGCTCAGTCACCAGGTGCTGGATCCTGGCAGGCTGACTCTGGTGGTGGAAGGCGATCTGGCCGCGTGTCGTGCAGCGCTGGATGCCGGAAGCGCAGCTGCAGCGCGTACAGGACGTGTTGTCAGCCGCAAGGAGATAGGGCGGCCGGATGATGACACCCAGTGGCTGATCGGCGGTTTTACGCGCCAGCCGAAGAAACCCGCACCGAAGCCAGAAATGATGCCAGAAGACAAAGCGGAAAAGACGCAGGACACGCCTGTGACATCTGAATCTTCTGATGAACTCCTGGCGTTGTTGGCATCAACCCGTCAAGGAATGACGGCAGGGGAAGTGGCCGCGCACTTTGGCTGGTCACTTGATGAAGCCAGAAAGGCGCTGGAACAGCTCTTTTCTGACGGAGCGTTGCGTAAACGCAGTAGTCGCTATCGCTTAAAAAATTAACCTGTCGGAGGGCCGGGGGCTTCGTTGAAGCTTCCGGCTTAAAAGATCATGAAAAAGACCCGTACTGCAAACCTGCACCATCTTTATCATGAAGCATTACCCGAAGACGTTAAACTTACGCCGAAGGTCGAGGTGGACAATGTTCACCAACGGCGAACAACAGATGTGTATGAGCATGCCCTGACGATTACCGCCTGGCAGCAGATTTACGATCAACTGCATCCGGGAAAATTTCATGGCGAGTTCACGGAAATCCTGCTTGATGATATTCAGGTGTTCCGTGAATACACCGGTCTTGCGCTGCGCCAGTCATGCCTGGTCTGGCCGAACTCGTTCTGGTTTGGTATTCCGGCCACCCGCGGCGAGCAGGGATTTATTGGTACGCAATGCCTTGGCAGTGCTGAAATTGCGACCCGCCCAGGCGGAACGGAGTTTGAGCTGAGTACACCCGATGATTACACCATTCTTGGGGTCGTTATCTCTGAAGACACCATTGCGCGTCAGGCTAACTTCCTGCATAACCCGGAAAGGGTGCTGCATATGCTGCGCAACCAGTCGGCGCTGGAGGTGAAAGAACAGCACAAAGCCGCGCTATGGGGCTTTGTGCAACAGGCGCTGGCGACGTTTAGCGAGAATCCTGAGAACCTTCATCAGCCGGCGGTGCGCAAAGTGTTGGGTGATAACCTGCTGCTGGCGATGGGCACCATGCTGGAAGACGCTCAGCCGATTATGACCGCTGAAAGCATCAGCCATCAGAGCTATCGCCGCCTGCTGTCGCGGGCGCGCGAATATGTGCTGGAAAATATGTCAGAGCCGCTGACCGTACTCGACTTGTGCAACCAGCTACATGTGAGTCGTCGCACGCTGCAAAACGCGTTTCACGCAATCCTCGGTATCGGACCGAATGCCTGGTTAAAACGTATTCGTCTGAATGCCGTGCGCCGGGAGCTTATTAGCCCGTGGTCGCAAAGTGCGACGGTGAAAGACGCTGCGATGCAGTGGGGATTCTGGCATTTAGGGCAGTTTGCTACCGATTACCAGCAGTTGTTTGCGGAGAAACCGTCGCTGACGCTGCATCAGCGCATGCGTCAGTGGGCGTGATGAGATTATTGTGCCGGATGCGACGCTAACACGTCTTATCCGGCCTACGAATTGTGCCGCTATCAGGCCATTACACCCAGTCGCGGACCTGAATAAATTCGCTAAGGGCGGCTTCCGGGCTGTTCGCTTCCGGCTGCCAGTCATATTCCCAGCGTACCAGCGGCGGCATCGACATCAAAATCGATTCCGTGCGCCCGCCGGTCTGTAAACCGAATAACGTGCCGCGATCCCACACCAGATTAAATTCCACATAGCGTCCGCGACGATAAAGCTGGAAGTTTCGCTCGCGCTCGCCCCAGCTCATCGCTTTGCGGCGTTCGACGATTGGCAGATACGCTTCGGTGTAACCTTGCCCGACCGCCTGCATAAAGGCGAAGCAGTGGTCGAAATCTGGCGTATTTAAATCATCGAAAAACAGTCCGCCGATGCCGCGCTGCTCGTTACGGTGCTTGAGAAAGAAGTAGTCATCGCACCACTTCTTGTAACGTGGATAAACGTCATTGCCGAACGGCTGGCACAGATCACGCGCGGTGCGATGCCAGTGAATCGCATCCTCATCAAAGCCGTAGTAGGGCGTTAAATCAAAGCCACCGCCAAACCACCACACCGGGTCGGCGCCCGGTTTTTCCGCGATAAAAAACCGTACGTTGGCATGGCTGGTCGGAATGTAAGGATTCTGCGGATGCACCACCAGCGAGACACCCATCGCCTCAAAGCTGCGCCCGGCAAGCTCCGGGCGATGTGCAGTAGCCGATGCTGGCATTGCATCGCCGTGGACGTGGGAGAAGTTGACGCCCGCTTGCTCGAAAATACCACCGTTACGCAGCACCCGGCTACGACCGCCGCCGCCCGCTTCACGCTGCCAGTTATCTTCAACAAACTCTGCGCCATCGACGGCGGATAACTGCTGGCAAATATTATCCTGCAGACTAAGCAGGAACTGTTTTACGCGCTGTGCATCGGGCTTCATGATTAACGTTTCTTCGAGTGTGCTTTCTGGTTATCAAACCAGTGGAAATAGCTAATGATGCCATTGGCGATAGCGGTAGCGATTTTTTGACGAAACGCCGTCGTGCCCAGCAGTCGCTCTTCTTCCGGGTTAGTAATGAACGAGGTTTCGACCAGTACCGACGGAATTGATGGTGATTTTAGCACCACGAAGGCGGCCTGTTCCGTGCTACGACTGTGCAGACGATGTACTGGCTTGATCTTCTTGAGAATATGCGAGCCTAAGGTCAGGCTGTTTTTAATGGTGTCGGTTTGCACCAGATCGAACAATACCTGCTGCAGCAAATGGTCTTTATCGGTGGTTTTCTTTCCGGCTACTTCATCGGCCCGGTTTTCACGGTCGGACAGATATTTCGCCATGGCGCTACTGGCACCGCGGTTAGACAGCGCAAAGACCGACGCACCTGCGGCGCTCGGATTGGTGAAACCGTCGGCGTGAATCGACATGAACAGATCGGCGCCATGCTTATGGGCTATCTCGACGCGATCGTACAGTGGAATAAACGTATCGCCGGAGCGGGTCAGGCGTGCATCAATCCCCTGGTTGCGTAGAATCGAGCGCACGTTTTTGGCAATCGCCAGCACCACGTGCTTCTCCTTTGAACCGTTGCGACCAATGGCGCCGGTATCAATCCCGCCGTGACCCGGATCGAGGACAACTACGCGCTTAGCGCCGGCTTTTTTCGCTTTCGGTTTGCTGTGACCATTGCTGGTCTTAAGCGCTTCTTCTTTAGCGATGGCTTGCGACATGCCTGACAGCGTCAGGGCGGCCAGCCCGGCTTTCAACACCTGGCGGCGCGATGTGAGTGTTTTTAGTGGTTTAAAAGTGCTCATACGGCCTGAGTTGTAAAAAAAAGGTTCTAAACGTTATATCGTATCGCGTTGTCCGTTGCGACGGATCGGGATAAGAATTGTTTTACTTTTCATTTCAATACGTGACAATTCCGTATTATGCCATTTTTTCCGTCGCTTCGCGTCAGATATTGGCTAAATCAGTGGTTCGCGCCATAATCGCTTTTTAACGTCCTGAAAAGGAAACCAATACCATGGAAATACGCGTATTTCGCCAGGAAGATTTCGAAGAGGTGATCACCCTCTGGGAGCGCTGTGATCTGCTGCGTCCATGGAATGACCCGGAAATGGACATTGAACGCAAGGTCAATCATGACGTCAGCTTGTTTCTGGTCGCAGAAGTGAACGGCGAGGTGGTCGGCACAGTGATGGGGGGCTATGACGGTCATCGTGGCTCCGCCTATTACCTTGGCGTGCATCCTGAGTTCAGGGGGCGCGGTATTGCTAATGCGCTGCTGAACCGACTGGAGAAAAAGCTCATTGCCCGTGGTTGTCCAAAGATTCAAATCATGGTGCGTGACGATAATGACGTTGTGCTGGGTATGTATGAGCGTCTGGGCTATGAACATACCGATGTACTCCATCTGGGTAAACGTTTAATCGAAGATGAAGAGTACTGAGTTCCATCCCGCCGACTATGACGGTCATGGGCGTCTGCGCTTGCCTTTTCTCTTCTGGTGCGTACTGCTGTTGCAGGCACGCACCTGGGTTTTGTTTGTGATTGCCGGTTCTTCCCGTGAGCAGGGCAACACGTTGCTGAATTTGTTTTATCCCGATCATGACGCGTTCTGGCTGGGGTTACTTCCCGGAGTTCCGGCGGTGCTGGCGTTTTTGCTTAGCGGCAGGCGTTTTGCGTTTCCTGGGTTATGGCGCCGACTGCGTGGATTACTGATCCTCGCTCAACTGGTGTTGCTCTGCTGGCAGCCGATGCTGTGGTTGGGGGGCGATCAGGTCAACGGCGTTGGTCTGGCGCTGCTGGTGGCGGATATCGTCGCACTGATCTGGCTGTTAACCAATCAACGTTTGCGCGCCTGTTTTTCCCCCGAGAAAGAATAACGGCACTTTTTAGTGAAACCGGACTCAAAGCAGCGTTGATAAATATGGAAGGAAGTGAAATGAAATCACTGCGTTTGACGTTATGCGCGATACCGCTTGTGCTGACCGGGTGTTCAACCCTCTCATCGGTGAACTGGTCCGCCGCTAATCCGTGGAACTGGTTTGGTTCTTCGACCGAGGTCACTGAGCAAGGCGTGGGAAAACTCACGGGTGCGACGACATTGGATGAAAAGACCATTGCTGATGCGCTGGATGGCGATTATCGCCTGCGTAGTGGCATGAAAACCAATAACGGCACTGTCGTGCGCTTTTTTGAGGCAATGAAAGGTGACAAGCTGGCAATGGTGATCAATGGCGACCAGGGAACGATCAATCGCATTGATGTATTGGACAGCGACATCGCATCAGCCGCGGGTGTCGAAATCGGTACACCGTTTAGCGACCTTTACACTAAAGCTTTTGGTCATTGCCAGAAAGCAACCGGTGATGATAGCGCGGGCGTTGAGTGTAAAGCCGAAGGAAGTCAGCATATTAGCTATATTTTTTCCGGTGACTGGAGCGGCCCTGAAGGCATAATGCCGTCTGACGATACGCTACAAGAGTGGAAAGTAAGCAAAATTATCTGGCGGCGTTAATTTGCGTCTGAACAAATCGACTTACTAAAAAAACAGGTAGAATAACGCCCAGCAATGCCACGATGTCGTGGCAGCTTTTTTCAGGAGGAACAATGTCTCAGGTTCAGAGTGGCATTTTGCCAGAACATTGCCGTGCGGCGATTTGGATTGAAGCCAATGTAAAAGGTGATGTTGAGGCCCTGCGAGCGGCCAGCAAAACGTTTGCCGATAAGCTGGCGACCTTTGAAGCGAAATTTCCGGATGCGCATCTGGGCGCGGTAGTCGCTTTTGGCAACAACACCTGGCGCACACTGAGCGGCGGCGTGGGCGCGGAAGAGCTGAAGGACTTCATCCCCTACGGTAAAGGTCTGGCTCCGGCGACCCAGTATGACGTACTGATCCATATTCTCTCGCTGCGCCATGACGTGAACTTCTCCGTTGCGCAGGCGGCAATGGAAGCATTTGGCGATTGCATTGAGGTTAAAGAAGAGATCCACGGTTTCCGCTGGGTGGAAGAGCGTGACCTCAGCGGCTTTGTTGATGGCACTGAAAACCCGGCAGGCGAAGAAACGCGCCGTGAAGTCGCTGTTATTAAAGATGGCGTCGATGCCGGTGGCAGCTATGTATTCGTGCAGCGTTGGGAACATAACCTGAAGCAGCTTAACCGCATGAGCATCCATGACCAGGAAATGATGATTGGCCGTACCAAGGAAGCCAACGAAGAGATCGACGGTGACGACCGTCCGGTCACCTCTCACCTGAGCCGTGTGGATCTGAAAGAAGATGGCAAGGGGCTGAAAATTGTGCGTCAGAGCCTGCCATACGGTACAGCCAGCGGTACGCATGGTCTCTATTTCTGCGCGTACTGCGCGCGTCTGCACAATATTGAGCAGCAACTGCTGAGCATGTTTGGTGATACCGACGGTAAACGTGACGCGATGCTGCGCTTCACCAAACCGGTCACCGGTGGCTATTATTTTGCACCGTCGCTGGATCGACTGATGGCGCTGTAACCCCGGTGTTGCCTGGTTGCGCTCACGCTTACCAGACCTACCGCGTTCTTATCTGTCATGAAATTGAAAATCCCCGCCCTGACGGGGATTTTTTTTACCTGAAATTAACCTGATTTAGTGAGCTATTCCTCAGCATGAATTTGTTAATGCTGTATCTTCTGCGTGAATGAAGTGAAGGCTTCATATTCAAAAGGAGAATATTGAAATGGGAAAACTCACGGGCAAAACAGCATTGATTACGGGCGCATCTCAGGGTATTGGCGAGGGGATCGCCAGAACGTTTGCCCGCCATGGCGCGAACTTAATCCTGCTGGATATCTCCGATGAGATTGAAAAGCTGGCGGATGAACTGGCAGGGCGCGGACATCGCTGCACAGCGGTTCACGCAGACGTCAGAGATTTTGCGTCGGTTACGGAAGCGGTAAAACGCGCGAAGAAAATTGAAGGCAAAATCGACATTCTGGTCAACAATGCAGGCGTATGCCGCCTTGGCAACTTCCTTGAAATGAGCGATGAAGATCGCGACTTCCACATTGATGTCAACATTAAAGGCGTCTGGAACGTGACGAAGGCCGTTCTGCCGGAGATGATTGCGCGCAAAGACGGGCGCATCGTGATGATGTCATCGGTAACTGGCGATCTGGTGGCCGACCCGGGTGAAACGGCGTATGCGTTGTCGAAAGCCGCTATTATCGGCTTAACCAAGTCCCTGGCGGTTGAGTACGCGCAATCGGGGATTCGTGTAAATGCCATTTGCCCGGGCTACGTTCGTACGCCAATGGCGGAAAATATTGCACGTCAGTCTAACCCGGACGATCCTGAATCGGTATTAGTCGACATGGCGAAAGCGATCCCGATGCGCCGTCTGGCCTGTCCGCTTGAAGTGGGTGAACTGGCGGCGTTCCTGGCGTCGGATGAATCCAGCTACTTAACTGGCACGCAAAACGTGATTGATGGCGGCAGCACCCTGCCTGAAAGCGTCAGCGTCGGCATCTGATTGATGCCTGTCTCCTCCCCGGTGAACCTGGGGAGGGGTTTCCCCTTATTCTCTTTTCAACTTTCAAATCATCAAACGGTATATAAAACCGTTACTCCTTTAGTGCCGGTTATAAATATGATGACCATAAGAAAGTCATTAAATTTATAAGGGTGCGCAATGGCCGTTAACTTACTGAAAAAAAGAACTCTGACGCTGGCGGCGCTGCTGTTGCTGGTGGGTCAGGCGCAGGCAACAGAACTGTTGAACAGTTCATACGATGTGTCTCGCGAGCTGTTTGCCGCCCTTAATCCGCCGTTTGAACAGCAATGGGCGAAGGATAACGGCGGTGACAAACTGACGATAAAACAATCTCATGCCGGGTCATCAAAACAGGCGCTGGCGATTCTGCAAGGGCTGAAAGCCGATGTGGTAACCTATAACCAGGTCACCGATGTACAGATCCTGCACGACAAAGGCAAGCTGATCCCGGCCGACTGGCAAAGCCGCCTGCCGAATAACAGTTCACCGTTCTATTCCACAATGGGATTCCTGGTGCGTAAAGGAAACCCTAAAAATATTCACGACTGGAATGACCTTGTTCGTTCTGACGTCAAGCTTATCTTCCCGAACCCGAAAACGTCCGGGAATGCGCGCTACACCTATTTAGCGGCGTGGGGCGCTGCGGATAAAGCAGACGGCGGCGATAAAGCCAAAACCGAACAGTTTATGACCCAGTTCCTGCAAAACGTCGAAGTGTTTGATACCGGCGGCCGCGGCGCAACCACCACTTTTGCCGAGCGTGGGCTCGGTGACGTATTGATCAGCTTCGAGTCAGAAGTGAATAACATTCGCAAGCAGTATGAAGCGCAGGGTTTTGAGGTTGTTATTCCGAAAACCAATATTCTTGCCGAGTTCCCGGTTGCCTGGGTAGATAAGAATGTGCAGGCCAACGGGACAGAGAAAGCGGCTAAAGCGTATCTGAACTGGCTGTACAGCCCGCAGGCGCAAACCATCATCACCGACTATTACTACCGTGTGAATAACCCCCAGGTGATGGACAAGCTGCAAGATAAATTCCCGCAGACTGAATTGTTCCGCGTAGAAGACAAGTTTGGTTCGTGGCCTGAAGTGATGAAAACACACTTTGTCAGCGGTGGAGAGCTGGACAAACTGCTGGCGGCGGGGCGTAAGTAAATGTTTGCTGTTTCTTCCCGACGCGTGCTGCCCGGCTTCACTTTGAGCCTGGGCACAAGCTTACTGTTTGTCTGCCTGATATTGCTCCTGCCGCTTAGCGCGCTGGTGATGCAACTGGCGCAGATGAGCTGGGCGCAATACTGGGATGTGATTACCAATCCGCAGGTGGTAGCGGCTTATAAAGTGACGCTGCTGTCGGCGTTTGTGGCGTCGATTTTTAACGGCGTGTTTGGTCTGTTAATGGCGTGGATCTTAACCCGCTATCGTTTTCCGGGCCGCACGCTGCTGGATGCGCTGATGGACCTGCCATTTGCGCTGCCTACGGCGGTAGCGGGTCTGACGCTGGCGTCGCTGTTTTCGGTTAATGGCTTCTACGGCGAGTGGCTGGCGAAGCTGGATATCAAGGTGACCTACACCTGGCTTGGTATCGCGGTGGCGATGGCGTTTACCAGCATTCCGTTTGTGGTACGTACCGTACAGCCGGTGCTGGAAGAGTTAGGTCCGGAGTATGAAGAAGCGGCGGAAACGCTGGGGGCTACGCGTTGGCAGAGTTTTCGTAAAGTGGTGCTGCCGGAGTTGTCTCCCGCGCTGGTGGCGGGCGTTGCGCTCTCGTTTACCCGAAGCCTCGGTGAGTTTGGCGCGGTTATTTTTATCGCCGGGAATATCGCGTGGAAAACGGAAGTCACCTCGCTGATGATTTTTGTTCGCTTGCAGGAGTTTGACTACCCGGCCGCCAGTGCGATTGCGTCAGTAATCCTTGGGGCTTCGTTGTTGCTGCTGTTTTCGATTAACACCCTGCAGAGTCGCTTTGGTCGACGCGTGGTAGGTCACTGATGGCAGAGATTACCCAATTGAAACACTATGGGGCGCCCCGAATTAACTGGGGTAAATGGTTTCTGATCGGCACTGGCATGCTGGTGTCCGCATTTATTTTGCTGGTGCCGATGATTTACATCTTCGTGCAGGCGTTCAGCAAGGGATTAATGCCGGTATTACAGAACCTGGCCGACCCGGACATGCTGCACGCTATCTGGCTGACGGTGCTGATTGCGCTGATTGCAGTACCGGTGAACCTGGTGTTTGGCGTATTGCTGGCCTGGCTGGTGACCCGCTTTAACTTCCCAGGACGCCAGCTGTTGCTGACCTTACTGGACATTCCGTTTGCCGTCTCGCCGGTGGTCGCCGGTCTGGTGTATCTGCTGTTTTACGGCTCTAACGGTCCGCTGGGTGGATGGCTGGATGAACACAATCTGCAAATTATGTTTGCCTGGCCGGGAATGGTGCTGGTCACAGTGTTCGTCACCTGTCCGTTTGTGGTGCGTGAACTGGTGCCGGTTATGTTAAGCCAGGGCAGCAATGAAGACGAAGCGGCGGTTCTGCTTGGCGCATCCGGCTGGCAAATGTTCCGCCGCGTGACGCTGCCGAATATCCGTTGGGCGTTGCTGTATGGCGTAGTGCTGACGAATGCCCGCGCGATTGGCGAGTTTGGCGCGGTATCGGTGGTTTCCGGCTCGATTCGCGGCGAAACCCTATCGCTACCGCTACAAATTGAATTACTGGAGCAGGACTACAACACGGTCGGCTCCTTTACCGCTGCAGCGCTGTTAACGCTGATGGCGATTATTACCCTGTTTTTGAAGAGCATGTTGCAATGGCGTCTGGAGAACCAGGAGAAACGCGCGCAGCAGGAGGAAAATCATGAGCATTGAGATTGCCAATATTAAGAAGTCTTTTGGTCGCACCCAGGTGCTGAACGATATCTCGCTGGATATTCCTTCAGGTCAGATGGTCGCGCTGCTGGGGCCATCCGGTTCGGGCAAAACCACGCTGCTGCGAATTATTGCCGGGCTGGAACATCAGTCCAGCGGACATATCCGTTTTCATGGCACCGACGTCAGCCGTTTGCATGCTCGCGACCGTAAAGTGGGATTCGTATTCCAGCACTATGCGCTGTTTCGCCATATGACCGTTTTCGACAATATCGCCTTTGGCCTGACGGTTTTGCCACGGCGGGAGCGTCCGAATGCGGCGGCCATCAAAGCGAAAGTCACCAAATTGTTGGAGATGGTGCAGCTTGCCCATCTGGCGGATCGCTTTCCGGCGCAACTTTCCGGTGGACAAAAACAGCGAGTGGCGTTGGCACGAGCGTTAGCGGTGGAACCGCAGATCCTGCTGCTCGATGAGCCGTTTGGCGCGCTCGATGCGCAGGTGCGTAAAGAGCTGCGTCGTTGGCTGCGTCAGTTGCATGAAGAGCTGAAGTTCACCAGCGTGTTTGTTACCCACGACCAGGAAGAAGCGACGGAAGTTGCCGATCGCGTGGTGGTGATGAGTCAGGGTCATATCGAACAAGCCGATGCGCCCGATCAGGTATGGCGCGAACCGGCTACCCGTTTTGTCCTGGAATTTATGGGCGAGGTTAACCGCCTACAAGGAACGATTCGCGGTGGACAATTCCACGTGGGCGCACACCGCTGGCCACTGGGTTATACGCCTGGTTATCAGGGACCGGTGGATCTGTTCCTGCGTCCGTGGGAAGTGGACGTGAGTCGTCGTACCAGCCTGGATTCGCCGTTGCCGGTACAGGTACTGGAAGCCAGCCCGAAAGGACACTACACCCAATTAGTTGTGCAACCGCTGGGGTGGTATAACGAACCGCTGACGGTCATCATGCAGGGCGATGATTCCCCAAGCCGCGGCGAGCGGCTGTTTGTCGGGCTGCAAAATGCGCGTCTGTATAACGGTGACCAGCGTATTGAAACGCGTGAAGAGGAACTTGCTCTGGCGCAAAGTGCCTGATAGGTTAAAAAGTATGTTTATCGCCCGGTGGCGCTATGCTTACCGGGCCTACCGCATATGCCGTGATTTTGTAGGGCGGGTAAGCGTAGCGCCACCCGGCTTTTTATTGGACAGCACTCATGAACACATTAGAACAAACAATTGGCAATACGCCTCTGGTGAAATTACAACGTCTGACGCCGGATAACGGTAGTGAAATTTGGGTTAAGCTGGAAGGCAATAATCCCGCGGGTTCGGTGAAAGACCGGGCCGCGCTGTCGATGATCGTCGAAGCGGAAAAACGTGGAGAAATTAAGCCTGGTGATGTGTTGATCGAGGCAACCAGCGGTAATACCGGGATTGCGCTGGCGATGATCGCCGCGCTGAAAGGCTATCGCATGAAGCTGCTGATGCCAGACAACATGAGTCAGGAACGCCGTGCGGCGATGCGGGCTTACGGGGCTGAACTGATACTGGTGACCAAAGAGCAGGGAGTGGAAGGGGCGCGCGATTTAGCGCTGGAAATGGCACAACGTGGCGAAGGTAAGTTGCTCGATCAGTTTAACAATCCTGATAACCCGTATGCGCATTACACCACAACCGGCCCGGAAATCTGGCAGCAAACGTCCGGACGTATTACCCATTTTGTCTCCAGCATGGGCACGACCGGCACCATTACCGGCGTATCTCGTTTTCTGCGCGAGCAGGAAAAACCGGTTACCATCGTTGGCCTGCAGCCGGAAGAGGGCAGCAGTATTCCGGGGATTCGTCGTTGGCCTGCGGAGTATATGCCGGGCATTTTTAACGCCTCGCTGGTGGATGAGGTGCTGGATATTCATCAGAATGATGCAGAAAACACCATGCGCGCGCTGGCGGTGAAAGAGGGGGTGTTTTGCGGCGTCAGTTCCGGCGGCGCGGTAGCCGGAGCGATTCGCGTGGCCGAACAAAATCCGGGAGCGGTGGTGGTGGCGATCATCTGCGATCGCGGCGATCGCTACCTTTCGACCGGCGTGTTTGGCGAAGAGCACTTTAACCAGGGATCAGGGATTTAGTTTGTAGGCCTGATAAGCATAGCGCCATCAGGCAAACGTACGGCACGATCGCCGGATGACGACGTAAAGCGTCTTATCCGGCCTGCCATAATCAATCGTTACGTTTTTCCACCAGCTTATCAAGGAATTGCCACAGCTTCTCATTCATCTGCTGATAATCCCATGCGCGCATCTCTTCAACAGAACGGATGAAACGCTTCCCTTTGGCTTCGGCTAACTCCTGCTCAGAGTGCTGAATTAATCCTTCAACCGCTTCGGCGGTAAATTCCATATGACACTGAAAACCATAGACAAAATTACCGTATTGCACGATTTGTCGTGGGCACCCCTCGCTTGTGGCAAGAATTGTCGCCTGGTCGGTTAATCCCGGCATATCGTTGTGCCAGTGACCGACCATCAGCGGCGATCCAAAGTGGGCGATCAGCGGGTGCGCTTTACCTGCTTCAGTCAGTGTAATGGGAAAATGACCAATCTCTTTTTCCGGGCTTTGACATACTTTCGCGCCCAGCGCTTCGCCAATGAGCTGTGAACCTAAGCAGATCCCCACCACAATTTTGCGTGCCGCAATCGCCTGATTGATCAGATGCTGCTCGGCCTGAGAATCAAAGTACGGGCACTCTGCTAGCGTGGTGCGTGGAGACTGCGGACCGCCAAAGACGACCAGCATATCGAAGCCATCGGCATTGGCGGGAACCGATTCTCCGGCGTAAACCCGTGACCAGCTGATGGTATAGCCACGTGATTCGGCCCACGGCAGATACGCGCCAGCAGATTCAAAAGACTCATGAATAACAAAATGAACTCGCACTTTTTCTCTCCTGTTAGCGCTTTTGCGCCTGATGAATATCAGCCGCCAGCTTATGAATATCGTTGTCGTTTAAGGTCGACAGCGTAATGCGCAGACCGTGCGATGGTGTATTCACACCAAATACCTCGCCTTCGCGTACCAGCCAACCGGATTTTGCCAGGGCAAAAGCAAGTGATTGACTGTGGTGCGCCAGAGGCAGCCACAGATTCAGACCATCAGCGACGGGCAGATCAATGCCATATCCTCTGAGAGCGGTGGCCAGTTTTTGCTGCTGTGTTGCGTAAAACTGCTGAGTCTGCACCAGCTTATGTCGATACTCTTCGTCGCTCAGGCAGGCGCAGGCTAAATCCTGAAGCAGATGGCTGACCCACTGGCTACCGGAGTTGAGTCGTAACCGCAGTTTCGCTGAAGTGACCGGATCGCTGGCCACAATGGCCAGGCGTAAGTCCGGACCTAATGTTTTCGACATTGAACGGACGACTGCCCAGTGCGTGGTTTCCTTCGCAATCACCGGATACCAGTGGCAAGCAGATAGCAGCGCAAAGTGGTCGTCGACGATCACCAGCGTCTGCGGATAGCGGGCCAGAATTTCCTGCAATTGCGCCGCGCGTGAGGCGCTCAGGCTGCATCCCGTTGGGTTGTGAGCCCGCGGCGTCAGGATCACCGCCCGCGCACCTCTTTGTAACGCAGCCTCCAGCATGTCGGGTTGCATGCCTTCGTTGTCTACGGTGACCGGGCTCGCTGAGAATCCCGCATAACGCAACATATTGATGCTACTTAAAAAGCAGGGATCTTCTACCGCGACGCTATCGCCCGGCAATAAATGGGCGCACAGTAGCCGTTCAATGGCATCAATAGCACCGCTGGTGATATCAATTTCCCCCACGCCAGGGAGGGCATCCTGCATCCAGCGTGTGGCCCAGGTTTTAAGCTCAGGCGATACGACGGCATCGCCATACAGACGTGGATTCTTATTTATTTGCGCGAAATAACGGCTGAGATCGGGGAGACAAGTCGGCGCAGGGTTACCGCCGGAAAGGTCGGTAAGCGGGGTATCCGGGTTTCCACCTTCCAGCGCAACGGGGGCAGAAATTTCTTTGATCACCGTGCCATTGCGTCCGAGGCTCTGAGCCAGTCCGGAGGTGACAAGGCGTTTATAAGCCGCCGCGACAGTATTACGGTTAACGTTCAATGCTGTTGCCAGTTCACGCACCGGTGGCAACGTTTCTCCTGCTGCCAACGTGCCTGTAGCGACATGTTGACGAATACTGTCAAAAATTTCGTTAGCGGTTTTTCCGTCGATCATTATTGACCTATGACAAAATGAATTTTAGCATATGACGATAATAGTGAGGCGTTAGCCCGCTGTCCAGCGAGAGGAGAGATTTATGGAGCAGGGGAGTGATATTCAGTCAGTGCTCTTCGACGACAAGCATCGGGCGTTACAAACCGATATCGTCGCCGTCCAGTCACAGGTGGTGTATGGCAGCGTAGGCAACAGTATCGCCGTCCCAGCCATCAAAGCGCAGGGATTACGCGTCACCGCGATCCCAACGGTGCTGTTCAGTAATACACCGCATTATGAGACCTTTTATGGTGGTGTTATCCCGGCCGACTGGTTTAGCGGCTATCTTCGCGCCTTAAATGAGCGCGATGCGTTACGTGAGCTAAAAGCGGTGACCACGGGGTATATGGGCAGTGCGGAACAAATCGCTCTGTTGGCACAGTGGCTGGAGACCGTTCGGGCTACCCACCCGGATCTGTGTATTCTGGTTGATCCGGTGATTGGCGATACGGACAGCGGCATGTACGTAAAGGCCGAAATACCGCAGGCGTATCGCAAACATCTGCTACCGCTGGCACAGGGACTGACGCCAAACGTGTTTGAGCTGCAGATATTGAGCGGTAAACCGTGTCGCACGCTGGATGAAGCGATATCGGCAGCCAAATCGCTGCTCACTGATACGCTGAAATGGGTGGTGATCACCAGCGCACCGGGAGAAACCGAGGAGGTCATTCAGGTTGCCGTTGTGACAGCTGAAACGGTTGAGGTGCTAGCCCATTCGCGGGTGAAAACGGACCTGAAGGGCACCGGCGATCTGTTCTGCGCTGAACTGGTGAGCGGTATCGTGCTGGGGAAACCACTCACTGCTGCCACGCATGACGCTGCACAGCGCGTACTGGAAGTGATGACGTGGACGCACCAGTGCTGTTGTGATGAATTAATTCTGCCACCGGCAGGGGAGTCGCGATGAAGAGTTACCGGCTGGTGGTTCGCCAGAATGGGCGTATGGTTGGACATTTTGACACCAGCGGGAAAGAAGCGCTGGAAGATATCTGCGTGGCGCGGGCCATGTTTGGCATTGCGGGTGGTTACGACTGTGAGTTGTTGGTGGCGGATTCGGAACGACGGATGCTGGAAAGCGGGCCGGAGGGCATGAAAATCCTGATGCGCGAAGCGTATTATCGACCGATGACCGCGCACATTTAATGGCGGATGAAGTGTATAAAAAAATGGCGCCAATCGGCGCCATTTTTCTCTGCGGCAAGAATTACTTCTTGATGCGGATAACCGGGGTTTCACCCACGGTCACGCTACCGGACAGTTTGATCAGTTCTTTGATTTCGTCCATGTTGGAGATAACAACCGGAGTCAGGGTAGACTTGGCTTTTTCTTCCAGCAGCGGCAGATCGAATTCAATAACCGGGTCGCCCACTTTCACGCGCTGACCTTCTTCAGCGATACGCTTGAAACCTTCGCCTTTCAGTTCAACGGTATCAATACCGAAGTGAACAAACAGCTCAATGCCGCTATCAGATTCGATAGAGAACGCATGGTTAGTTTCAAAGATTTTGCCGATGGTGCCATCTACAGGAGCAACCATTTTGTTACCGGTTGGTTTGATAGCAATACCATCACCAACGATTTTTTCAGCAAAAACTACATCCGGCACGTCTTCGATGTTGACGATCTCGCCAGAGAGCGGAGCAACAATCTCAATAGTTCCGGTGTCTTTCTTATCATCAGAAACCAGAGATTTCAGTTTATCGAACAAACCCATGATCTTCTCCTAAGCAGTAAATTGGGCCGCATCTCGTGGATTAGCAGATTGTTTTTTCTTCAATGAACTTGTTAACCAGCGTCATTAACTCGTCCGTTGTCGGTTGAGCAAGAGCCTGCTCTGCTAACACCTTCGCATCTTCGAAGTTCGTGTTACGGATAATCTTCTTAATGCGCGGGATAGAAATGGCGCTCATAGAGAATTCGTCCAGACCCATCCCCAGCAACAGAAGTGTAGCACGTTCGTCGCCTGCAAGCTCACCACACATGCCGGTCCATTTGCCTTCAGCATGAGAAGCATCAATAACTTGCTTGATCAGCGTCAGAACAGATGGCGACATCGGTTGGTAAAGGTGTGAAATCATATCATTACCACGGTCAACTGCCAGGGTGTACTGCGTTAAATCATTGGTACCGATACTAAAGAAATCAACTTCTTTGGCTAAATGACGCGCAATGGTTGCCGCAGCCGGTGTTTCCACCATCACGCCAATCTCAATGCTTTCGTCGAATGCTTTACCTTCGTCGCGCAGTTCCTGTTTGTAGATTTCGATCTCTTTGCGCAGTGCGCGCACTTCTTCAACAGAGATAATCATCGGGAACATGATGCGCAGTTTGCCGAAAGCAGAGGCACGCAGAATAGCGCGAACCTGGTCACGCAGGATCTCTTTACGATCCATCGCGATACGCACGGCACGCCAGCCCAGGAACGGGTTCTCTTCTTTCGGGAAATTCATGTACGGCAGTTCTTTATCGCCGCCAATGTCCATGGTACGGACGATAACCGCCTGAGAGCCACACGCTTCAGCAACGGCTTTATACGCAGCAAACTGTTCTTCTTCAGTTGGCAGCGATTCACGGTCCATGAACAGGAATTCGGTACGATACAGACCCACGCCTTCAGCGCCATTACGCTCAGCGCCTTCAACGTCACGAACGGTACCAATGTTGGCACACACTTCAACCTGATGTCCGTCCAGCGTGATAGCCGGCAGATCTTTCAGCTTAGCGAGTTCCGCTTTCTCGGTAGCAACCTGCTCCTGAACGGCACGCAGTTGTTCGATAACGTCGTTAGTTGGGTTGACGTAAACCTGATTGTTTACGGCATCCAGAATCAGATAGTCGTCGTTTTTCACCTGAGAGGTGACGCTACCCGTACCGACGATGGCAGGCAGTTCCAAAGAACGCGCCATGATTGAGGTATGAGAGGTACGTCCACCTGCATCAGTGATGAAACCCAGCACCTTCTCGAGGTTCAGCTGTGCAGTTTCTGACGGGGTCAAGTCAGCGGCAACCAGGATAACTTCCTCCTGGATAGCGCTCAGGTCGATAATTGCCAGACCCAGGATGTTACGCAGCAGGCGTTTACCGATGTCACGTACGTCAGCCGCACGTTCTTTCAGGTATTCATCATCCAGCTCTTCCAGGGCTGTGGCCTGACCTTCGATAATCTCATGCGCAGCGGCGTCAGCCGTCATGTGCTTATCTTTAATCAGGGCTATGATTTCCTGCTCCAGCTCCTCATCTTCGAGCAGCATAATATGCCCTTCAAAGATGGCTTCTTTTTCTTCACCGAATGTTTCACCAGCTTTGGTTTTGATCGCTTCCAGTTGCGCAGATGCCTTGGCACGACCGCTCAGAAAACGTTCAACTTCCTGATCAACCTTGTCGGCAGAAATTTTTTTCCGGTCAATGACGATTTCGTCTTCTTTCAGCAGCAGTGCCTTGCCGAAAGCGATACCCGGGGATGCTAAAATGCCTGAAATCATAACCCTACCTTACTTGTGACTGATATTTAAAAGAACTCGTTGAACTTACTCGAGTTCAGCCATCAGTTTAACCAGATGCTCAACTGCTTTCTGCTCGTCTTCGCCTTCTGCGGAAAGGGTAACAACGGTGCCCTGAGTCAGGCCCAGAGTCTGCAGCTTAAACAGGCTTTTTGCGCTAGCGCTTTTGCCGTTGGAAGTCACAGTGATTTCAGACGTAAAGCCTTTTGCTTCTTTAACAAATTGAGCAGCAGGGCGAGTATGCAGACCGTTCGGAGCGGTAATGGTAACTTCTTGCTGGAACATTATATTTCCCCAACTTATAGGTTTAGTGTTGTGGAACTAAAGTCTAGCCTGGCGGTTCAACTTTAGCCTGTATTGTTAGCGTCGACGTAAACAGGACGCGACACAAAAGGAGTTCGGTGCAATCCGTTGCTGGCAACTTCTTGCCGCTGACGTTTCGTTCGTCATTAAACATTATGCCGCGAAAGGAAGAGTTGAACCAAATCATAAAATCGATTCAGCTAGCGCTTTTCCTGTAACGATTAATTTCGCGCATCAAAATAATTAGTTTGGTTAAATACCAGTTCCGGCGGGCTGAATCAATGCCAGGTGGGTTGAAACTTTGAAGCAGGCCACAAAAAAGCACCCAAAAGGGTGCTTTTTTACGCGTTTTTAACATGCTGGCATTACTGTTGCAGTTCTTTCTCAGTGAAGAGATCGGCAAACAGTGCTGTGCTCAGATAACGCTCACCCGATGACGGTAGAATAACCACTATATTCTTATTGGTAAAGGCTTCATCTTCCTGCAGCTTAAGCGCGGCAGCAACGGCAGCACCTGAAGAGATACCTGCCAGAATACCTTCTTCTTCCATCAGGCGACGCGCAGTAGAGATTGCTTCATCATTGGTGATGGCGACGACTTTATCGATAAGTTTCAGATCAAGGTTGCCTGGAATGAAGCCTGCACCGATGCCCTGAATTTTATGTGGACCTGGTTTAAGTTCTTCACCCGCCAGCGCCTGGGCGATAACCGGAGAGTCTGTCGGCTCAACGGCAACGGTGATGAGGTCCGTTTTGCCCTTGGTCCCTTTAATGTAGCGAGTCACCCCGGTCAGCGTACCGCCGGTACCTACGCCAGAGATAAACACATCAACCTGACCATCGGTATCTTCCCAGATTTCCGGGCCGGTAGTTTTCTCGTGGATTTCCGGGTTAGCCGGGTTGCTGAATTGCTGAAGCAGCAGGAATTTTTCTGGGTCGCTGGCAACAATCTCTTCTGCCTTTTGAATCGCGCCCTTCATGCCTTTCGCGCCTTCGGTCAGCACCAGGTTTGCACCCAATGCCTTCAGCAACTTGCGACGCTCAATGCTCATGGTTTCTGGCATCGTCAGGGTGAGTTTGTAACCACGGGCGGCAGCAACGTAGGCCAGTGCGATCCCGGTGTTGCCGCTGGTTGGTTCGACCAACTCAACGCCCGGCTTCAGTACACCACGTTTTTCGGCATCCCAAATCATATTGGCACCGATACGGCATTTGACGCTGAAGCTCGGGTTACGTGACTCCACCTTCGCCAGAATGCGTCCGTTACCGATACGGTTCAGTCGAACCAGCGGCGTATGACCGATAGTCAGCGAGTTGTCTTCAAAAATCTTACTCATGGCCTGTCCTTAACTGTATGAAATTGGGATACCGCTTCAGCATACCTGTTGAGAAAGTATGGGGAAGTAAGGATTTAGCATATCTATATTCAGAAAGGAAATATTCGACGTCAGTATGGAATAAGGGACGGCATAAGCCCCCCCTGTTTTACACATTTTTGCATTACTTCCATAACGCGTGTTTAGCACGATAGCAGTCTACCCACATCGCCGTGGCACCACAAACCGCAACCGGCATGATGAACAGATTGAGCACCGGGATCATCGTAAACAGACTGGTTAGCGCACCGAACTGCATGTTGGTGACTTTGCGTGTGCGCAGGGCGATACGCATCTCTTTAAAGGGCACTTTGTGGTTGTCGAACGGATAATCACAATATTGAATAGCCAGCATCCACGCACTGAACAGGAACCACAGTACCGGGGCAACGGTCTGCCCCACGCCGGGGATAAAATAGAGGAGCAGTAACACAAAGGCGCGCGGGAGATACCACGCCAGCTTTTGCCATTCGCGCTTCATAATACGGGGCACATCTTTCATGATGCCAAGAACGCCAGTGTCAGGCGGTGTTGCACCTGTCAGGCGGGCTTCGAGTTGTTCCGCCAACAAGCCGTTAAACGGTGCGGCAATCCAGTTGGCGATGGTAGAGAACAGGTAGCCAAACACCAGTAGCACGGAGATCGTGACAATCGGCCATAGCAAATAGCTAAGCCACTGTAGCCAGTTCGGGACGTGGCTCATCAGCGCAGGGATCCAACTGTCCAGTTGCGTAAACAGCCACCAGAATGCGCCGCCCATTAGCAGAATATTCACCAGTAAAGGCAGGATAACAAAGCGACGAATTCCCGGTTGAGTGATGAGTTTCCATCCCTGAGAAAAGTAATAAAAACCGCTGCGAGGTACAACTGCAGATGATGAAACCATGGTCAGGACATACTCCTTGTTATATGAGCTCTGGTAAACTTTGCGTATCTTACCGGGTTGTTGAGCGTTAGGCTGTTCAGAAATGTTCGAAAAAACAGCAAAAAGCACGTTTTTATTCATCTTTATGCCGTGAAAGCCAAGAGTGCACTTGCACTTGGCGTAATCGGCAAATACTCTTAGTGAGTAAATGTTTGCCGTGGTGGCAAGGTGTTAGAACAACAGAGAATATAATGATGCAGGATTTGCGTCTGATATTAATCATTGTTGGCGCGATCGCCATAATCGCTTTACTGGTACATGGTTTCTGGACTAGCCGTAAAGAACGGTCTTCTATATTCCGCGATCGCCCACTGAAACGCATGAAGTCTAAACGTGATGACGAGGATTCCTACGACGACAACGTCGAGGAAGACGAAGGCGTGGGCGAAGTCCGCGTGCATCGTGTGAATCATGCTCCCGGCAGCGCTCAGGAACATGGTGTTCCTCCTCAGTCGCCGCAACACCAGTACCAGCCGCCTTATGCGTCTGCTCAGCCGCGTCAACACGCGCAGCAGCCTGCACAAGCGCCTGTACCGCCGCCGCATGTTCAGCAGCCGCCGCAGCCCGTACAACCGCAGCAGCCGGTGCAACATCAGCCTGTTCAGCAGCAACCTGCGCAGCAGCCGATGCAACATCAGCCCGTTGCGCCGCAGGTTCAGCAGCCCGCGCCACAACCTGCGCCACAGACCTTCCAGCCAGCAGAGCCTGTTGTTGAACAGCAACCGCAGCCTGAACCGGTTGTTGAAGAAGCGCCCGTTGCTGAAAAACCGCAGCGTAAAGAAGCGGTCATCATTATGAACGTTGCGGCGCATCACGGCAGCGAGCTCAACGGTGAAGTGTTGCTCAACAGCATTCAGCAGGCTGGTTTTAAATTTGGCGATATGAATATTTTCCATCGTCATCTCAGCCCGGATGGTAGTGGCCCGTCGCTGTTCAGTCTTGCCAATATGGTTAACCCAGGGACGTTTGACCCTGAGATGACCGGCGATTTCAGCACGCCGGGCGTCACTATCTTTATGCAGGTTCCGTCCTATGGTGACGAGCTGCAAAACTTCAAGCTGATGCTGCAGTCCGCACAGCACATTGCCGATGAAGTGGGCGGTGTGGTGCTCGACGATCAACGTCGTATGATGACGCCGCAGAAACTGCGCGAGTATCAGGACCGCATCCGCGAAGTTAAAGAATCTCACGCCTGATTTTCCTCTGGCGTGACCTCTCCTTTCTGAACCCCCGCCTGTCGGGGGTTTTTTATCATTGATGGTGCGATATGGAATCAATCGAACAACAACTGACAGAACTGCGAACCACGCTTCGCCATCATGAGTATCTCTACCATGTGATGGATGCGCCGGAAATTCCTGATGCGGAATACGATCGTCTGCTGCGCGAACTGCGTGAACTGGAAGCGCGGCATCCTGAACTTGTCACGCCCGATTCACCCACCCAACGCGTAGGTGCCGCACCACTGGCGGCATTCAGCCAGATCCGTCATGAAGTGCCGATGCTGTCGCTGGATAACGTGTTTGATGAGGAGAGTTTTCTCGCTTTCAATAAGCGCGTTCAGGACAGACTGAAGAGCACGGATAAACTGACCTGGTGCTGCGAGCTTAAGCTGGACGGCCTGGCGGTCAGTATCCTGTATGAAAACGGTGTGCTGGTCAGCGCGGCAACGCGTGGTGATGGTACGACTGGCGAGGACATTACCTCGAACGTGCGCACCATCCGCGCGATCCCGTTAAAACTGCGTGGCGATAACATTCCGACGCGTCTGGAAGTGCGCGGCGAGGTGTTCCTGCCGCAGGCCGGGTTTGAAAAAATCAACGAAGAGGCCCGCCGTACTGGCAACAAAGTGTTTGCTAACCCGCGTAATGCGGCGGCTGGGTCATTACGCCAGCTCGATCCACGTATTACAGCGAAGCGACCGCTTACTTTCTTCTGCTATGGCGTCGGCGTGCTGGAAGGCGGCGAACTGCCCGATACCCATCTGGGTCGCCTGCTGCAGTTTAAAGCGTGGGGCCTCCCGGTCAGCAACAGGGTAACGTTGTGCGACTCTCCGGAGGAAGTACTCGCTTACTATCATAAGGTTGAAGAAGACCGGCCAACGCTTGGATTCGATATTGACGGCGTGGTTGTCAAAGTCAACTCCATGGCGCTGCAGGAGCAACTGGGCTTTGTTGCCCGCGCACCGCGCTGGGCGGTGGCCTTTAAGTTCCCGGCACAGGAGCAGATGACCTTTGTCCGCGATGTTGAGTTTCAGGTTGGACGTACAGGGGCGATTACGCCTGTCGCCCGCCTTGAGCCAGTGCAGGTTGCCGGGGTGTTGGTCAGTAACGCCACCTTGCACAATGCGGATGAAATTGAGCGTCTTGGTTTGCGTATTGGCGACAAAGTTGTTATTCGCCGTGCGGGCGATGTCATCCCGCAGGTGGTGAACGTCGTACTCTCCGAACGCCCGGAAGATACGCGCGAAATCGAGTTTCCCACCCACTGTCCGGTATGCAACTCTGACGTTGAGCGTGTGGAAGGCGAAGCCGTTACTCGCTGCACTGGCGGTTTAATCTGTGGTGCGCAACGTAAAGAGTCACTCAAACACTTCGTTTCCCGCCGTGCGCTGGACGTCGACGGCATGGGCGACAAAATTATCGATCAACTGGTCGAGAAAGAGTATGTCCACACGCCAGCGGATCTTTTCACGCTGACCGCAGGTAAGCTGACCGGCCTCGATCGTATGGGGCCGAAGTCTGCGCAAAACGTGGTGAATGCGCTGGAAAAAGCGAAAGAGACCACGTTTGCCCGTTTCCTCTACGCGCTGGGTATTCGTGAAGTCGGCGAAGCGACGGCTGCGGGTCTGGCCGCGTATTTCGGTACGCTGGATGCGCTGGAGGCGGCTTCCATTGAAGAGCTGCAAAAAGTACCGGATGTGGGCATTGTGGTGGCCACTCACGTGTTTAACTTCTTTGCCGAAGAGAGTAACCGCGAGGTGATCGTGCAACTTCTGGCGCAGGGGATCCACTGGCCAGCGCCGGTGGTTATCAACGCTGAAGAAATCGACAGCCCGTTTGCCGGTAAAACGATTGTGCTGACCGGTAGCCTGAGCCTGATGTCACGCGATGACGCCAAAGCGCGTCTGACCGAGCTGGGCGCAAAAGTGGCGGGGAGCGTGTCGAAGAAAACCGATCTGGTGATTGCGGGGGAAGCGGCGGGCTCTAAACTGGCAAAAGCGCAGGAGTTGGGCATTGCCGTTATCGACGAAGCTGAAATGATCCGCTTGCTGGGTGCCTGAGATGGAAAAAGAGCAGCTGGTAGAGATCGCCAATACCGTCATGCCCTTTGGCAAATATAAAGGGCGTCGGCTGATTGACGTTCCGGAAGAGTATCTGCTGTGGTTTGCCCGTAAGGATGAATTTCCGCCGGGCAAACTGGGTGAGCTGATGCAAATCACGCTGCTGATTAAAACCGAGGGGCTGACGCAGCTGGTTCAGCCCCTGAAACGCCCGCTTTAGGCCTTCGCGGCGCGGCTCTTCTGCTGCGCCTGCAGCGCGTCCGTCTGTTGTTTGTAGCGACGCGCCAGCACGGCGCACACCATCAGCTGAATTTGGTGGAAAATCATCAATGGCAGCACCATCATACCAATTACCGATGTCGGAAACAGGATGTTTGCCATGGGGATCCCGTTGGCCAGACTTTTCTTCGATCCGCAGAAGACAATAGTGATTTCATCAGCTTTGCTGAAACCGCATTTCCTCGCGACAAAGACGTTGATAGCAATCACGATTGCCAGCAATATGATGCTAACAACCACGATAAACAGCAGTGAACCGACCCCCACTTTGTGCCAGATCCCATTAACCACGGCCTCACTGAAGGCGGAGTAAACCACCAGTAAAATGGAAGATTGATCCGTTTTTGCGATCCATTTTTTATGTTTTGACACCCAGTTGCCAATCCACGGTCGCGAGAGATGCCCCAGCACGAACGGCAGCAGCAGCTGCAGCATGATTTTCCCCACCTGTTCCAGGCTGCCTTCTGCGCCATGCATATTCATGACCAGGCCTACCAGCAGCGGCGAAAGAAAGATACCCAACAGACTGGAGGCCGAAGCGGAACACACGGCGGCGGCAACGTTACCGCCTGCCATTGAGGTAAAGGCGATAGCCGACTGCACCGTGGCGGGCAAAATACACAGGTACAGGAATCCGGTGTACAGCATCGGGTCAACGTTGACGGGCGCCCACCAGGCGAACAGGACGCCCAGCACCGGGAAGACAACGAACGTGCTGCACATCACCCACAGATGCAAACGCCAGTGGCTACCGCCGGCAATAATCGCCTCACGAGAGAGTTTGGCGCCGTGCATAAAAAACAGCAGCGCAATGGCGGCGGTGGTTAAGCCTTCAAAGAAAGGCACAAAGCCACCTTCGGCCGGGAAAAACGACGCCAATAAAACAACGGTAATCAGCGTTATCGTGAACGGATCAAGAATACGAAAAAGTTTCATAAAGACTCCTGAAATTCGGTAGCAACATTTTGCGTTTTTCCGTTTGAGAAATAAAATTGATTTATTGCATCCATATATGAATTGAATAGATGAATTACTCTCTGCGTCAGTTGCGTATCTTTGTCACCGTTGCCCAGGCCAAAAGTTTTAGCCGGGCGGGGGATATCATTGGCTTAAGCCAGTCGGCGGTTAGTCATAGTGTAAAAGAGCTGGAAGGGCAGACGGGTGTCCGGCTACTGGATCGTACAACGCGCGAGGTGGTGCTGACGGAAGCCGGACACCAGTTGGCGGCACGGCTGGAACGCATTCTGGATGAACTGCACAGTACGCTGCGTGAAGCCGGGCAGGTGGGTACGCAGTTAACCGGTACGGTGCGGGTTGCTGCCAGCCAGACGATTTCCGCGCATCTCATTCCGCAGTGTATTGCGCAGAGCAACCAGCTTTATCCGGCAATCGATTTTGTCCTGCACGACAGGCCACAACAATGGGTACTGGAGAGTATTCGTCAGGGAGAGGTGGATTTTGGCATTGTGATTGACCCGGGTGCCGTGACCGATCTGCAGTGTGAAGCCGTACTGTCCGAACCGTTCCTGCTGCTGTGTCGCCATGATCATCCGTTAGCCCAACGTGAGTGGGTAAACTGGCAGGATTTGTACCACGAACGTCTGGTGTTACAGGATTACGCTTCCGGCAGCCGACCGCTGATCGATGCGGCGTTGGCCCATTTTTCCATTGATGCCAATATTGTTCAGGAGATTGGACACCCGGCAACGCTGTTCCCGATGGTGGAGGCGGGGATTGGCATCAGCGTGCTGCCCGCACTGGCGCTCCCCTTACCGCAGGGTAGCCACTTGCAGGTTAAGCGCCTGACGCCGGTTGTGGAACGACAACTGATGTTGGCGCGGCGCAAAAATCGCTCTCTCTCAACCGCCGCTCAGGCATTGTGGGACGTGGTGCGAATGCAGGCCAGTGAATTAACCGCCGGTCGTGCCCGCGATCCGTTGTATCAGATATAAATATCGACCTGATGTTGGTCGGAAGCCGTGTTGATGCCTTCAGCTTTTCTCTGATCGGCGCTTTGCTTTTGCTGCGACTCCTCGGCCTGCCGACGCAACAATTGATCCAACTGGGCTTGTAACATCTTGATTTGGGTCTGAATAAGTTCCTGCTGCTCGCGTTTCTGCTCAATAGTGCCACTGCTGTTGGGGATATCTTTGAGCTGCTGGGTTAGCTTGGTTATCTTTTGGGTGATTTGCGCAATCTGTGCGGAGATATCATTCCCGGCTGGTGCTTTTCCGCCGCTACTGCTTTGAACAGTTGGGGTGGAAACGTTGATAGTTGTCATACGGATTCCTCACGCCATAAAACATGAGTATCGGCATTAGTGAACAGAACTTCAGCGACAATACGGCCGAGCAGAGTTTAATAATAAAAATCCCAAATCTGCATGTATCTCTATTTCTGTGCCATTTCTGGCCCGAAAAAAATGTGATTTCAGGCTGGTTTAGTGCGACTCATCCATACCGATTTACTATCGGTTGTCGGGATAAACGGTATTGGTAATCGATTGCGTAGTCTCGCTATAACAGTGCGGTAAGCGACATTATTTTCGACTACTCAGTATTAAGGACATCTCATGAGTCACTCTCTTTTCTCGCAAAATCCCTGGTACAGCGCCGACATCATTCGTAGTTGCAAACCCGATTTCACGCCGCGCGTAGCCTTTATTCTTGGCTCAGGCCTCGGCGCGTTGGCGGATCAAATCGAGGATGCAGTGGCCATCTCTTACGAGAAATTGCCGGGATTCCCTGTCAGTACCGTACATGGTCATGCCGGTGAGCTGGTGCTGGGAAATCTGGCCGGTATTCCAGTGGCCTGTATGAAAGGGCGTGGGCATTTTTATGAAGGTCGCGGCATGATGGTGATGACCGATGCCATTCGCACACTGAAGCTGCTGGGCTGTGAACTGTTATTTTGTACCAATGCCGCAGGCTCCCTCCGCCCTGAAGTTGGGCCGGGTAGTCTGGTTGCGCTTAGCGATCACATCAATACGATGCCGGGTACACCGATGGTGGGACTTAACGATGAGCGTTTTGGCGAGCGATTCTTTTCGCTGGCGAATGCCTATGATGCTGACTATCGTGCAATCCTGCAAACCGTTGCCGCAGAAGAAGGTTTCCCTCTGAGCGAAGGCGTATTTGTCTCTTATCCGGGGCCAAACTTTGAAACCGCGGCAGAAATCCGCATGATGCAAATCATTGGTGGCGATGTGGTGGGGATGTCGGTGGTGCCTGAGGTTATCTCTGCGCGCCACTGCGGTCTGAAAGTGGTTGCGGTGGCTGCCATCACCAACCTGGCGGAAGGTTTGGGGGATGTGAAGTTATCTCACGCGCAGACGCTGGCGGCAGCGGAACTCTCACAGCAGAATTTTATCAATCTGATCTGCGGCTTTTTGCGCAAACTGGCCTGAATAATTAAAACATGACCCCGCTTGCGGGGTCTTACTTTTATGGCAAGGAACGGAAAAATGGGTATCGCATCTCGCTTAAAGCTCATGTCGTTTTTGCAATATTTTATCTGGGGTAGCTGGCTGGTTACCTTGGGTTCTTACATGATTAACACCCTGGATTTTACCGGCGCGAATGTGGGTATGGTCTACAGCTCGAAAGGGCTGGCAGCGATTATTATGCCGGGCATTATGGGGATCATCGCCGATAAGTGGCTGCGTGCCGAGCGCGCTTATATGCTGTGTCACCTGGTGTGTGCTGGCGTGTTGCTGTACGCCACAACCGTTACCGATCCACAGACCATGTTCTGGGTGATGTTGGTTAACGCGATGGCGTATATGCCGACTATTGCGTTATCGAACAGCGTTTCATATTCATGCCTTGCACAATCGGGTCAGGATCCGGTCACCGCGTTCCCGCCAATTCGTGTATTTGGCACGATTGGCTTTATTGTGGCGATGTGGACGGTCAGCTTAATGGGGCTGGAGCTGAGCAGCGCGCAGCTGTATATCGCTTCAGGCGCATCGCTGCTGCTGGCTCTGTATGCGCTGACGTTGCCGAAAATACCGGTTGCGGAGAAAAAAGAATCCGCCACGCTGGCCAGTAAGCTGGGGCTGGATGCGTTTGTTTTGTTTAAAAATCCGCGCATGGCAATTTTCTTTTTGTTTGCCATGATGCTGGGGGCGGTGCTGCAAATTACCAACGTCTTTGGTAATCCGTTCCTGCATGATTTCGCCCGTAACCCTGAGTTTGCCAACAGCTTTGTGGTGAAATATCCCTCCATTTTGCTGTCGGTTTCTCAGATGGCGGAAGTGGGCTTTATCCTCACTATCCCGTTCTTCCTCAAACGTTTTGGCATCAAAACGGTGATGCTGATGAGCATGCTGGCGTGGACGCTGCGCTTTGGCTTCTTTGCCTTTGGCGATCCGTCCCCGTTTGGCTTTGTGTTGCTGCTTATGTCGATGATCGTTTACGGCTGCGCGTTTGATTTCTTCAACATCTCCGGGTCGGTATTTGTCGAGCAGGAAGTTGACTCAAGCATTCGCGCCAGCGCCCAGGGGCTGTTTATGACGATGGTAAATGGCATTGGCGCGTGGGTGGGTTCAATCCTGAGCGGGATGGCGGTGGACTACTTTTCTGTCGATGGCGTCAAGGATTGGCAAACTATCTGGCTGGTGTTTGCCGCTTACGCGCTGGTCCTGGCGGTTATCTTTGCATTGTTCTTTAAATATAAGCATGAGCCTGAACGACTGGCGCAGAAATCACCGGCACATTAATGCTCCTTTAGCGGCGGGTTTGCAATGTGGTAACTTTGCGCATTATTCTTCACTCAGGAGCGCATTATCCATGGAACGCACGCACCGCATCGATCTGAAGTTACTGCGTTATTTTCTTGCCGTCGCAGAAGAACTGCATTTTGGACGCGCTGCTGCTCGCCTGAATATGTCGCAACCGCCGCTCAGTACGCATATCAAAGAGCTGGAACAGCAGCTCGGCACGTTGCTATTTATCCGTCATTCCCGCAGCGTGGCGTTAACCCACGCCGGAAAAATTTTGATGGAAGAATCGCGCAGACTGTTATCCAGTGCTAATCAGGCGCTGGCACGAGTGGAACAGATTGGTCGCGGTGAGGCAGGGCGAATTGAGCTTGGCGTCATTGGTACCGCAATGTGGGGAAAAATGCGTCCGGTGATGCGGCGTTTTCTGAAGGAAAATCCCAACGTTGAGGTGCAGTTTCGCGAGAACATGCCTGCCATGCAGATGACGATGCTGGAAAGACGTGAACTGGATGCGGGAATTTGGCGCATGGCTACTGAACCTTCTCCCGGATTTACCAGCCTGCGCTTACATGAATCCTCATTTTTGGTGGCCATGCCGGAAGAACATGCTCTTACCGCCTGTGAATCCGTACCGCTGGAAGCGTTGAGAAATGAATATTTTGTCACGATGCCCTCCATTCATACCGACTGGGCATTTTTACAGCGCGTTTGCCTGAGCGCCGGATTTTCACCGATGATTATTCGTGAGGTGAGGGAGCCGCAAACGGTGCTGGCGATGATTAGCATGGGGATTGGGATTACGCTGATTGCCGATAGCTATGCCCAGATGAGCTGGCCTGGCGTGGTATTCCGGCCGTTAGAAGAACGTATTCCGGCGGATTTGTATATTGTCTATGAACAGCAGCAGGCCACGCCAGCGCTGGAAAAACTGGTGGCGGCTTTGATGGTATGATGTCTGTGCCGGATGACTCGCTTCGCTCGCCCTTCGGGCCGTCGCCGTAAACGGCTCCGTTGTTTCGCTGCGCTCAACACCGAACCTGCGGCAGGTTCGAATCTTACAAATTGCAGATAGCAAAAAAGCGCCTTTAGGGCGCTTTTTTACATTGGTGGGTCGTGCAGGATTCGAACCTGCGACCAATTGATTAAAAGTCAACTGCTCTACCAACTGAGCTAACGACCCGAAGTGGTGGGTGATGACGGGATCGAACCGCCGACCCCCTCCTTGTAAGGGAGGTGCTCTCCCAGCTGAGCTAATCACCCACTTCGGTACTTCACATTTTAACAAGAAATCCAGCTGGCGAGAAAGTGGTGGGTGATGACGGGATCGAACCGCCGACCCCCTCCTTGTAAGGGAGGTGCTCTCCCAGCTGAGCTAATCACCCACTTCTCAATTTCTTGTTCTACACGGCGGAGACTACGTAAAGTAGTTGGTGGGTGATGACGGGTTCGAACCGCCGACCCCCTCCTTGTAAGGGAGGTGCTCTCCCAGCTGAGCTAATCACCCCCGCTGTGTGGAGTCGCATTATAGGGAGAGTTGAAAATGAGTCAACGCATTTTCTAAAGAAATTGTTCGTTCGTCGTAAATTTAAACAAAACGATCGCAAAACAATCCATGCCGCATGATTTGTATACGAAAATGGCAAAGCGTGATGTTCCAACCCGATGAACATTGAGGAATCAGACCACAGTGATAGAATACCAGCCTGATAATCTTCCCTGGATTTGCCGGTTGTCGGCATCTTTATAAACGTAAGGCCATTTCATGAAAATCAAAACTCGCTTCGCGCCAAGCCCGACAGGTTACCTGCACGTCGGCGGTGCGCGTACTGCTCTTTATTCCTGGCTTTTTGCACGTAACCATGGCGGTGAGTTTGTGCTGCGTATTGAAGACACCGATCTCGAACGCTCCACGCCGGAAGCTATTGAAGCCATTATGGATGGCATGAACTGGCTGAATCTGGAGTGGGATGAAGGCCCGTATTTCCAGACTAAACGTTTTGACCGTTACAATGCTGTCATCGATGAGATGCTGGAAGCGGGGACGGCATATAAATGCTACTGCTCCAAAGAGCGTCTGGAACAGCTGCGTGAAGAACAGATGGCAAAAGGTGAAAAACCACGTTACGACGGTCGCTGCCGTCACGGTCACGAACATCACGCTGCTGATGAACCTTGCGTGGTGCGTTTTGCTAACCCGCAGGACGGGTCCGTTATTTTTGATGATCAGATCCGTGGGCCGATCGAATTCAGCAACCAGGAGCTGGACGACCTGATTATCCGCCGTACAGATGGTTCCCCGACCTATAACTTCTGCGTCGTTGTTGATGACTGGGATATGGAAATCACCCACGTCATTCGTGGTGAAGACCATATCAACAACACCCCGCGTCAGATCAACATCCTGAAAGCGCTGAACGCGCCGGTGCCGGTTTACGCGCATGTGTCGATGATCAACGGCGACGACGGCAAAAAACTCTCTAAACGTCACGGTGCGGTCAGCGTGATGCAGTATCGCGACGACGGCTACCTGCCGGAAGCGTTGCTGAACTATCTGGTACGTCTGGGTTGGTCCAGCGGCGATCAGGAGATCTTCACCCGTGAAGAAATGATCAAGCTGTTCTCTCTTGGTGCGGTGAGCAAGTCTGCGAGCGCATTTAACACTGAAAAACTGCAGTGGCTGAACCACCACTACATTAATGCACTGGCGCCAGAATATGTGGCGACGCATCTGCAGTGGCACATTGAGCAGGAAAATATCGATACGCGCGTCGGCCCGCAGTTGTCTGAGCTGGTAAAACTGCTGGGTGAACGCTGCAAGACGCTGAAAGAGATGGCGCAGAGCTGCCGCTATTTCTATGAAGACTTTGCTGAGTTCGATGCCGATGCGGCGAAGAAACACCTGCGTCCGGTTGCGCGTCAGCCACTGGAAGTGGTTCGCGACAAACTGGCTGCTATCAGTGAATGGACCGCGGAAAACGTGCACCACGCGATTCAGGCAACCGCTGATGAGCTGGAAGTGGGCATGGGTAAAGTCGGGATGCCGCTGCGCGTAGCCGTAACCGGTGCGGGTCAGTCTCCGGCGTTAGACGTTACGGTGCATGCGATTGGTAAATCTCGCAGCATTGAACGTATTAACAAGGCGCTGGCGTTTATTGCTGAGCGTGAAAGTCAGCAATAAGACAGAGTGATCGATAAAAATACGGCAGGGGCGCATCCTGCCGTTTTTTTTTGCCTGTTATTCAGACTCATCAATGCCCAGACGGGTCAGGAAAGTGCGAATACCTTCGCGCGAAATATACATCGCCAGCTTTTCCTGTTCCGTTGGCGACATGTTATCCAGTGCGCTGATTATCTGACGGCAGGCGTGACTGCGAACCACGTGTGTATACTCGGCAAGCGGTTCTTCTGCCTGATAAAATTCCGGTGCCTTGCGAAAAGCTGGAATATTGAGAAGAAACTCTCGGACGCCGGCATCAATATGAATAAGCCTTGCGCGACCACCTTTAACACCGGGAAACTTTTCGGTTGTCCAGTTTTGCTCTCTGATCCAACGATTGACGGTTTGTTTGGCGACACCGAGACATTCAGCCAGCTCTTCGGTGGTCATTTTACTGCGTAATTTTTTCATATTATTTGTTGTCGCGAATCCCTAAGCGTTGTAACAAACCCGTAATGCCTTCACGCAGGATCAGCGACGTAAACATTTTCTGTTCTGATGGCGTCATTTCTTTGGCGAGTCTTATCAGTAGAGCTTCGATGGAGGTGTCACCGGATAAAGATAAATTATCTGATAAGCCTTCCGCTGAACGCTCAGCGCTGCGAATGTATTCACGAACTTGTTCGGTAACATGAACCAGACGGGCTTTACCGCCCTGAACACCGGGTTTGGGTGAGGTAGCCCAACCTTCCTTGCGCACCCATTTATTGATGGTCTGTCGGCTGTATCCGGTCAGATTAGCAAGTTCTTCTGGCGTCATCCGTTCCTTGAACATAACGATTCCCTGAATGGTCGTGGGGTTAATTAGTGGCTCATTTTATAGCACCATTTTAGTAGAAACCGTGACGCGTTTAACTACTGAATGCGAGTTGTTGCGCAATGTTCTCCATTTGCCTGCTTTTTCAGCGATTGAATTCTATGAGTTAATTTTGCCGTTGACACACGCGAAGGGAATTCATATGATGCCGCCCGTCAACTCGACAAGCTTTACGTGACGGGGCTATAGCTCAGCTGGGAGAGCGCTTGCATGGCATGCAAGAGGTCAGCGGTTCGATCCCGCTTAGCTCCACCAAATTTAATCCCAATGAATTTGGTACGTAAACGCATCGTGGGGCTATAGCTCAGCTGGGAGAGCGCTTGCATGGCATGCAAGAGGTCAGCGGTTCGATCCCGCTTAGCTCCACCAAAATTGAAACCCTCGCTGAAAAGCGGGGGTTTTTTGCATTTGATTCCTGCCTGCGTTTCTCGTTTATTTGCTTAGATTGCTGGATAACAGACATAAAAAAACCGGGGAGAATCTCCCCGGTTTGGTAACGGCTGTATTGATGTCGTCTTACAGCACCAGTGCTGCAATGGAAGCAGACAGTACGCTGACCAGCGTAGAACCGTATACCAGTTTCAGACCAAAGCGGGAAACCACGTTACCTTGCTCTTCGTTCAGGCCTTTAATTGCACCTGCAATGATACCGATAGAAGAGAAGTTCGCGAAGGAAACCAGGAACACAGAGATAATGCCTTCAGCGCGCGGAGAGAGCGTAGAGGCGATTTTCTGTAGGTCCATCATTGCGACGAATTCGTTGGAAACCAGTTTGGTTGCCATGATACTGCCCACCTGCAGCGCTTCGCTGGACGGCACACCCATCACCCACGCAATCGGGTAGAAGATGTAACCCAGGATGCCCTGGAAGGAGATGCTGTAGCCAAACCAACCGGTCACGGTAGCGAACAGGGCGTTCAGGGCAGCGATCAGCGCGATGAAACCAATCAGCATTGCTGCAACGATAATCGCAACTTTGAAGCCTGCCAGAATGTATTCGCCCAACATCTCGAAGAAGCTCTGACCTTCGTGCAGATTGGACATCTGAATATTTTCTTCGCTGGCATCAACGGTATAAGGGTTGATCAGTGACAGAACGATAAAGGTGCTGAACATGTTCAGAACCAGCGCAGCAACAACGTATTTTGGTTCCAGCATGGTCATGTACGCGCCGACGATAGACATGGAAACGGTAGACATCGCCGTTGCTGCCATGGTGTACATGCGGTTGCGAGACATTTTACCGAGGATATCTTTATAGGCGATAAAGTTCTCGGATTGACCCAGGATCAGGGAGCTGACGGCGTTGAAGGATTCCAGCTTGCCCATACCGTTCACTTTGGATAACAGGAAACCAATCGCGCGGATGATAACCGGCAGAACACGGATATGCTGCAAAATACCGATCAGGGCGGAGATAAAGACGATAGGGCACAGCACTTTCAGGAAGAAGAATGCCAGGCCTTTATCGTTCATGCTGCCGAAGACAAAGTTAGTCCCTTCATTAGCGAATCCGAGCAGTTTCTCAAACATCTCGGAGAAGCCTCTTACAAAGCCCAGGCCGACATCAGAGTTCAGGAAGAACCATGCCAGTAACACTTCGATAACAAGCAATTGAATAACATAACGAATGCGGATTTTTTTACGGTCACTGCTTACCAGCAGTGCGAGTACCGCAACCACGGCAAGGGCCAGGACAAAGTGAAGAACGCGGTCCATATTTGCTCCAAATTTGAGGCAGATTTAGTTTTCGTGCACATTCTATGTAACAACAGTAAAGAAAACGAGATCAAACACACACTATAATAAGGACCTGTGACGAGATTCAAAATTAGTGATCGATGATACACTTCTGTTATGTTTAGTATGGAAGTGAAAAGTTATGTCACTGTGCTAATCTCATAACAATAATCAAACATCTTACCGGCATTTCTAAATTTCTTACCGTTCCATAGACAAACGCTATCAGAGAAATCAACTTCACCCATTAAAATGAATTTGATAATCATTCTCAATAGGCGTAGCTTGAAACATAGCAAAGGCTATGTTTCTGAGGCACTAAAATGACTAACGATCGCGTTGAGAGTAGCAGTGGACGGGCAGCGCGCAAGTTGAAGCTCGCATTAATGGGACCTGCGTTCATCGCGGCGATCGGCTATATCGATCCAGGTAACTTTGCTACCAATATCCAGGCAGGGGCTAGCTTTGGCTACAAACTGTTGTGGGTTGTGGTCTGGGCAAACCTGATGGCGATGCTGATTCAGGTGCTATCGGCCAAGCTTGGCATTGCCACCGGCAAAAATCTGGCGGAACAGATCCGTGATCATTATCCTCGTCCAGTGGTTTGGTTTTACTGGGTACAGGCCGAAATTATTGCGATGGCGACCGATCTTGCAGAATTTATTGGCGCTGCGATTGGCTTTAAACTCATCCTTGGCGTTTCGCTGCTGCAGGGGGCTGTGCTCACGGGTATTGCGACATTTTTAATTCTGATGCTGCAGCGCCGCGGGCAGAAACCCCTGGAAAAAGTGATCGGCGGTTTGTTGTTGTTCGTGGCTGCGGCATATATTGTCGAGCTGATCTTTTCCCAACCGAACCTTGCACAGCTGAGCAAAGGGATGGTTATACCGAGCCTGCCTAATTCTGAAGCGGTGTTCCTGGCGGCCGGTGTGCTTGGCGCCACCATCATGCCGCACGTCATTTATCTGCACTCCTCCTTAACCCAGCATTTGCACGGTGGTACGCGCCAGCAGCGTTACGCAGCGACGAAATGGGATGTGGCTATCGCCATGACGATTGCCGGATTTGTCAATCTGGCGATGATGGCGACTGCAGCAGCCGCGTTTCACTTTAGCGGGCATACTGGTATCGCAGACCTGGACCAGGCCTATCTGACGCTTGAACCGCTGTTAAGTCATGCTGCGGCAACCGTGTTTGGTTTAAGTCTGGTGGCGGCAGGGCTTTCCTCTACCGTGGTTGGCACGCTGGCGGGACAGGTGGTTATGCAAGGGTTTATCCGCTTTCATATCCCGCTCTGGGTGCGCCGTAGCGTCACCATGATGCCGTCATTTATTGTGATTTTAATGGGGCTTGATCCCACCCGGATTCTGATGATGAGTCAGGTATTACTCAGTTTTGGTATCGCTCTGGCGCTGGTACCGCTACTGATTTTTACCAGCAACAGCCAACTGATGGGGGATTTAGTTAATAGCCGTTGGGTAAAACAGGTTGGCTGGGTGATTGTGGTGCTGGTGGTGGCACTGAATATCTGGTTGCTGGTCGGGACCGCGCTCGGATTGTAGCAGGGCTTTCATCCGCTGTGGTTACCCGGTCAAGCCGGGTAACCCTCATGATTATTTTTTATTTAAGTGGCTACGGTAGGTATCAAGTACCACTGCAACGATTATCACTGCTCCTGTTATAAAACGTTTTGTCGGTTCGCTTGCGCCAACTTGCGCCAGTCCCGCAGCCAGAACGGAAATGATCAGCGCGCCAAGAAACGTACAGATAATAGAGCCACGTCCTCCCATCAGGCTTGTGCCACCAATCACAACTGCGGCAATCACCTGTAGTTCCATGCCAACGCCGCTATTGGGGTCGGCGGCTTCAAGGCGGGCAACCTGAAACAGCGAGGCCAGACCGGATAATCCCCCCATCAAGGCAAAGACTGCAATCTTATAGGGACCTGGATTTATACCTGATAATCGAACGGCTTCTTCATTGGTGCCAATACCGATCAAATGGCGACCAAATACGGTTCGCGTCAGCACCAGATGCCCGGCAACAATGACAACGATCGCGATAATAAAAGAGGGGGAGACGCCAAAGAGAATGGGGTCGGCTAAATAATCATAAATAGAACCGAGATACGCGGTCCGCGAGTCAGTTAACTGATACGCTGCTCCGCGGGCCATTTCCAGAACACCCAGTGAGACGATAAACGCCGGAATACGCCAGGCAACGGTAATCAGACCCGTTAGTGCCCCAACGAATGTGGCGAGTGCTACACCTGAAAGCGCGGCCAGCCAGGGCGTCCAATGAAAATTTAAATAGGTGACGCTGACGACTGCAGCAGCAAGCGCTAGCAACGATCCAACGGAAAGATCGATGCCGGCAATGATTAAGATAAATGTCATCCCCACCGACATGACGATTAAATCGGGGATCTGATTTGCAATAGTGCTGAAAGTGTTCATGCTCCAGAAATGAGAACTGAGGCATGAAAATAGGACGATCATTGCGGCTAACGCCCCGAGCAACCCGATATAGCTACTTAGGCCTTTCCATGACGTCGGTGTATTTCTTTTCTCTGCTGCCGCTTGTTTTGTCGCAAAATTATTTTTCATTTTTTATCCCCGGCTACTCGCTGACAGTCTCTTCTGAATGCTGATAGGCCGAAAATGCAGCCGCTAAAATGCGATCCTGGCTCCAGTTATCACGTGTAAATGTGTTCACTAACTTGCCATCGGAAATGACCGCAATACGATCGCAAACCAGCATCAGTTCGCGTAGGTCACTGGAAACGACAACAACGCCTTTTCCCTTAGCCGTTAACGTATTCAGCAATTGATAAATATCTTGCTTGGCACCCACATCAATACCGCGAGTCGGCTCATCAAATAAGACGACTTCACAGTCTCGTTCCAGCCACCGGCTAATGAGAACTTTCTGCTGATTACCACCTGACAAGCTTTCCACGGCCTGTGAAGTGTTCGTTGTACGAACGCCTAAACTTTTAATGTGTTTATTCGCTAATGTGGTTTCACTCAATGTGTTAACGACCGACAAATGGCTAATTTTGTCGCTGTTACCCAACGAGATATTTGCGGCAACCGACTGTGGTAACAGAAGCCCTTCACCTTTACGATCCTCCGTGACTAATGCAATACCATGTCGGATAGCCTGTGCAGGCGAACGGATCACCACCGGTTTAAGTGGCGTACCAATCAGTAATGTGCCACTGTCTATTTTGTCTGCGCCAAAAATAGCGCGTAGCAGCTCTGTCCTGCCAGAGCCGACAAGGCCACTAATGCCGAGCACTTCGCCACTGTGCAAGGTGAACGACGTGTCCCGAATGATTTTCCCACGCTTAAAATTTTCCACTTTCAGAATGGGTTGACCTGCCTGGCGTCCACTTAAATCAAATGAACTTTCTAAATCGCGGCCGACCATCAACGAAACAAGTTGATCGCGGGTATAGCGTTTAATATCGTCCACGCAAACCAAATGACCATCACGTAGCACCGCGATGTCATCAGCAATCATCGCAAGCTCATCCAGCCGGTGAGAAATATAAATTATTGAAACGCCCCGGGCTTTGAAGAGCGCTATTTGTTTAAACAGCAGTTCGACCTCACGGCTACTGAGCATGGCTGTCGGTTCATCCAGAATCAGTACCCGGCTTTCACCAATCAGGTTTCTGGCGATTTCGATCATCTGTTGGTGACCAATACCCAATTCGCCCACCAGCGTAGTTGGATCGACCGATTGCAGCCCAACCATTGCCATCACCGGACGGGCCATTTTTGCTAGCTTTTTTCGATCGATCCAGCCGAATCGATGCGGAAGTTGTTCGAGAAATAAGTTTTCTGCAACCGACAACGTAGGCAGTAAATTGAGTTCTTGCATAACCATGCGAATACCCAGCTTTTCCGCCTCTTTTCGGTTCGCAGGTGCGTAAGGCTGCCCCTGATAAACCATTTTCCCGGTCGTTGCGTTGGTTAACCCGCCAATAATTTTTGATAACGTACTTTTCCCGGCACCGTTTTCTCCCGTCAGGGCCAGTACTTTTCCTGGATATAATGCTAGCGTTACATCCACCAGAACAGGTTCACTGTAGGTTTTACCTACCCCCTGTATTGAGAGGATTTCTTGCCCACTTTTCATATTCTGGCCTTATCCGGTAAGCCGCTCTGATACTCAATTGATGGCAGTACCACAGCGGCGCACTGTTTTCCGCTTATTGTTTGACGATCAGTTTTATTGGTGTTTCTACGTTGCTAGAGAGTTCACTCTGTTTTTTGCCATTTTTTAAGGCATCAAGGGCGGCATCAATACCAAATACAGCTTGTTGAGAGGCAAATTGGTCCGCAGTTGCTAAAACACGACCGTCATTTAACATTGGCTTAATCGCTTCGATATTGTCATAGCCGACAACCAGAACCTGTCCTTTTTTCCCGGCAGAGCGGATGGCAGAAACGGCACCTAATGCCATATTATCGTTATCGGCTAACAGTGCTTTGATATCAGGATACTCACTTAACATTGCCGCCGCGACCGCATTGGCGTTGTTAATTTCCCATTGGCCAGATTGCACAGAAACGACTTTCATGCCGCCCTGTGCCATCGCATTTTGGAAGCCCAGAGTACGTTGCTGAGAGTTGCTGGAGGTAGGGATGCCTTCAATAATACCAACCTGATCGCCGGCCTTAAGATGCTTCGCTAAATAATCGCCAATTTCTTTTGCACCTTTTTGGTTATCCGGGCCAACAAAAGGAATATTCAGGTTTTTATCTTTAAGCACACTGTCATCAAATTTGTTATCAATGTTGATGACAATAATACCTGCATCAATTGCTTTCTTAATGACCGGTACAAGGGCTTTCGAGTCTGATGGCGCAATGATAATCGCGTCGGCTTTCGAGACAATCATTTGTTCAACGATCTGGATTTGATTTGCCGTATCCGTTTCGTTTTTGATGCCGTTAGAAATCAAATCAAACTTGTCGGCATTTTTTTTCTGATACTCTTTTGCTCCGGTTTCCATGGTCAGGAAAAACTCATTTGCCAGTGACTTCATCACCAGCGCGACTTTAGGTTTATGCGTCTGAGTATCGGCGGCAAAAGCGGGGACGGTGAAAGTGGCGGAAAGCGCTAAACCGACTGTGGCACCGATAACACGATAAAACATTTTATTTTTCATGAAATTATCCTATAGGTGTAGGGGCTGAATGATGCTCTAAACAGCTACTGCATACGATGATAAACGAGTGAATTGTTGGGCATATTTGATGCACCTTTACGTTCAACTTTCAACGAGGCAAACGCAGAAGCGTACTGCGCTGCATTGATGAGTCCTTTACCGTTTGCAATGCATGCAGCCAGTGCCCCGGTAAAGGCATCGCCTGCTCCACTGGTATCGACGACGGCTGATTTATAGGCAGGAATATGAGTGAAAACTGTGCCATCAAAGATCAGACAACCGTCGCTACCTAACGTGATAATGACGCATTTTGCGCCTTGCACATAAATGCTCCTGGCGGCATTTTTGGCCGAATAGATATCAACAATGTTGATACCAGATAACGCTTCAGCTTCAATTTTGTTCGGCGTAATAATGTCAATTAAATGCAATATTTCTTTGATCTCTGAAACATAAGGTGCCGGATTCAGGACAACCAGCGATTTTCCGAGTTTTGCCTGCATGATAGCGAAACGCGTGATCGGAAAATTATTCTCCAGCTGAGTTAAAAAAACTTTGCAATTACGAATGGTATCAATATCCAATAGAATATCTTCCTGGGTAAATGTTTCATTGGCCCCAAGATCGATACTGATCATATTGTCACCTGTGGCACCTGAAACCCATACCATTGCAATGCCCGTGGATGACATTTCATTTTCAAAAAAAGAAAAAGAAGAAATTTCAGTATTGGTTAAATATCTTTTGGCTTTTTTTGAAAACTCATCGGCTCCTAACTTAACGGTAAGATGAACATTATTATTGATTTTAGCTGCGGCAACTGCCTGGTTTGTGCCTTTGCCTCCGGCATAAAAACGGGTTGCAGACGCTCGGATAGTCTGGCCAATCTGAGGAAATGTCGTCGTTTCAGAAACAATATCTATATTAAATGAACCAAGTATGTAAATGCTATCATCAATATAGCTGTTTTGCTTGGCATGAGCAGGAACCGATGTAATTTCTTTGTGGCTTTTGAACCCATTCAATATGGTGTTGGTGAAAGACTGCTCAAATAATGATTCATCAGGTGCGCTTTTTATTTGTGCACCGCCATGAAATAACGAGAAAAGACTATTCTGACTTAATTCATTTAAGTCATTACGGATCGTGCGAGTTGTGACAGATAATTCCTTTGCTAATTCGCTAACATAAACCTTCTTATCGGTTACTAACTTAACCCGAATGGCCTTTTGTCTTTCTTGTTTTTTCATTAGCGCTCACCCCAGGTTTTATAATATTAAATTAATGTTAATATTTATCGCGCAAAGTTCAAAAAAAACACGATAAATCGGAATTTTTTTTTCCGATTTTGCGAATTTGTGAAATGAACAGGAAATTTACGGGAAAACAGGGGGGAGCGGATTTGACTGCTCGTCATCTGGCGATTGGCGAAGCGTGATGCAAAAAGGGCCTGGGTATAGACACAGGCCCTGGGTAACTCGATGATTTTTGTGAGCAGTACTCCCCACATGATGGGGATTTGTTACATTAGTGGCGGTGCCCGTGGCCATGTCCACGCCCGCGATGGTCATCGCGATCGTTCCAGCCTTCACGATAGCCACGCTCATAAGCTTTGCGCTTATCCCAGCCGCGATGATAGCCGTTGTCATGACGCCACCAACGATTTTTACGCCATTCATAATTATGGTGCCAGTAATCCCGGTCACGCCAGCGCCCACCGTCCCAGTAGTTGCCGTAGTTATCGCGATCGCCAATTTGTAATTTAATCGACGGCAGCAGGGTGATTTCGCCAGCGTTTGCGGCCAGCGGTGCAAAAGCCAATAACACTGCCGCCAGAATCAGTGACCTGAACATTCTTTCTCTCCTTCACGATCGAGCCGTAGCCGGCCTGTTAACGCAATATTACGGGGCAGTAAAGCCCCGTTTCATCGCCTTAACTCTTAAATCGTCAGAGAGCGCACTTTTTGTTAATAAATGTGTCTTTATTTCCATCAACCCAGGATGGCGTCGATCTCCGTACACTCTTCGGGAGATAAATGACGGTTTGCCAGCATGCCAACGGCATCTTCAATTTGCGCAGGTTTGCTGGCACCAATCAGTACTGACGTCACCTTATCATCGCGGAGAACCCAGGCTAACGCCATTTGGGACAGCTTTTGTCCCCGGCGCTCGGCCAGCGCATTAAGAGCACGGACTTTTTCCAGTTTTTGTGGGGTGATTTGGTCTGGGTTGAGAAAACGACTGGCGCTCGCTGCCCGGGAATCCGCCGGAATACCGTTCAGATAGCGGTCAGTTAATTGCCCGCCAGCCAGCGGGGAAAAGGCGATACTGCCCACACCTTTCTCCTGTAATAGTGATAGCAGTCCCCTCTCTACCTCGCGCTCAAACATGGAATATTTCGGCTGGTGGATGAGACATGGCGTCCCTAAATCATCGAGTATTTCGATCGCCTGTCTGGCGAGATCAGTCGGATAGTTAGAGAGTCCTACGTACAACGCTTTCCCCTGACGCACAATATGATCCAGCGCGTTCATGGTTTCTCTGAGCGGAGTTTGGGGATCAGGGCGGTGATGATAGAAGATATCAACATACTCCAGTCCCATACGTTTCAGGCTTTGATCGAGGCTGGCAATCAGGTACTTGCGCGATCCCCAATCACCGTAGGGACCTTCCCACATGGTATAGCCCGCTTTGGTCGAGATTATCAGTTCATCCCGGTACGATAAAAAATCTTCCTGCAGGATGCGACCGAAGTTTCGTTCAGCAGAACCCGGCGGCGGGCCGTAATTATTCGCCAGATCAAAATGGCTGATCCCCAGATCGAAGGCGCGCTGTAATAAGGTCCGGCTGTTTTCGACCTGAGTGGTATCACCAAAATTGTGCCACAAACCCAGAGAGACAATCGGCAGTTTGAGCCCGCTCTGACCGCAGCGGCGGTATTCCATTGTGTGATAGCGATTTTCGTTAGCCTGATAAACCATGTCGCCTCCTTCCAGAACATATGTGTCTTTCAGTGTATACGGTTACACAATCGATTCTTCAAGGAAATTTAAATCGCCAAAACTGTACATCCTGCTTTCCACCTCCTTCGCAGCGACATTCCTGGACAGTCAACGCAGTTCTTCGATACTCAACATGAGGTTACCGTCAGAAGGATAGCTGTCATGCAAACCCCGTATTCCGTTGCTGATTATCTGCTGGACAGGCTGGCAGGCTGTGGCATTGACCATCTGTTTGGTGTGCCGGGCGATTACAATTTACAGTTTCTTGACCACGTCATTGAGCACTCAAGCGTGCGTTGGGTCGGGTGTGCGAATGAATTGAATGCGGCGTATGCCGCGGATGGCTATGCCCGGGTAGTCGGAGCGGGAGCGCTGCTTACCACTTTTGGTGTGGGCGAGTTAAGCGCAATTAATGGTATTGCAGGAAGTTACGCGGAATACGTTCCTGTCCTGCATATTGTCGGGGCCCCATGTCGCAGCGCTCAGCGTCGTGGCGAGTTAATGCATCACACTCTCGGCGACGGTGACTTTCAGCATTTCTACCGTATGCAACAGTCAGTGACGGTCGCCAGTGCAGTGCTGGATGAACAAAATGCCTGCTATGAAATTGACCGCGTGTTGCAAGCGATGTTAACCGAAAGACGACCGGGTTACCTGATGCTACCTGCTGATGTTGCGAAACAACCTGCTACACCACCGAGTGACATACTCATTGTTCCCTTGAGCGAGCCGGAAAGTAGTGTAGCTGCTGCGTTTCGCTATCATGCACGTGAACAGTTGCTGGACAGTTCACGCGTGTCGCTATTAGCCGATTTTCTCGCGCTACGATTTGGCTTGCAGCCCGTTTTACAACGCTGGATGACGGAAACGCCGATGGCTCATGCCACGCTGTTGATGGGCAAAGGATTGTTTGATGAGCGGCATCCTGCGTTTGTGGGCACATACAGTGCGGGGGCCAGCAGTGATTATGTGCGTAAGGCGATAGAAGATGCTGATACGATTATTTGCGTCGGTACCCGGTTTGTTGACACGCTGACCGCCGGGTTTACGCAAAACTTACCTCGCGAGCGCACTATTGAGGTTCAACCCCATGCGTCGCGGGTTGGGGGAAGCTGGTTTAACATCCCGATGGAACAGGCGGTTACTACGCTACGGGAACTGTGCCTGGAAATGTCGTTTTCACTGCCGCCTGAACGTCCTTGTGCCGGGCGTCTGCAGGTTGAGAAAGGCCCTCTGACGCAGGAAAATTTCTGGCATACGGTGCAACAATATCTGGCCCCCGACGACATTATCCTTGTCGATCAGGGGACCGCAGCATTTGGCGCAGCTGCGCTGTCACTTCCTGCCGGGGCGGAGGTACTGGTCCAGCCGCTATGGGGGTCAATCGGTTACGCTTTGCCTGCTGCATTTGGGGCGCAAACAGCCTTCCCGCACCGTAGGGTGATCCTGATTATTGGCGATGGTGCGGCACAGCTCACCATTCAGGAATTGGGAACCATGCTTAGAGACGGGCAAACTCCTGTTATTTTACTGCTTAATAATGACGGTTATACCGTGGAACGTGCCATTCATGGTGCGAACCAACGATACAATGATATAGCCGGATGGAGCTGGACGCTGGTGCCACAGGCGCTAAGTCGTGAATGTCAGGCGGAATGCTGGCGCGTGAAGCAGGCTGTCCAACTGGAAGAGGTTCTGGCTCGTCTGGCAAAACCGCAACGCCTCTCGTTGATAGAAGTGGTGTTGCCGAAGGCTGACCTTCCAGAACTCTTGCGCACGGTGACCCGTGCGCTGGAATCCCGCAACGGGGGATAGCTACTTATCGGGACGGTCAGCAATCATCATTGGTTTTCCGGCTAAGAGCAGCCAGGCCGGAAGCATAACGATGCACAACAGCGGTAGTAGGGTGGTGTCCGGCACCACCACTGCCGCCATAAACAGGCTCAGCCATGCATCACGAGTGACGACCAGTACCAATCCCAGAATGGCGCAGGAGACCGTAATCGCGGCAGGAACGGCTTCGACATGGGCGTGCAGCATCAGCCCCAGCGCGACGCCAACGAATACCGCAGGGAAAATCCGCCCACCGCGAAAACCACTCGCTGCAGCCACAACCAGCGCAGCCAGCTTTATCACCGCCAGCATGAAATAGTCCGAGGCTCCCAGTGTCTGGCTAAATGCCATTTGCTGCATCTCATCCAGGCCCTTAAACAGGGTTAGTGGTCCTCCGATAACACCCAGAATACCGAGGATAAAGCCTCCAACGCCTAGGATCAGCACCGGGTATTTCAGGCGATGTATCAGATGGTGCAAACGAGGCAGGCACCACACGGCCACCATCCCCGCCGCGATAGCAATGGCAGCAACGACCGCGCCGCTGAAGATATCGACCAGATGCATCTGCGTATAGTGCGCGATAGGCAATGAAAAGTGGGGATGAAAGAACAGGCTGGTGGTGAGTGAACCTGCCGCGGCGGCCATTAACGGTGCGAACAGACGATCCCATAGGGGGACATCGTTGGAGCTGTTCAGCGTTTGCGAAAAGACCAGCGCAGCGGCAACCGGGGTACCAAATAGCGCCCCGATGGTGCCAGCAGAGGCGAGGATGGTCCAGTCCAGCTTTGCAATTCGCGGAAACATGCGGCTACCAATCGCCACTGCCAGCGCAATGTTAACGGTCATGATGGGGTGCTCTGGACCCAAACTGACGCCACCCGCGAGGCCAATTATCAGGGCGGCCAGCAGTCCGGGCAATGCAGACGTCGAAACGGGCATACCAATTAAGGGTTCGCAGGCTGGGTCAGGGCCAGCATGACCATGACTGTAGCGGATGATGAGCCCGACCATGACCCCGGTAAGCGTCAGCATAGTAATAATCCAGAATGGAGAATCCTGGGCAATACCGATGCTTATGGGCAGACGTTCCCACAAAAATTGCTGTAAAACGGAAGCCACTTTCATTACAGCAATCAGCACCAGGCTGGACGCTACACCAATCAGCAACGCAGGCGTTGATAGCAAGAGCATCGTTCTGGCTCGCGGATGGAGCATTTTCTATTCCTTAATGCAGAGTCATAGACGTAGTTTGCACAGCCTGCCCAACGGCATCGCTGCAAAAGGTGCTGAAACGATAAAGTAATTCTGTGACCTGGATCGATATTCCACGGGCATCAGCCTTCAGGGCGTTGTTGTTATGCCCCCATGAATTTACAGTGTGACAAAGATGTATTCTGACTTTAGCGGAGCCGTGGAAGAATGACAAAATATGCTTTAGTGGGTGATGTTGGCGGCACCAATGCGCGTCTTGCTCTGTGCGATATTGCCAGTGGCGAGATTTCGCAGGCGAAAACCTATTCCGGGCTGGATTACCCAAGCCTTGAAGCCGTTGTGCGCGTGTACCTGGATGAGCATAGCGTTAGCGTCAAAGATGGCTGTATCGCTATTGCCTGCCCAATAACCGGCGACTGGGTGGCCATGACCAACCATACCTGGGCATTTTCTATTGCCGAGATGAAAAAGAATCTGGGCTTTAGCCATCTGGAAATCATCAATGATTTCACAGCCGTATCAATGGCAATCCCTATGCTGAAAAAAGAGCATTTGATCCAGTTTGGCGGCGCTGAGCCTGTCGAGGGCAAACCTATTGCGGTCTACGGCGCAGGCACCGGTCTCGGCGTGGCGCATCTGGTTCATGTGGATAAACGCTGGGTGAGCCTGCCAGGCGAGGGGGGGCATGTAGATTTTGCGCCGAACAGCGAGGAAGAAGCGATTATCCTGGAAGTGCTGCGGGCTGAGATTGGTCACGTTTCTGCGGAGCGCGTGCTTTCTGGTCCTGGGCTGGTAAATCTGTATCGTGCGATTGTGAAATCCGACGGACGTTTGCCGGAAAATCTGCAACCGAAAGACATTACGGAACGCGCCCTGGCCGATTCCTGTATTGACTGTCGCCGTGCACTGTCGCTGTTTTGCGTCATCATGGGCCGGTTTGGCGGCGATCTGGCATTAACGCTGGGGACGTTTGGCGGGGTGTACATTGCCGGAGGCATAGTGCCGCGCTTCCTGGAATTCTTTAAAGCGTCGGGTTTTCGCGGTGGTTTTGAGGATAAAGGGCGTTTTAAAGCCTATGTGCAGGATATCCCGGTATATCTGATTGTGCATGATAATCCAGGTCTGCTTGGTTCCGGCGCGCACTTACGCCAGACGCTGGGGCACATTCTGTAAGACTCGTGCCGGAAGGTTGCTCTTAGTTAATTCAGTTTAGCCTGTAGCATGCTCTGTACGCGAAGTGGTCGCGAGTTAATGGTTTAGTTAGCTCGCGACCTGTTATTGTCAGTGAGATGTCGTGCTTGTTGCGTTTTGTATCGGTAGTTTCCCGGCTCTCAGTAGCACCATCTCTTGCTTGCACAGCAGTACGACAGCCTGACGTGCCTTCATTCGACGGGAGGTGAGGGCTTTTTTCACCGTACGGCGATCCGCACCCATTTCCAGCATCTGAAAACATAACTGAGATAGCACATGTCTGTATTTCATTGAAAATTCACTTTATTACGTTTTATAGCACCGGCAGTAGATCGCCATTTTACAACGATCCGCACGATCATGACTAATCGCACTATAAATGCATTAATTGCCTGAATTCTTTTACTTTGCTCCGGCTAACCGGGATTTCAAATTCCAGATCTTTTAATCGCAAAATATAGGTGTTGTTAAACCACGGTTCGATCTCGCGGATTTTGTTCAGGTTTACGCAGAATGAGCGGTGGCAGCGGAAAAAATGTGAAGCAGGCAGTTTGCTGCAAAATTCGGTGATGTTCATCGGCATGACATACGATTCGCGTCGCGTGTAGACGAAGGTCATCTTTTCATGGGCTTCAGCGTAGTAAATATCGTTGATTGGCGTAACGATGATCCGCTCGTCTTTGATCAGGTTGATCGTATCGTTTTCACGCATCACCGGGCTGGTAAGGGGGGTTCCTGTTTGCTGTTGCTGCCAGGCTGCCTCCAGTTTTTGCAACATGCCGACAATCCGTGATTCCTGGTACGGTTTCAGAATGTAGTCAAACGCTTCCAGTTCAAAGGCTTCAACAGCGTGTTCTTTCCAGGCAGTAATAAACACAATAAAGGGTTTATGCGCGAACTGACTGATGTTTTGCGCCAGCAGCACACCATCCAGTGACGGAATATTAATATCCAGAAAAATAGCGTCAACGCGGTTGTGCTGCAGGTATTTAAGCACATCCAGACCGTCGTCAAATGTGCCGACAATCTCCATCTGGCTGTGCTCTTTTATCAGCCAGCTAAGTTCCTGTTGGGCCAGGAATTCATCTTCAACAATGATGACTTTCACAACTTAACTCCTGGTTAAAGCAATAATGTGGCCGGGGCTGCTGCAGGTGAGTGCTGGTTTGGCACGTAAAAAGCAATCTCTGTGCCAGGCTCAAGACGGCGGATATGTAGCCCTTCGCCGTACAGGAGTTTAACGCGGTGATGCACATTCAACAGGCCAATTTTATTGCCCGGCATTTCATTAGACTCAACGCGTTCAATGACTTTTGGATCGATACCATGACCGGTATCTCTGACGGCAATGCGCACCCGCTTACCACATTCCGCCACGCTGATAGTGACCACACCTTTCCCTTTGCAGGGTTGGATCCCATGAACGATGGCATTTTCAACCAATGGCTGAATCAGCAGGCTGGGAATAAAACAGCTGACCTCTTCATCAATATCATAAATAACCGTCAACTTATCGCCAAAACGGGCCTGCTCAATGGCAATGTAATCCTTAATTTGATACAGCTCTTTCTTGATGTCGATCTGCTCATCATCTTTTAATTCAATATTATAGCGAAGATAGCGAGATAAATTAAAAATGAGCTGGCGTGCAGTGTCCGGGTTAAGCCGCACTGACGATGAGATCGCGTTTAACGCATTAAACAGGAAATGGGGATTTATTTTACTTTGTAGTGCCCGCAACTCTGCCTTATTTGCCATTTCACGTAGCTGCTCGGCACGGGAAACCTCAAGCTGAGTTGAGATAATTTGTGACAGGCCGATAGCCATTTCTTGTAATGAGGAGGTGATCTGGTGGGCATGGCAGTAGTAGATTTTCAGCGTACCGGTGACCACACCTTTTTCCCACAACGGTATTACCAGCATGGAGTGTATTTCCGGCGTGCGATGTGCTTCATCATTGTTCTTTATGATGATTTTTCCGTAATTTATCGCCTGCTGGGTGGTAGGGCTAACGAAATCATCGTTATCGCGGTAGTTCAGTTCGCCAACGCCGACATAGGCCAGAACGTGCTGGGTATTGGTGATCGCGACGGCATCTGCATGAATATCATGGCGAATAATCTCGCACACCTGGCGTAGCGACTCGCTATTGACCTGACGAAAAAGCGGCAGGGTTTTGTTAGCGATATCCAGCGCCAGTTTAGCCTGTTTTGCCGCACTGGCTTCTTTCTCTCCTTCCACGCTTTGTACCAGCATGACGATAAAGCCGATACAGACGCTGCCAAGGATCATTGGGATACCGATTTTCGAGACAATATCCAGCCCCAGTTCGGTAGTGGGGGCCCAGGCGACCACCAGAATCATAGTCAATGACTCGCAAAGCATCCCGCCTAAAATACCGGCGCGCCAGTGTTGCGCCTTAGGGATTTTTCGGTTGATCCAACCTGCAATACAGCCAGCAAGGATACTGGTAATAAAACAGGGAAGGGCGGTAACACCTCCAATATCAATCAGATAACGGTGTGTACCCGCGATGAGTCCGGTAATGATACCGACCCATGGGCCGAACAGAATTCCTCCTGACATCACGGCAATAATACGCACGTTCACCAGTGAGCCTTCTACCGGTACACCAGACCAGGTGCTGAACAGTGCAAACATGGAGAAAATGGCAGTAACGGCGAGCAGCTCTTTCACCGAGTGGGCTGACTTGTGCAACAGTTCGCGGAACAGGCGGATACGAATCAGGAAAAACAGACAGAACAGCATCAGCGCTGCCCGATCAAAGACCGCCAGCAGCATATTGAATATTTCGTGCACAGGTGACTCTTGCGAAGGGGTTAAACCTCTATGATAGGTAACCTGAGGCAGGATGACCAGCATCCCTGTCAGCATGGACTAATGAGGAAAAACCACAATATTAAAAGGGGATTGTTGCATGATTGTTGTATTTACAATATCTCTCCAGAGAAGGCGGACCTCAACGTAATGTATTTAACAACAAAATGTTAATAATTGGTGATTTCATAAGGGGTGGATATTCATGAATTTCCCGTTTTAGAAATGTTGTTCCTCTTTTATGCCGATAAAAAATATTTTGCTGTACCTCTCGACAGAAGGAAATTAATCAGGCTATTTTCTAAACGTGCCACCATCGTGGCAGCGTCGCTCGGACGGTCCGGGCGCTAACGTACATCTGAGGATATTATGGCTGATTCCCGCCCTGAACGTCGTTTTACGCGTATTGATCGTCTTCCCCCTTACGTTTTTAACATTACCGCTGAACTGAAGATGGCTGCGCGTCGGCGCGGCGAAGATATTATCGATTTCAGCATGGGGAACCCGGATGGGGCCACGCCTCCTCACATTGTCGAAAAACTGTGTACCGTGGCGCAGCGCCCGGATACCCACGGTTATTCAACATCGCGCGGTATTCCTCGTTTACGTCGGGCGATTTCTCGCTGGTATCAGGAACGCTATGACGTCGAGATCGATCCTGAATCCGAAGCGATTGTAACAATTGGCTCCAAAGAGGGGCTGGCTCACCTGATGTTGGCTACATTGGATCACGGCGACACGGTTCTGGTGCCTAATCCCAGTTACCCCATCCATATTTATGGTGCCGTTATCGCCGGAGCACAGGTGCGTTCCGTGCCGCTGGTGGAAGGGGTCGACTTCTTTAATGAACTGGAGCGCGCGATTCGCGAAAGCTACCCGAAACCGAAGATGATGATCTTAGGCTTCCCGTCCAACCCGACGGCGCAGTGTGTCGAGCTGGAGTTTTTCGAAAAGGTCGTCGCACTGGCTAAACGCTACGACGTGCTGGTGGTTCATGACCTGGCCTATGCCGATATTGTCTACGACGGCTGGAAAGCGCCATCGATTATGCAGGTTCCGGGGGCCCGTGATGTTGCCGTTGAATTTTTCACCTTGTCGAAAAGCTATAACATGGCGGGGTGGCGCATTGGCTTTATGGTTGGCAATAAAACGCTGGTAAACGCACTGGCGCGCATTAAGAGCTATCACGATTACGGAACGTTTACACCGCTGCAGGTAGCCGCTATTGCCGCGCTGGAAGGCGATCAGCAGTGCGTACGGGATATCGCTGAGCAATATAAGCGTCGTCGCGATGTGCTGGTCAAGGGGCTGCATGAAGCGGGCTGGATGGTTGAAATGCCAAAAGCGTCGATGTACGTGTGGGCGAAAATTCCAGAGCAATACGCCGCAATGGGGTCGCTTGAATTTGCCAAAAAATTGCTGAATGAGGCGAAGGTTTGTGTTTCGCCGGGGATTGGCTTTGGGGACTATGGTGATACACACGTGCGCTTTGCGTTGATTGAAAACCGTGACCGTACTCGCCAGGCAATTCGCGGCATCAAAGCAATGTTTCGCGCGGATGGTTTGCTGCCTGCCAGTGCGAAATCGACCACGGAAAGTACCGACTGATAACACGATTCCTCAAACGCAAACAGGAGCCAAATGGCTCCTGTTTTTTTGCTGCGTCTTTTTATTTAGATCATCAGGGCGAAAGTACCGGCCCAAACGATGACCATAAAAGAAATGCCCATAAAGAAATATTTCACTTTTCATCTCTCCGCGTACCTGGGGTACGTCTCAATGAACATATGCTTACCTGACAGAGAGCTGATGCGAGCATAAACGAAAGGGAGAATACCCCGCGCTTACTTGGCTGCATCACCTCAGAATTCTGAGCTTTAATGCTCCAGACGGCGCTAATGTACGCCTAAAAATGAGGTGAAACAAGAGGCATTTTTTTATTTAATTTTAGTAACTTACAAGTGTCGTGATTCGGCGACAGTTTAATTTCTGACGGTAATAAATTGCTATTGAGCGACGTGACTGTTACTCAGAGAATTCTCATATCACCTTGAGGTTAATGTGGTTAATTTTTTCGCGGAATTTGATAATGAAAAGGTTAAAAATGACCAGATTAATGATGTTAGCACTTGTTCTTGCGCCATTGACGTCAATGGCGGCTGCACCGCAAGCGTTCAATTTCAGCTGCGCAAGTATTGGTGGTGTGAATAGTGATGGTAAAGGCAATGTATGGATTAATGGCGCAAAAGCGACCATTAAAAGCTTCAATGAAAATTACTGGGAGGCGAAGAGCGGTAAAAATACCGTCTCAATTTCCAGAAAAGATGACGGAAACCCGGAAGTATCCTGGGCTGGCCCAAACCGCAAGCATGGGATTTGTCAGCCTGAGGATAATGTTGATTTCGCTGTGGCGAAAAAATCGACTCATGCTGGCCCATCGTTCTCCTGTTCTGCAGTGGAAAAGGGAAGTATGGAAGAGATTATCTGTCAGAGCCCATCGCTCTCCGCAATGGATCTAAAATTGAACGGGGTCTACAAACAGGCATTGGCTAAATCGAAGAATGACCCAATGCTAAAAGCAGAGCAACGAGGTTGGATCAAAGGACGTAATGAATGCTGGAAGGAGAAGGATGATGAGCCAGCCTGCATTGCCCGAAGCTATAATGAGCGAATGACTGAACTCCAGAACAAGTGGGGCGTTAAGTAATTCAGCCGTAGAAAAGAAGAAAGGCCATTCGGCCTTTCTTTTTAGACATATAGCGAGGTTTCACCCATCGGGCGCGTTTTGAAGCGACGGTGGATCCAGAGATACTGCTCGGGGGCGCGCATGATCTCTTTTTCGATAATTTTGTTCATATAGGCCGCGGCCAGGTTTTCATCTTCCGGGTAACCTTCCATTTCTGGCGTGATAAACAGACGGTAGCCGGAGTTATCAGATTTTCTCACCATGGTGACGGTCAGCATTTTCGCCCCCGACAAACGTGACAGCACGTAGGTACCGTTGGTTGTCGCAACATCTTTGACGGCGAAGAATGGCGCAAATGAACTGCCTTTACGGCCATAATCTTGATCGGGCGCAAACCATACGGCTTCCCCTTTTTTCAGTGCGCCGACAATGCCGCGCAGATTATTTCTGCCGATCATGGCTTTGTTCGAGCGCATACGGCCGCGGGTTTGTATCCACTCCATTAATTTGTTGTTGTGCGGGCGGTAGGTTGCCATCATTGGCTGGCAAAGCCCCATCACGCGGCCCCCCAGTTCCAGCGACATAAAATGCACGCCTACTACCATTACGCCACGGTTATGCGCCTGAGCGCGTTGCAGGTTGTCCAGACCTTCAACATCAAACCATTTACGCACCCGGCGATCTGGCCAGAACCAGGCCATACCGGTTTCAAGCAGTGCCATGCCGAGTGAGCGGAAGTTTTCGTCGACCAGTTTGTTCCTTTCTTCTTGCGACAGATTCGGGAAACAGAGTTCGAGATTTTTATGGGCAATGGATTCCCGGCGCTTTAAAAATGGGCGCGCCAGCGTACCTGTACGGGTGCCCAGAAAACATAAAACAGGATAAGGGAATTGCACCAGTAACCAGAGCACACCGACACCGAACCATGTGAGCCAGTAGCGCGGATGCAAAAACGCGCGCGAAAATTTACATTGGGGGAACATAAGCACCTGTTGTTGGTACGAAAATAATGTATCGCGAAGATTCTTTGTCTACAGCGTTACTCTCTGTCACTGAACAGTTAGGTCACTATGAGCGACAATGGTTCCTGTAAAGAGTGTAAAACTGAGTCAGGACAAACCACGAGGGGTATGAATGATCGGACGCACAATGTACACCCGAAGATTAATGTCATCCAGAAATAATTCCTCAAGTTTCGTAAATGTTTTTTGGTCGATAAAAAGCAAGAATAGACTTATAGATAATATGTTGTTTTTATGACGATTAAATAAAGGTCAATGGAGAATGCCCGGTTCAGAAAATGAACAGTTATTGTAGCGAAAATGTTGCTCGAATTGCGAACGGATAGGAATTGTCTTAGACTATAAACTCAAGGATGTGTAAGGACTTACGTCGATTTTTACGGCAGACAGGAGGTAACGCTATGTTCTATTTTTGGACTTTCCTCGCATTGAGCATTCTGTGCGTTAGTTGCTATATTTGGCAGGTAATGGGCGCTGCCGCGTCAATTAGTTCTTTTTTCGGCATGGCTATCCTTACGGCATTAATTTATTTCTTTACCATACGGTTGACTGACGGAAACGAAATGGTAACGGGACTGTTTCTTTTTCTTGCCCCGACATGCGGATTGATCATTCGCTTTATGGTGGGGGACAATAAGCATTAAATCGCAGGTTCATAACTGAAACGCAATTATGTACCACATTGACTGATTTTCTGGCTTCCATCTGAGCAAACTAAAGTGCCAGCATCGCTGGCACTTTTTTCTCTCTAAAGCCGATTACCTGGCATCAGCAAGCTGCAACTCCGTGTCCTGTTGTTGGGCATTTTTTCGTTGTTGTTCGAGTTCCAGCGCCCCGCGGTGAGACAGATAGCAGAACAGAATGCAGCAGACAATCCCGCCCATCAACAGATAGAAACCGCCATGCCATCCCATTTTATCGACCATGACACCAAACAGACTGGTTCCCAGCGATGCACCAAAAATGTAGCTCATAAAACCGCGTAATCCGACCGCCGAACCGACAGCAAAGCTGGGGACGATTTCCATGGTCTGAACAGACGCAAGGAACTGGGGCACATAGATCAGGCACCCGACGATGGCGGCAAAAATAGTGACCATCAGCAGGGATTCACTTTTCCAGTAACCGATCAGGCAGACGAAGATCAGCGCCATACAAATCATGGCCAACGGCATGCGACGACCTTTAAACAGTTTATCGGTCAGCCAGCCCGCCAGCAGTGTGGAAGGAATTGCGGCCCATTCGAAAAACAGGAACGCCACACTCATTTGTTCTTTCGAGAAATGTTTTTCAGTTAACAGATAAATCGGTAACCAACTGATCATGCCAAAACGCACCATATAGACAAAAACATCTACCAATGAAACATACCAGGCATTTTTGTTACGCAGCACGTAGGTGCAAAAAATTTGAAAGGCGCTCATGTTTTCCGGTGCCTGGGTTACGTGCCGGGCATTTAACACGACTTTTTCTTCCGGCATCATCTGTTCCAGAGCAGGCAAGCCTTCTTCGCGCGGTGAGCCTTTGCCCAACATCAGAACAATAAAAGCAAACAGCACCGCGACACAGGCTGGGACAATATAGCTGGCGCTTTGCCAGTGTTCGCTGCCGAGAATGGCAAAAGCGGCGCCAACAATGGGGGCGACAATACCGCCACCGACGTTGTGTGAGATATTCCAGAATGCGCCAACGCGTCCGCGCTCTTTGCGTGGGAACCAGTTGGCGATGGTAATAAACGAGGGACCGACGCCCATCCCCTGGAACAGTCCGTTGAAGACGACCAGTGCGGCAAAAATCCAGAATCCGGTGCTGAACCCTAAGCCAACGTTGACAATGGCGCACAGGATCAGGCCGCAAGCCATAAAGACTTTCGGGCTGGCTTTGTCTGCCAGGCTACTCATGATGCCTTTACTGATCCCATAGGCAATTAGCATACAACTGCTGAGTAAACCAATCTGTGTTGCGCTGAGATCCAGATGTTCTTTCAGGTACGGGGTAGAGAGGGTGAAGTTATTGCGTACAATATAATACGCAAGATAGCCAAGAAATACGCTAAGTAACGCCTGAATGCGGTATCGACCATAAGTCTCCTGAATTTTCTCTTCCGGGACTTTATTTGCCGATGGCCCTGTCTTAAATATTGATAACATATCATCACCTAAATTTATATTGATGTGAATATCAGGATTTTTCGCAGTGAAGAGTGAAATAGATGGCTAAGAAATTCAAATTGAAGAAATGTGTCACTATTGACTCAATTTGCTGAAAGCGGGGCTGATTTTGACCTTTTTGAATTATGGTGAGGCCAGAGCTATTATTCTTAATGCATTTTTATCATCAGCATGTGCGGGTATTAACAAATTCAAACGACATTTTCAGGTATTCTTTATCTCTGTTATCGCATTCCGTCTGGTTATTTTGATAGCAGTTTTATCTTTTCCATGTGTCGTGATAAACGGGTAAATTTTGTCTCAATATTATTTTTCGAAGATGTTGGTATTTATGAGCAGGATCACAAACAGACTTTTCTGTCGGGGTAGTTTGTTGGCGCTCTCACTGTGTTTTATGTCGCTGTCGGCGACCTGTCTGGCACAGGGGAAGGAGCTGGTGATGGCGACGACGTTTTCCCCGGGGGCAACGGCCTGGATTATTCAGCGCTGGCAAACGGAGCCGGGATCAGTGATGATCCGCACGCTAAACCGGACCAGTTCTTCTCTCGAACAACTGCTCGATACCGCGAATGCGGAGAACGTTGACCTGATTTTGACCTCTTCGCCGATGCTACTGCAGCATCTTCAGGAGCATCAGAAACTTGCTCCTTTTGATAATGCATTGCCGGAAAGCCAGCGTCTGGTGCCTGAGTCAATACGGTCGACGTCTGTAGCCGTGGCTCTCTCGGGATTTGGTCTGCTGATTAATCGTTCAGCACTGACGGCGCGACATCTGCCACCACCGACGGACTGGGGTGATTTAACGCATCCTAAATATCAAAATGCTCTGTTGATGAGTAGCCCATCGCGCTCCGATACCAATCACCTGATGGTTGAATCACTGCTGCAACAAAAAGGGTGGCAAGAAGGTTGGGCGACATTGCTGGCCAGTGCCGGGAACCTGGTGACCATCTCATCACGCAGCTTTGGTGTTGCGGACAAAATTAAGAGCGGATTGGGCGTTGCGGGACCGGTTATTGATAACTATGCCAATCTGCTGCTCAATGACCCCAATCTGACTTTTACTTACTTCCCACACTCGGCGGTCTCGCCGACCTACGTAGCCGTGCTGAAAAACAGCCCGCGTGCCAATGAAGCACAACGTTTTATCCGCTATTTATTGAGCCCGGAAGGGCAGCGGATCCTTGCAGATGCGAATACCGGTAAATATCCGGTAACGTCGCTGGCAGCAGATAACCCGCGTGCAGCCCAACAGGCCATTTTGATGAAACAGCCACCGCTTAATTACCGTCTGATCCTGAAGCGTCAACAACTGGTCCAGAGGATGTTTGATACGGCCATCAGTTTCCGCCTCGCGCAGCTTAAGGATGCCTGGCGAGCGCTGTACAGTGCGGAAGCTCGTCTGAAACACCCGTTACCCGAAATCAGAGCGCTGTTAACCCAGGTCCCAATCGACGCCAGGAACAGCGAAGATGAAGCCTGGCTTGCTCAATTCGATAATAAAAGCTTTGCTGAACAGCAAATGATGGAGTGGCAACTCTGGTTTCTTAAAAACCAGCGCCTGGCGATATCAAAACTGGAAGAACTACAATGAAAGGCGGTTCGCTATGGCAACGTCTTCGTCAGCTCAGCATCAGCAGCAGTTTGCGGGGGGCTTTTTTGACGGGGGCTTTACTGACGCTGAGCGTGAGCTGTGTCAGTTTGTATTCCTGGCATGAGCAAAGCTCGCAAATCCGCTATTCGCTCGATGACTATTTTCCGCGCGTACATTCCGCTTTTTTGATTGAAGGGAATCTTAACCTGGTTGTCGATCAGCTTAATGAATTCCTGCTTGCCCCCAATACGACCGTACGGCTGCAACTGCGTAATCAGATCATCGAACATCTGGACAAAATTGAACTGCTGAGCCGGGGATTGCAACCCGCGGAACAGCAACAGCTGGCGGTGATTTTGCAAGATAGCCGGGCATTGATGACCGAGCTGGACAGGGTGCTCTACAACATGTTCCTGGTACGCGAAAAAGTCAGCGAACTTTCCGCGCGAATCGACTGGTTACATGATGATTTCACGACCGAACTGAACTCTCTGGTGCAGGATTTCACCTGGCAGCAGGGAACGTTGTTGGATCAAATTGAAGCGAAAAATGGCGACGCGGCGTTGTACCTGAAACGCGCCAGGGAGGTGCAGAATGAGCAGCAACAGGTGTACACGCTGGCAAGAATTGAAAACCAGATTGTCGATGATTTACGCGACAGGTTGAATGAACTGAAGTCAGGTAGCGACGACGGCATGCTGGTCGAGAATCATATTCGCTATCTGGAAAATCTGAAGAAAACGGCGGATGAAAATATTCGCACCCTGGACGACTGGCCCAGTACTATCACGTTGCGGCAAACCATCGACGAATTGCTGGAAATCGGGATGATGAAAAATAAAATGCCCGATACGATGCGCGATTATGTCGCGGCGCAAAAAGCGCTGGTTGATGCCAGTCATGCCAGAGAAGCTACACTTGGTCGTTTTCGAACATTGCTTGAGGCTCAGTTGGGAAGTAGCCATCAACAAATGCAGATGTTTAACCAGCGACTGGAGCAGATTGTTCGCGTTAGCGGCGGGCTTATTTTGCTGGCGACGCTGTTGGCGCTGCTTCTTGCCTGGGGACTAAACCACTACTTTATCCGTTCACGGTTGGTGAAGCGTTTTACCGCGCTCAACCAGGCCGTGGTGCAAATTGGTCTTGGCAGAACCGATGCCTCGATCCCGGTTTATGGTCGTGATGAGCTAGGGCGCATTGCGGGGTTACTGCGCCATACGCTGGGTCAGCTCAATACGCAAAAAAGTCAGCTTGAACAGGAAGTGGCAGAGCGTAAGGAGATTGAAGCCGATCTGCGAGCGACCCAGGGCGAATTGATTCAGACGGCGAAACTGGCGGTGGTCGGACAGACCATGACCACGCTGGCCCACGAAATCAATCAACCACTGAATGCATTGTCGATGTATCTGTTTACTGCGGGCAGGGCAATTGAACAGGAGCAGTTGGCGCAGGCCAGAAGCACGTTAACCAAAGCCGAAGGACTCATTACCCGTATCGATGCCATTATCCGCTCATTGCGACAGTTTGCGCGCCGGGCCGAGCCGGGGGCACCGCTGCATCCGGTCGATTTACGGCAAACCTTCAGCGCGGCCTGGGAGTTATTGTCTATGCGGCATAAACCGCAGCAGGGTACGCTTTCGCTGCCGGTTGAGCGCGTGTGGGTTATGGGCGATGAGGTGAGAATTCAGCAAGTTCTGGTAAACATACTGGCAAATGCGCTGGATGCCTGTCCGGTTGCCGCGAAGATTGACGTTCACTGCCAGGTTGAGGGCAGCACGGTGTGTGTATTTGTCAGCGATAATGGCCCCGGCTGGCCTGGTGCGCTGCTACCGTCGCTATTAAAACCGTTTACCACCAGTAAGGATGTTGGTCTCGGTATTGGGCTATCAATTTGTGTCTCGTTAATGACGCAGATGAACGGCGAGCTACGCCTGGCATCGACACTGGGGCGCAATGCCTGCGTGGTACTGCAATTCAACCTGACGGATGTAGAAGATGTTGAGTGATGAATATTCTGTTCTGCTGATTGATGATGATGCCGATGTCCTTGATGCTTACACCTTGTTGCTTGAGCAGGCAGGCTATCGGGTATGCGCGTGCAATAACCCATACGATGCCCGAAATTGGCTACAGGCTGACTGGCCCGGTATCGTCCTGAGTGACGTGTGTATGCCTGGCTGTAACGGTATCGAACTGATGGCTCTTTTTCATCAGGATGATAACCAGCTGCCGATCCTGCTGATTACCGGACATGGTGATGTGCCGATGGCGGTGGATGCGGTGAAAAAAGGGGCATGGGATTTTCTGCAAAAACCGGTCGATCCCGGTAAGCTGCTGTTGCTGGTTGCACAGGCATTGCAGCAGCGAAAATCTGTGATTGCCCGTCGTCATTACTGCCAGCAAAAGCTGCAGGTTGAACTGGTTGGCTACAGCGACTGGATAAATCAGTACCGTCAACGGCTGCAGCAACTGGCAGAAACGGATCTTGCCGTCTGGTTTTATGGGGAACCCGGGACGGGACGTATGACGGGAGCCCGTTATTTGCATCAGTTGGGGCGTAGCGCCCAGGGGCCGTTTATCCGCGCAGAACTCACCGCCGGGAACACCGCTCAGCTCGATGAGCTGATTGCTCAAGCGCAAGGTGGGACGCTGGTATTAAGCCATATAGCGTGTCTGACGCGCGAGCAGCAGCACCATTTGGTTCACCTGCAAAGTCAGGAGCGGCGCCCTTTTCGGCTAATTGGTGTTGGCACGACATCGCTGGTGGAACTGGCGGCAACAAACCAGATCGTGGCCGAACTCTATTACTGTTTCGCCATGACGCAAATCGCCTGCCAGCCTCTATCCCTGCGCCCGGACGATATTGAACCGCTATTTCGCCATTACCTGCAAAAAGCCTGTCTGCGTCTGAACCACCCCATTCCGGAGGTCGACGGGGAATTGCTAAAAGGGATGCGACGTCGTGTGTGGTTAAGTAATGTGCGAGAGCTGGCAAACGCCGCAGAGCTTTTTGCCGTTGGGTTGCTGCCATTGGCGGAAACCGCTAATCCGCAGTTGCATATGCCGGAACCGACACCGTTGGATCGCCGGGTTGAAGAGTATGAGCGGCAAATCATTACCGAAGCGCTAAATATTCATCAAGGGCGTATTAATGAAGTGGCAGAATATCTGCAAATCCCGCGTAAAAAACTGTATTTGCGGATGAGAAAATACGGGCTAAGTAAAGAGCATTATAAGTTCTAGAGAGAAGAGGTGCGGTTATGATAAGGGCAATTGAATGAACATCTGAGTCGTCACCTCATTATTAGAAAAAATGCCGGACTCATTATCCGGCATTTTTCGCTTACCACATTAAATCGTCAGGTACGACGAAGTCAGCATACGGATCGTCTTCGTCTTTCGCTTCCTGACTCAGCTCGCAATTTAAGACGATGTAGCTGTCGTCGCGCTGCGCAATTTTATCGGCAACGATGGCCGGGATAATAGCATATTCGCTGTCACGCTCGCTTTCAGCAGTCAGCCGGGCAATAGCCAGACGTCCTTTAATCAATTGCGCCTGTGTCACCTTATCCACGTAGATTTTTTTAATCAGATTATTATCGGTGAAGTTATACCCAATATCACCTTTGGAAATGGTGATTTTGTTCATTTCAATAAGCTGCTTAATCTGCGCTTTGTATTCTTTCGATAGCGTCGCTTGTTTCTGTTGATCGCTTAACTGCTTATCCCGTTCAATTTGTGCTTTTTTATTCTCTTCAACCGCTTCTCTGGCTTCACGGGCCTGAACGCGTGATTTTTTCGCCGTTCTCTGCACTTTCGCCATTTTTTTGCTGGAAACTAAGCCAGCTTTCAGCATCTGTTCTTGTAGGGTGAGTTTTGTCATTTTTGCATCTGATCCAATAAAATCGTTGTCAGGATTATAACCTTAACGTCCAACGGGATGCCAGAATACGGGGTTTGCCAAACCGGTCTGGCTCCTGTCTGGCATCGCGAAATGCTCAGGCGCTAAACGGCGGGGGAGAAACTGTGTGGAGCTATGGCAAGTACCGTGATGGTGAAATAAAACAGAGCGTTGCGTTCTAGATGTGAATGGTGTCCCCTGCAGGAATCGAACCTGCAACTAGCCCTTAGGAGGGGCTCGTTATATCCATTTAACTAAGGGGACGAAGCGGCATGAGTATAGCGTTTTTTACTCTCAACGGTAAGTCTCAGGCTGCCTGACTGCTCAAACAGTCGCCATTCAGGTCTGTTTTTTCTGGTTTTTCTGCGGTTGTGCTTCCCGCTTTGCTTGCAACCTGGCTTCTTCCTTGCGTTTATTGCTCATATCGTTGCGGATCTGCGCGTGGCTCATCAGCGCGAAGATAAACGTCCCGCCACAGATATTCCCGGCCAGTGTCGGTAAGGCAAAAGGCCAGAAAAAGTCGCCCCAGTGCAGTGTGCCAGTAAAGACCAGATAGAGAATTTCAACGGAACCCACGACGATATGTGTGGTATCGCCTAAGGCAATCAGCCAGGTCATCAGGACAATGACGACAATCTTTGCGGCTCCGGCGGCGGGAAACATCCAGACCATCGTGGCAATCAACCAGCCGGAGACAATGGCATTGGCAAACATCTCCGTCGGGCTATTTTTCATTACATCCATGCCTATTTTGACGAAGGCGTCGCGGGTCGCCTCATCAAAAATCGGCATGTATTCAAACGCCCATGCCGCAACCCCGGTGCCCAGAATATTACCCAGTAGTACTACGCTCCACAGACGCATCAACAAACCAAAATTGCCGAGGGTAGGGTTTTGCATAACGGGTAAGACGGCGGTGACGGTATTTTCCGTAAAGAGCTGTTGGCGGGCCATAATCACAATAATAAAGCCGAAGGTATAACCGAGATTCTCCAGCAAAAATCCGCCGGGACCCCCCTCCAGTTGTACGTGAAAAATTCCCTTTGCCAACAACGATGCTCCCATTGACAGTCCGGCTGCGATGGCTGACCACAATAGCGCCATCGCGTCACGTTCCATCTCTTTTTCTCCGTCCTGGCGGATATGCTCGTGGATCGCCATTGCACGTGAGGGGAGCCTGTCCTCATTGAGCTCTATCTTTTTTCCGCTCCGCTTTTCTTCGCTTTCCACCTGGAGCTCGTCGCTGTGGCGATCAATCTTCTCTTTTTCGATGTCATTCATACCAGGATCCTGAATAAGCACGTATTGCTAAAGCGTAGCGGTTTTTATTTGAAGGCTGGTGGATAAAGTCTGAAATCGCAAAAATGGTAACGCATGTTTTTATTGGCTTCGTTAAAATGAACCATCACTGTGTCTGTATTACCAGGCTATGATCAAATCAGTAAGTTAGGGCATATAGACATCGATTGACGTGCTGTTACAATCGCTCACATCTAATCAGGCGGATACATCATCGTTCCGTCATGGATGGCAATCAGCGATAGCCATAATACACAGGGAGACACTTATGAAGCTTCGCCTGTCGGCGCTTGCGCTGGGAACCACACTTTTGGTGGGGTGTGCGAGCTCCGGTACTGAACAGCAGGGGCGTTCGGACCCATTTGAAGGGTTCAACCGTACCATGTACAACTTCAACTTTAATGTGTTGGATCCATACGTTGTTCGCCCGGTGGCTGTAGCCTGGCGTGATTATGTTCCGCAGCCGGCCCGTAATGGTTTGAGCAACTTTACTGGCAACCTTGAAGAACCGGCTGTCATGGTTAACTATTTCCTGCAAGGCGACCCCTATCAGGGGATGGTGCATTTTACCCGTTTCTTCCTCAACACCTTGTTAGGTATGGGCGGGTTTATTGATGTGGCGGGGATGGCGAATCCGAAGTTGCAGCGTGTTGAACCACACCGCTTCGGCAGCACATTAGGCCATTATGATGTCGGTTACGGTCCATATATGCAGCTTCCGTTCTACGGCAGTTTCACGCTGCGTGATGATGGCGGCGATATGGTGGATACGCTGTATCCGGTTCTCTCCTGGTTAACCTGGCCGTTGTCGATAGGTAAATGGACGGTTGAAGGAATTGAAACGCGTGCGCAACTGCTCGATTCTGACGGTCTGCTGCGTCAATCTTCAGATCCTTACATCATGGTGCGTGAAGCTTACTTCCAGCGTCATGACTTTATTGCGAATGGCGGTAAACTCAAACCAGAAGAAAACCCGAACGCAAAAGATATTCAGGATGAGTTAAAAGAGATCGATTCTGAGTAAGGAATTGAGGCAAATAAAAAGGTGAGCTAAAAAGCTCACCTTTTTTACGTCTGATGGAAATCAGAATGCGTAGTTCAGGTTCATGCCGTACAGCCAGGCTTTCCCTTCTGATTCGAAGGAGTACGGGCCTTCTTCGAATTTCACTTTCTGACCGTGCATATAAGAAATGCCGACATCCAATGAAGCATCCTTATTAAACGCATAGGTTGTACCCGCACTCAGCCAGAAGCGATCCTGATCCGGAATAGAGATGGAACGGCGGTTAGCTGGAACTGGGCTATCATCGAAGGCGATACCAGTACGGAAGGTCCAGGTATCATCGTAGTAGTAGGTCGTACCCAGCGCGATGCGGTAAGAATCTTTGAAACCTTCTTCTTTATAGAACAGAGTCTGGCCGTTGTTGCCTTTCGCTTTAAGCTCCTGGAACTGACTCCAACTGGTATATGCCATGCTGTAGTGAACCGCCCACTGTGGCGCAACGCGGTTATAACCTGAGAACTCCCACATTTCTGGCAGATTCAGATCAAGTGATCCGTCGATTGTGTTGCCGTTAGTGCCAGCAGGCAGGCTGGCAAACACCGGGCGCAACTGCGCGGGAATACGGTCCATTGATGGCAGGCTGCTGCGGTAATCACCGTCGAAGTCAACTTTTACTTCCGAACGGTAGGTGAAACCGTAACGGTTATCTTTATCCACTTCATAAAGAATACCGGCGTTCCAGCCGAAGCCCCATTCGTCACCCTTCAGGCGCGCAATCTGCGTATCTGCCGGGTATTGTGCGGCCAGGGCGGGAGGAACCCTGCCACCAGAGCCTGCAACGATCTGCTGCGGCAGATCACCTGCATAACGCTCAAGCTTCGCTTTGGCATAGACGGCGTTAAAACCGAGACCGAAGCTAAAATGATTATTCAGACGGTAGGCGCCGCTCAGGTTTAAGTTCAGCGTTTCCAGATCGGTTTTTCCGCCCATCGAGCCGGCTGCGTAATTATTGTTAAACTCCGTTGCCAGACCATAATTAGAGGTAACTGACGCCCCCCAACCAAACTGATCGTTAATCGGGGCAACAAAATGCACGTTCGGTATCCAGGCGGTTGGGGCGATATTATCCTGGCTGGCGTCATTACCAATGCGCGAACGCCCGGAAATATCGACATCCGGGTCAACGAAAATCGCACCCGCAGAGAAAGTAGGGCGATCAAACATCATGATCAGCGCGGGGTTACGACTGGCGTTACCAGCATCATCTGCAATAGCGCCTTCACCCGAATATGCCCGGCCAAGGCCAGAGGAAGAAAATTCGTTTAACTGAAAGCCTGCAGACCAGGCCTGTGTGGAGATAATTGCCACTGCGACTGCGAGAGCAGACTTTGTAAACAGGGTTTTCTGGCTCATGACCATAACCTCATAGATTTATTTTTATACAAACTATGTTACATGCCGTAACAGGAGCGCGAAGTGTAGGGTCTGAGGTACCACATAGAAATCAGACCAGTGGCGAGAGTATAGGTCTGACCAGCTGGAATGTTGCAAGTATGTTTATAAATATTTTCAATTCTGATCTAAGAAACGCGATCCAGCTGGCAAAATTGCAGGTGCGCGCACTCACCTGTTTGGGCGATTTTTGTTTTAGATCATTTTTAAGTGTGATTTCGGTCACTTATCGCATTTCGCACAATTAACGACTGGAGAGGCGAATAATGGGAGCGTAAAATGTCCCTATCGTTTATCTGGCACCTCGGGTGCGAATACAGAGGAAATCTACAATGAGTAAATGCAGTGCTGATGAAACCCCGGTTTGCTGCTGTATGGATGTTGGCACCATCATGGACAACTCCGATTGCACCGCTTCCTACAGCCGCGTGTTCGCGAATCGCGCAGAGGCAGAAGAAACGCTGGCCGCTCTGACTGAGAAGGCACGTAGCGTAGAGTCTGAACCTTGCAAAATCACCCCGACTTTCACTGAAGAGTCAGAGGGTGTGCGTCTGGATATCGATTTTGTTTTTGCCTGTGAAGCTGAAACGCTGATTTTCCAGCTGGGCCTGCGTTAATCCCTTCTGCTCATGCCCTTGCCACCCGGTGGCAAGGGCATTTTCGTAACAGTCAGTGACTATTCACTGTGTCATAGCTCTCACTTTCTTTTCTCCTCGCTTGGCTAAATGTAAAAAATTGGTTAAGACTGTGATCAGGTCAGACCACTTATTTTTATTTTTTACAGGGGAGTGTTATGAGTCAGGCTTTATCGCTGGTTACCCGCCAGGGCGACCGTATCGCCATCGTGAGCGGATTGCGTACGCCATTTGCCCGTCAGGCTACCGCGTTTCATGGCATTCCCGCCGTTGATTTGGGAAAAATGGTTGTTGGTGAATTGCTGGCCCGCAGCGAAATACCTGCTGAAGTGATTGAACAGCTGGTTTTTGGCCAGGTGGTGCAAATGCCAGAAGCCCCCAACATTGCCCGGGAAATCGTTCTGGGAACCGGGATGAATGTGCATACAGATGCTTACAGCGTAAGCCGGGCTTGTGCAACCAGCTTTCAGGCCGTGGCAAATGTCGCGGAAAGCCTGATGGCCGGAACTATTCGTGCTGGGATTGCCGGTGGTGCAGACTCCTCTTCCGTTCTGCCTATTGGTGTCAGCAAAAAGCTGGCGCGAGTACTGGTGGATGTTAATAAAGCCCGCACAACCGGGCAACGTCTGAAGCTCTTTTCCCGACTACGCTTGCGCGACCTGATGCCTGTGCCACCTGCAGTGGCTGAATATTCCACCGGTTTACGCATGGGAGATACCGCCGAGCAAATGGCCAAAACCTATGGCATCACGCGTGAGCAGCAGGATGCGCTGGCGCACCGTTCTCATCAGCGCGCAGCTCAGGCCTGGTCTGAAGGAAAACTCGCAGATGAGGTGATGACGACCTACACTCCCCCCTTTAAAGATCCTTTTTCAGAAGATAACAATATTCGCGGTAACTCGACGATGGCGGATTACGCGAGGTTGCGTCCGGCATTTGACAGAAAACACGGTACCGTTACGGCGGCTAACAGCACTCCGCTGACGGATGGCGCAGCCGCCGTGATTATGATGACGGAGTCGCGTGCGAAAGAGTTAGGGCTGGTACCGCTGGGATATCTGCGTAGTTTTGCCTTTACCGCCATTGATGTCTGGCAGGACATGCTGTTGGGGCCGGCGTGGTCAACGCCGCTTGCCCTGGAGCGTGCAGGCTTAACCATGGCGGATTTAACGCTTATTGATATGCATGAAGCCTTTGCCGCACAAACGCTGGCGAACCTCCAGTTGCTGGGCAGCGAGCGTTTTGCCCGCGAAGTGCTGGGGCGCTCCCACGCCACTGGCGAAGTCGATGACAGTAAATTTAACGTGCTGGGTGGCTCAATTGCCTATGGACACCCCTTTGCTGCCACCGGTGCGCGCATGATCACTCAAACCCTCCATGAGCTGCGTCGTCGTGGCGGCGGTTTTGGTTTAGTGACAGCCTGTGCAGCTGGTGGTCTGGGTGCGGCAATGGTTCTGGAGGCGGAATAATGGAAATGACATCGGCTTTTACACTCAACGTGCGTCTGGATAACGTCGCCGTTGTCTCCATTGATGTGCCCGGAGAGAAAATGAACACCCTGAAAGCAGAGTTTGCTTCTCAGGTGCGGGCTATTCTGAAACAAATCCGCGATAACAAAGCATTGCGTGGTGTGGTGTTTATTTCGGCTAAACCCGATAACTTCATTGCCGGGGCGGATATCAACATGATTGGTAGCTGTCGCAGCGCGCAGGAAGCCGAAACGCTGGCCCGTCAGGGGCAGCAGATCATGGCAGAAATTAATGCATTGCCGATCCCGGTTGTTGCCGCTATTCATGGTGCCTGTTTGGGCGGTGGGCTGGAGATGGCGCTGGCGTGCCACAACCGTATTTGTACCGATGATGCTAAAACCGTACTGGGGTTGCCGGAAGTACAGTTAGGCCTGCTTCCCGGTTCCGGGGGCACCCAGCGATTACCCCGTCTTATTGGTGTCAGTACTGCGCTGGATATGATCCTGACAGGAAAACAGCTCCGGGCAAAACAGGCGCTAAAAGTGGGGTTGGTGGATGAAGTTGTACCACAGACCATTTTGCTGGAAGCCGCGGTTGAACTGGCCAAAAAAGACAGCTCGGCACACCGGGTTCTGCCCGTACGTGAACGCGTGCTGGCGGGGCCGCTGGGACGTGCGCTGCTGTTTCGTATGGTCAGCAAAAAGACGGCGCAAAAAACGCAGGGCAACTACCCTGCGACGGACCGCATTCTTGAGGTGATCGAAACCGGTCTCGCGCAGGGCAGCAGCAGCGGCTATGAGGCGGAAGCCCGCGCGTTTGGCGAGCTGGCGATGACTTCGCAGTCTAAGGCGCTACGGAACATCTTTTTTGCCAATACCGATGTAAAAAAAGATCCCGGTAGTGAAGCGAAGCCCGGCCCGCTGAATAGCGTCGGTATTTTGGGCGGTGGCCTGATGGGCGGCGGTATTGCTTACGTCACAGCCTGTAAAGGTGGCGTGCCGGTGCGCATCAAAGATATTAATGCTAAGGGAATCAACCACGCGCTGAAGTACAGTTGGGAGCAGCTTGAAACGAAGGTTCGCCGCCGTCATATCAAAGCCAGCGAGCGTGATAAACAGCTGGCGTTGATTTCGGGAACCACCGATTATCGCGGTTTTGCGCATCGCGATCTGATTATTGAAGCGGTATTCGAAGATCTGTCGTTAAAACAACAGATGGTGGCAGAAGTTGAGCAGAATTGTGCCCCTCATACTATTTTTGCGTCAAACACCTCATCTTTACCGATTGGCGATATTGCGGCTAATGCTACCAGACCTGAACAGGTAATTGGTCTGCACTTCTTTAGCCCGGTAGAAAAAATGCCACTGGTGGAAGTGATTCCGCATGCAACAACCTCTGAGCAGACGATTGCCACAACCGTTAAGTTAGCGAAAAAGCAGGGCAAAACGCCGATTGTTGTCCAGGATAAGGCTGGCTTTTACGTTAACCGTATTTTAGCGCCTTACATCAACGAAGCGATTCGTATGCTGACCGAAGGCGAGCGCGTCGAGACGATTGATGCCGCGCTGGTTAAGTTTGGTTTTCCGGTAGGGCCAATCCAACTTTTGGATGAGGTCGGAATTGATACGGGCACTAAAATTATACCAGTGCTTGAGGCCGCCTATGGAGAACGTTTTAGCGCACCTGCAAATGTTGTTGCTTCAATTTTGAATGATGATCGCAAAGGTAGAAAAAATGGTCGGGGTTTCTATCTTTATGGCGCGAAAGGGCGTAAAAGCAAAAAACAGGTCGACCCTGCAATTTATACGCTTATTGGCGTCCAGGGTCAGGGCCAACTCACAGCCCCGCAAATTGCAGAGCGGTGTGTCATGTTAATGCTTAACGAAGCAGCACGCTGTTTTGGTGAGCAGGTCGTCCGTAGCGCACGTGATGGCGATATCGGCGCTGTATTTGGTATTGGTTTTCCGCCATTCCTCGGCGGCCCGTTCCGGTATATGGATTCTCTCGGTACGGGTGAAGTGGTTGCGGTTCTGCAACGACTGTCCACGCAATATGGTTCACGGTTTACGCCGTGTGAACAGTTATTGCAGATGGCGGAACGTGGTGAAAGATTCTGGGATATCGGGGAAACTGACCTGAATTCATGAGGTCAAAGGTAGGATGAATCCGCACCGAATGTATGGGTCGCGCTCAAAATGTAAACAGAGATTGACTATACTTACGCCGTTGAGGTAAAAAACAGCGTTTCATTCGGTGAATGGATAAGGCACAATGCCGGCCACCACATCGTTACCACGGTCAATAGGGGCGGTGAATAAAGGTGTTGGTGATCCTGGTTAACAAAAGCGGTGCAATATGCAAGTTTTTATCATGCGTCACGGCGACGCGGCCCTCGATGCCGCCAGTGATTCGGTTCGTCCTTTAACCTCTTGTGGTTGTGACGAATCTCGCCTGATGGCGAACTGGCTTAAAGGTCAAAAAGTGGATATCGAACGTGTTCTGGTGAGCCCGTTCCTACGAGCCGAACAGACGCTGGATGTGGTGGGAGAGTGTATGAACCTGCCAGCCGGTGTGGATGTTTTGCCGGAGCTGACTCCCTGCGGCGATGTCGGTCTGGTCAGCGCCTATTTACAGGCTCTGGCCAATGAAGGTATCGCCACGGCACTGGTAATTTCTCACTTACCGTTAGTGGGATATCTGGTGTCTGAGCTTTGCCCGGGTGAAACGCCGCCGATGTTTACCACATCTGCGATTGCCAGCGTAACGCTTGATGAGAGCGGAAAGGGCATTTTCAACTGGCAGATGAGCCCGTGTAATTTGAAAATGGCAAAGGCGATTTAATCGAACCCGTGCCACGTTTCATCGTCCGGATAAGGCACTGCCGCCATCCGGAAAATCAAAGAGCCGCAAATGCGGCTCTTTCTGTTTTCTGCATCAGGGAAGTTCGGGCGGCAGCCACTCTTCCACTTCAATCAGCACCAGCAGCGCGGCGTCACCACCGTACTCTTTCGGCGCCTGATGAAAGGCCATCACATGCGGATGTTGTGCCAGCCAGAGCGGCGTTTGCTGCTTAAGAATATGCTTCCCGTGGCCGTGCATCACGCAGGCGCAAAACACATGCTCACGACGACAGGCGGCAATCAGCGCGCCTAACTCCTGTTTGGCCTGCTGCTGGGTCAGCCCGTGCAGATCGAGAAACAGCTCCGGGGAGTAATCGCCACGGCGCATTTTCTTCAGTTCGAAATGGCTGACGTCGGCACGCAGGTATCTTACCGGGCCGTCCGTATTCAGTAGCGGCTGAAATTCGTCCGAGAAATAGTGGCTGGCATCCGCCTGTTCCTGCAGCAGCTTTTTAACCGGAACCTCGGTGATTTTTTTACGTGGCGGTCGGTGAACAATAGTGTCCTGTTTAATTTTACGCGTGCCGGTCATCAGCTGGCGAAACAGCGTCTGATCCTCCTCGCTGAGCGATGTTTTCTTTTTCATTCGAGTGTCTCATCTTTTATTTTCCGTTAGTTTAACCCGACTCGGCGGGCATCCGATCGCTTAAAACGCAATTTTCGCGCTCAGGCTCCGCGTGAATGCTGATTTATCGCCGTCTTCGTGGCAAACTAGCCGCCGAAATTAATACGAGCATGCCCTGGAGAAATACGTGGATAAAATTTTCGTCGATGAAGCCGTGAGTGAACTGCATACCATTCAGGACATGTTGCGTTGGGCGGTCAGCCGTTTTAGCGCGGCGAATATCTGGTATGGCCATGGCACGGATAACCCATGGGACGAGGCCGTACAGCTGGTGCTGCCGTCGCTTTATTTGCCGCTGGATATCCCAGAAGATATGCGCACTGCGCGTCTGACTTCCAGCGAACGCCATCGAATTGTTGAACGCGTGATTCGCCGCGTCAACGAGCGCATTCCGGTGGCTTATCTGACCAACAAAGCCTGGTTCTGCGGGCATGAATTTTATGTTGATGAACGCGTGCTGGTTCCACGTTCACCGATCGGCGAGCTTATCAATAACCGCTTTGCGGGCCTGATTAATGAGCAGCCGCAGCATATCCTCGATATGTGTACCGGCAGCGGCTGTATTGCCATTGCCTGCGCCTATGCCTTCCCGGAAGCCGAAGTCGATGCGGTGGACATTTCCACTGATGCGCTGGCGGTGACCGAGCACAACATTGAAGAGCACGGCCTGATCCATCATGTTACGCCGATCCGCTCCGATCTATTCCGCGATCTGCTGAAGGTTCAGTATGACCTGATTGTGACCAACCCGCCGTATGTCGATGCGGAAGATATGTCCGATCTGCCAAACGAATATCGTCACGAACCTGAGCTGGGTCTGGCGTCCGGCAGTGATGGGCTGAAACTTACCCGCCGCATTCTGGGTAACGCCCCGGACTACCTGTCAGATAACGGTATTCTGATTTGTGAAGTCGGAAACAGCATGGTACATCTGATAGAGCAATATCCGGATGTACCGTTCACCTGGCTGGAGTTCGACAACGGCGGTGACGGCGTATTCATGCTGACCAAAGAGCAGTTGATCGCCGCTCGTGAGCACTTCAGCATTTACAAAGACTAAATACACGCGCACATACACAACACGCATAACGGAGCCGTGATGGCAGGAAATACAATTGGGCAACTCTTTCGCGTAACCACCTTCGGCGAATCACACGGGCTGGCGCTCGGTTGTATTGTCGATGGTGTTCCGCCGGGCATTTCTCTGACAGAAGCTGACCTGCAGCACGATCTCGACAGACGTCGTCCTGGCACTTCGCGTTACACTACGCAGCGCCGCGAGCCGGATCAGGTGAAAATCCTCTCCGGCGTATTCGAGGGCGTTACTACCGGCACCAGCATTGGCCTGCTAATCGAAAATACCGATCAACGTTCACAGGATTATGGCGCGATCAAGGATGTTTTCCGTCCAGGACACGCCGACTATACCTATGAGCAGAAATATGGCCTGCGCGATTACCGTGGCGGCGGACGTTCATCCGCACGTGAAACGGCGATGCGCGTTGCGGCTGGCGCGATTGCCAAAAAATATCTGGCGGAAAAATTCGGCGTCGAAATTCGCGGTTGCCTGACGCAGATGGGTGATATTCCGCTGGAGATCAAGGACTGGTCTCAGGTCGAATTGAATCCCTTCTTTTGCCCGGACCCGGATAAAATTGAAGCACTGGATGAACTGATGCGCGGGCTGAAGAAAGAGGGCGACTCCATCGGGGCGAAAGTAACCGTTGTTGCAAGCGGCGTACCTGCGGGTCTCGGCGAACCTGTATTCGACCGTCTGGATGCCGACATCGCCCATGCGCTGATGAGCATTAATGCCGTTAAGGGCGTTGAGATTGGCGACGGATTTGACGTTGTAGCGCTGCGCGGCAGTCAGAACCGCGATGAAATCACCAAAGACGGTTTTCAGAGCAACCATGCGGGCGGCATTTTGGGCGGGATCAGCAGCGGGCAACAAATTATTGCCCATATGGCGCTGAAACCGACGTCCAGTATTACCGTACCAGGGCGCACCATTAATCGCTTTGGTGAAGAAGTCGACATGATCACTAAAGGTCGTCACGATCCGTGCGTTGGGATCCGCGCAGTGCCGATCGCTGAAGCAATGCTGGCGATCGTGTTGATGGATCACTTGCTGCGTCAGCGGGCGCAAAATGCGGATGTGAAGACCGATATTCCACGCTGGTAAAAATGAAAAAAACGGCACTTGCGGCGCTGGCTCTGTTTGCCAGTACCGCCTGTCTGGCGGCGACGCCCTGGCAGAAAATTACCCATCCGGTTGCGGGCAGCGCGCAGTCTATCGGCGCGTTTTCCAATGGCTGTATAGTTGGCGCAGAGACGCTGCCTGTACAGTCAGAACACTATCAGGTAATGCGCACCGATCAGCGTCGTTACTTTGGCCATCCGGATCTGGTGAGGTTTATCCAGCGTCTGAGTAATCAGGCTAATAGTCAGGGGCTGGGCACGGTGTTAATCGGTGATATGGGCATGCCGGCCGGTGGGCGATTTAATGGCGGTCATGCCAGTCACCAGACCGGGCTGGATGTGGATATTTTCCTGCAACTGCCGAAAACGCGCTGGACCCAGTCACAACTGCTGCGGCCACAGGCGTTAGATCTGGTCTCGCAGGATGGTAAACGTGTTGTACCGTCCCTGTGGAAGCCGGAGATTTTCAGCCTGGTAAGGCTGGCTGCAAAAGATAATGAAGTAACGCGTATTTTCGTGAATCCGGCGATTAAGCAACAACTTTGTCTGGATGCAGGGACCGACAGGGACTGGTTGCGTAAAGTGCGGCCATGGTTCCAGCACCGTGCGCATATGCACGTCCGGTTACGTTGCCCTGCCGACAGCCTTGAGTGCGAAGATCAACCGTTACCGCCACCGGGTGACGGCTGCGGCGCGGAGCTGCAAAGCTGGTTCGAACCTCCGAAACCTGGAACCACCAAGCCTGAGAAGAAGACACCGCCGCCGTTGCCGCCTTCCTGCCAGGCGCTACTGGACGAGCATGTACTCTAATGGATCATTTTGCCTCTCTGTTTATGGTGACGCCACTGCTGTTAGGTGTGCTTTTTTTTGTGGCGATGCTGGCAGGTTTTATTGATTCTTTGGCCGGAGGCGGTGGTTTACTCACCATCCCGGCATTGATGGCGGCCGGGATGCCACCTGCGCAAGCTCTGGCCACCAATAAATTGCAGGCCTGCGGGGGATCTATCTCTTCCTCCCTCTATTTTATTCGTCGTGGCGTGGTTAATCTGGCGGATCAGAAGCTCAATATCTTCATGACCTTTATCGGCTCAATGAGCGGCGCGCTGCTGGTTCAGCATGTGCAGTCAGACATTTTGCGCCAGATCCTGCCGGTTCTGGTTATCTGTATTGGCCTTTACTTTCTGTTGATGCCGAAAATCGGGGAAGAGGACCGACAGCGTCGACTGCACGGTTTGCCTTTCGCGCTGGTGGCCGGGGGCTGTGTCGGCTTTTACGATGGCTTTTTTGGTCCGGCGGCAGGCTCGTTCTATGCGCTGGCCTTTGTCATGCTGTGCGGATACAACCTGGCGAAATCGACGGCCCATGCCAAAGTATTAAATGCCACATCGAATATCGGTGGGCTGTTGCTGTTTGCCCTCGGCGGCAAAGTGATTTGGGCGACCGGATTTGTGATGCTCATTGGCCAGTTTATTGGCGCACGGATGGGCTCTCGACTGGTGCTCAGCAAAGGACAAAAACTCATTCGGCCAATGATCGTTATTGTCTCCGCCGTGATGAGCGCCAAGCTACTTTATGATAATCATGGACAGGAGATTCTCCACTGGCTGGGGATGAACTAATGAATAATACCCATCACTACGAACAGTTAATTGAGATTTTTAACGGCTGCTTTGCCGATGAATTTAATACCCGTCTGATTAAAGGCGACGACGAACCGATCTATCTTCCTGCGGATGCGGAATTACCGTATCACCGTATCGTTTTTGCGCATGGCTATTACGCCAGTGCGTTACACGAAATTTCACACTGGTGTATTGCGGGAAAGGCGCGTCGTGAGCTGGTCGACTTCGGTTACTGGTACTGTCCGGACGGACGCGACGCGAAGACGCAATGCCAGTTTGAAGATGTAGAAGTGAAGCCGCAGGCGTTTGACTGGCTGTTTTGCATGGCGGCGGGCTACCCGTTTAACGTCAGTTGCGACAACCTGGAAGGGGACTTTGAACCGGATCGCGTGGTATTCCAGCGCCGTGTTCATGCTCAGGTGATGGAGTATCTGGACAAGGGGATCCCTGAACGCCCGGCGCGTTTCATTAACGCGTTACAGAATTATTATCACACGCCTGAACTTAAGGCGGAACAATTCCCGTGGCCCGAAGCGCTCAACTGACGCCGCTGCCACGTTTACAATGAGGAAAGAAGATGATCGCGGAGTTTGAATCACGCATTCTGGCATTAATCGACGATATGGTAGAGCACGCCAGCGATGATGAGTTGTTTGCCAGTGGTTATTTGCGTGGACACCTGACGCTGGCCGTTGCTGAGCTGGATGCTGGCGAGGACCATTCGGCTGAGGCATTGTACGCCAATGTGACCAGCAGTCTGGAGAAAGCCATCAGCGCGGGCGAACTCTCGCCGCGTGACCAGGCGTTAGTGAAAGAGATGTGGGACACCTTGTTCCTGAAGGCGACAAAACAATAAGTACAGTAGCGTGTGCCGGATGGCGACACTGAGGTGTCTTATCCGGCCTATGTGGGCGGGTGTTTGTAGGCCTGATAAGCGTAGCGCCATCAGGCAATGATCGGCTGACACCCCATCCTTTTATTTCACCGTTTTACCCTTCAATAACTTCCGTACCCACAGACGATTCGGATTCAGCGCCGCCAGCGTGCTGGCATCCATTGGGATCGGTTCACCACTCATTTGCGCGGCCAGAATTTCTGCACATAGCGGGGCAGAACATAACCCACGTGACCCCAGCGCGCCAAACATGAACAAATCCGGGTATACCGGTGCGCTTAAAGCATGCTCTTTGTCTTCGGCAAGCGTGGCGTACTGGCTGAGTGTGGCGTTATAGTCCGGCACATTACCGACCATCGGTAAATGATCGCGCGTGGCGCAGCGCACTCCACAACGTGCGGCATTGCCACTAACGTCTACTTCTTTTGCCCACGCGGCATTCGGGAAACAATCTATTAAGCGCTGACGGTTTTGCTGCTGATCGTCAGCACGATACACCGTTTCTTCACTTCCGCGATGATAACTGGCGCCAATGCAGTGCTGCTGATTTTGCGGGTTGTGCGGCGTGAGGTAGCCGTCATAGCACAGCACCTGATGCAGCGCTGAAAGCGAAGGCGTAGTAGGAATGTGACTCACCTGACCGCCTACGGAGTACACCGGTAGCGACTGCGTCTGTTCAACGCCGTTAATGCGATGTCCGTTAGCCAGAACCACGACCTCATGTGTTGCCGCTTCCCCGCTGGCGAACTGCAACTGCCAGCTATCGGTTTGATGAGCAAGTGAGGTCAGTGTGTGTTGGTAGTAAGTACGTAACCCAAGCGTTGTCGCATACTCGAGAACGGCAGTGGTAAGCTGCGCCGGACACAGCCATCCGCCGGCCGGGTACTGGATGCCATCACATTCGGTCACTACGCCTGTTGTTTGCAAAATTTGATCGGCGTCCACGCCGACGGCGAGCGCTTCGGGCAGTTCAAGGGACAACATCTGGGCGATTTTTTGCTGGCTTTTTTCGTCCCATGCGAGTTGCGTTACGCCGCACCAGTCATGCGCGAACTCAACGGGGAGGGTGTCATACAGTCGACGGGCGAAGGTAAACGCGGTGGGGAAAAAGAGATTAATAGCCGCGTCATGCTTGCTGAGTAACGGATAGAGCGCGCCCTGGCGATTACCGGATGCGCCCTGCGCAGGCTTATCGTCCGCGCAATAGAGTGTGACCTGCCAGCCTCTACGCAGTAGCGCCAGAGACAGCAATGCGCTGGCAATACCGCCGCCAATAATGGCGGCTTCGCGCTTCTCAGTTCCCGTACGTGCAAACCAGGGGGCTGAGGAAGGCAGCGCCTGAGTTTGTTCCATTACGCCACAGAGCATTTCACGTTTGCGACCAAAACCTTTGCATTTTTGCATCGTAAATCCGGCTTCCTGCAATCCCCGGCGTACAAAACCAGCCGAAGTGAAGGTCGCCAGCGTACCGCCTGGTCGGGCCAGTCTGGCCATGGCGTTAAAGAGTGTTGGCGTCCACATATCCGGATTTTTGGCTGGGGCGAAGCCGTCCAGGAACCAGGCATCAACCTGTTGGTTCAGAGACTCGTCCAGCTTACTGGTGAGTTCGTTGATGTCGCCGAACCACAGATCCAGAGTAACCCGCCCCTCATCAAGCACTAGACGATGGCAACCCGCCAGCGGCAGTGGCCACTGTGCCTGGAGTTGCTCTGCCCACGACGCCAGTTCCGGCCAGCGCTGATGCGCTAGTGTCAGATCCTCACGCGTCAGCGGAAATTTTTCAAAACTGATGAAATGTAATCTTTCCAGGGTAGCGTCAGGGTGTGCGTTGCGAAAGGTGGCGAATACCTGCCAGAGCGTGAGGAAGTTTAGCCCGGTACCAAAGCCACTTTCTGCCACCACGAACACCGGGCGTGGGTGCACAGGAAAACGTTCGGCGAGGTGGTTGCCGCCAAGGAAGACGTAACGTGTCTCTTCCAGCCCGTTATCATTGGAAAAATAGACATCGTCAAAATCTCGGGAAACAGGTGTACCCTCAGCGTTGAATTCAAGGTTGGCAGGTTGTATAGCGTATTGTTTCACGTAAGTTACTCGTCTGACAGGCTGTGCCCCGATCTTAACGAGGAGTGCCTGGCTGCGCAAATTTCCACACAAAATGGCTGATCGGACTTGTTCGGCGTACAAGTGTACGCTATTGTGCCACTCGAAACTTTAAAATAGTGCGACTTACAGAGGTATTGAATGAAACGTGCAGTGATTACTGGCTTGGGCATCGTTTCCAGCATCGGTAATAACCAGCAGGAAGTCCTGGCATCTCTGCGTGAAGGACGTTCAGGGATCACTTTCTCTCAGGAGCTGAAGGACTCCGGCATGCGTAGCCACGTTTGGGGCAACGTAAAACTGGATACCACTGGCCTCATTGACCGCAAAGTAGTGCGCTTTATGAGCGACGCATCCATCTATGCTTTCCTTTCTATGGAGCAGGCAGTGGCTGATGCCGGCCTGGCTGCAGAAGATTATCAGAACAATCCGCGCGTTGGCCTGATTGCAGGTTCCGGCGGCGGCTCCCCGCGTTTTCAGGTATTCGGCGCTGACGCAATGCGTAGCCCGCGTGGTCTGAAAGCGGTTGGCCCGTATGTGGTCACCAAAGCGATGGCGTCCGGCGTTTCTGCCTGCCTCGCAACGCCGTTCAAAATCCACGGCGTCAACTACTCCATCAGCTCCGCCTGTGCAACTTCTGCACACTGTATCGGCAACGCTGTTGAACAAATTCAGTTGGGCAAGCAGGACATCGTTTTTGCTGGCGGCGGCGAAGAGTTGTGCTGGGAAATGGCGTGCGAGTTCGACGCAATGGGCGCGCTGTCTACCAAATATAACGACAACCCGTCTCAAGCTTCCCGTACTTATGATGCACACCGTGACGGTTTTGTTATCGCAGGCGGCGGCGGTATGGTGGTGGTCGAAGAGCTGGAACACGCTCTGGCCCGTGGCGCGCACATCTATGCGGAAATCGTCGGTTACGGCGCAACGTCCGATGGCGCAGACATGGTTGCTCCGTCTGGTGAAGGCGCAGTACGTTGCATGCAGATGGCGATGCACGGCGTAGACACGCCGATCGACTACCTGAACTCCCACGGTACTTCTACTCCGGTAGGCGACGTGAAGGAACTGGGCGCAATCCGCGAAGTCTTTGGCGATAACAGCCCGGCCATTTCTGCAACCAAAGCCATGACCGGTCACTCACTGGGTGCGGCTGGCGTTCAGGAAGCTATCTACTCTCTGCTGATGCTGGAACACGGTTTTATCGCGCCGAGCATCAACATTGAAGAGCTGGACGAGCAGGCTGCAGGTCTGAACATCGTGACTAAACCGACCGAGCAAGCGTTGACGACTGTTATGTCTAACAGCTTCGGTTTTGGCGGCACCAACGCCACGCTGGTTATGCGTAAGCTGAAAGCATAAGTCCCGGCTAATGCAGTACACGAAAGGGAGCCGTCAGGCTCCCTTTTTTACTTATTCATCTTTTCGTACTCCGGTGCGATCTTCGCAGACCAAGCTTTCGCACGGGTAATATCCCCGGTACTGTAGATGGGCTGTTCATAACGATCGCTAATATCGCGAACGCGATAAATTTTCCAGCGCCTGTCTTCCCAACGCGTATATACCTCCAACAGCATGGGGACTTCACCTGTCGGCCCACCTAATTGTACTTCCACCTTTTCGCCACCGAGAAAAGGTTGAGCCGGTCCAACCCGTAACAGCGGGATCCACTCCGGGTCGTAATCCTGTACGTACATAAAGTAGTCCGAGTCCAGAATTTCCTGCTCATAAAGGCCGTCAATCAGCGCCAGACGATTGATAACGTCTTTCGCCACATAGCGTTGCATGAGTGCGGATGTATCCCGCTCTTGTGTGTAGGCGGACATCCACGCGAGATAGAATTGTTTTACATCCCGGGAGCTATCGTGGCGCGGTGTAGAGCAGCCGCAAAGTAACAGCACCAGAGCAATCAACGAGAATGCTTTCATTACTGCTTCCTGTAAATAGTGTATGACGGTTTTGCCGCCCGATAGCCAGGTCCGGCCCACATATCGCGTTGTCTAAAATCGGAGTACCACGCCTGACCGTCAAATATCGCCATATGCCCGCTTGGGTTTCCTCCTTCATAAGGCTGAATGATGACGACATCGCCTTCCCGGGGTTGTTCAAATGTGCCGATAGGGCTGAAACCGGCACTTTTTAGCATGGGACCATAATCTTTAGCATGATAAGTATGCCCAAGAGTGATACCTCCTGCCTGAATGGCTTTGCGGGTAAATTCCGCGCAGCGTCCTTGAGAATGTGAACTCGCGTGTGATTTAGCGTGATTAACTGCTGTTGTTTTATTCCAGCTCATCATGACTCCTGTTGATGGAATATGTAATAAGTTCGTGTATTGCTTTAACAGGATTTAATCCGATGGGAATAGCCGATAGTGCTATTAATATCATAAATATATTTAATTGAGATATTAATCAATTTGCTGGGCAAATTCTTGAAGATGTATTTATAATTAATGATTATTCTTTGCAACGGCTTTTTTTTGCTGATTTTGAGAGATAACGTGACGGCCAAATCACGTCCGGCGTGGTTTCCAGCGCCTGTGCGATGATCTGTTCTGCTCGGGGCCAGTTGCGGGTAAATACATTACGCAGCGAGTCAGGAGATAAACCTGCCGAACGTGACAACTCTCTGAGTGTAATACCTCTTTTTTCCAGTGCACTTTTAATATCTGCACGATGCCAGTCTTGGCTTTTTTGTTCCATTCTGTAATCCTAAGAAGATGTGTTATCGGCACCGATATTTTTCAGGTTATAAATTAGAAAGACAAAAGAACGTTACTTTCTTTTTGTCGTAGGAATATTGCCAGAATTAATTTGAAATTTCGCGAAAAAGAAAAAATATTTTTATTTCATCAGCAGAAAGGAAAGAAACTGATGGTAAAAGAGTGGTTCACGGTCAAGGAGTGTCTTGAATTACCGGGGTTTCCTGGAAGCGCACCCGCTGTACGCCTGCGCTTAAATACCTACAGTGAAGGGAAAGAGGGCGTTAAGCGCAAGCGAGCGAAATCTAAGGCCGAGGAATTTCATATTTCTGTGTTCCCACTGTATGTACGCTCGTATCTGAATGAAAATGAGAAAACAGAAGCACCAGATTGCAACATCGTGCAGGAAGCAGGACCCAAAGAGATTTGGGATATGATGTTCCTGCTCCTGACGCCGCAGCAGCGTGAACAGGTAACCGGGCGGTTCAGAACGAAAGGCGTTGAAGCGGTATTTCCCTTTTTGTTCGTAGAGAAGTCATCGCTTTGAAACGCACTGCTATGCTTTCACAGTTGACAGCCAGGGCCACTCGCAGGCAGACTCCAGCTTCAACATTATCCTCTTGATAATGCGTAAGCGTTTAACGTTATCCAACGCACCTTAATCCTGATAGTCAGGTAGAGGGGGCGTGGACATTCCTCGCCTTACTCTGCATTTTGGAGTAACGCATGACAGCTGTAACCCAACAAGAAAAAACACCTTCGGCGAATTTTTCGCTGTTTCGTATCGCTTTTGCGGTTTTCCTGACCTATATGACGGTCGGTTTACCTTTGCCCGTCATTCCTCTGTTTGTGCACCAGGAGCTGGGCTATGGCAACACCATGGTCGGTATCGCCGTTGGCGTACAGTTTCTGGCAACGGTATTAACGCGCGGCTACGCCGGGCGCTTAGCCGATCAATATGGTGCTAAACGTTCGGCGCTACAGGGGATGTTTGCCTGTGCGCTGGCGGGCGCGGCGTGGCTGTTAGCCGCGCTATTGCCCGTTTCCGTTCCGGTGAAGTTTGCGTTGTTGATTGTCGGGCGCTTGATCCTTGGTTTTGGCGAAAGCCAGTTGCTCACCGGAACGCTGACCTGGGGGCTGGGGCTGGTTGGGCCAACGCGTTCCGGCAAGGTGATGTCGTGGAACGGGATGGCGATTTACGGCGCGCTGGCCGCGGGGGCGCCGCTGGGGCTTTTGATCCACAGCCACTTTGGCTTTGCGGCGCTGGCAGGAACCACGATGGTATTACCGCTGCTGGCATGGGCATTCAATGGCACCGTGCGCAAAGTGCCTGCACATGCAGGAGAGCGTCCTTCGTTATGGAGTGTGGTAGGGCTTATCTGGAAACCGGGCCTGGGCCTGGCGCTGCAGGGCGTTGGCTTTGCGGTGATCGGTACATTTATTTCACTCTATTTTGTCAGCAACGGCTGGACGATGGCGGGGTTCACCCTGACCGCATTTGGCGGGGCGTTTGTGCTGATGCGCATTCTGTTTGGCTGGATGCCGGACCGGTTCGGCGGCGTGAAGGTTGCCGTTGTCTCTTTGCTGGTTGAAACCGCGGGTCTGATTCTGCTGTGGCAGGCCCCAACAGCCTGGGTTGCACTGCTTGGAGCGGCATTAACCGGGGCCGGGTGTTCGCTTATCTTCCCGGCGCTGGGCGTCGAGGTCGTGAAGCGAGTACCCGCGCAGGTTCGCGGTACGGCGCTGGGCGGTTACGCCGCATTTCAGGATATCTCCTACGGCATAAGCGGTCCGGTTGCCGGGGTTCTGGCCACTGCATACGGTTACTCCTCGGTATTCCTTGCCGGGGCGATTTCCGCGGTGGTGGGCATTTTCGTGACGCTGCTGACTCTGCGAAAAGGTTAAGCAAGCAACCAGAACAGGGCTAATGCGATCAGCAAGGCGACAAACATCAGCCCCGGTCGTGCCGACAGCGTTTTTACCGTTTCAATCACTGGTGCGAACGGGCTGAAAATGGGTTGAAGATGACGCGGATCGTTTAATTCCTGCTCCCGGTCACGTTCCACGCGGCGCAGGAAGATTTGATTGAGCAAGTCCAGCACCTGCACCGTGGTCAGAATCGATTGTGGTTGGATCTGATACGTCTGCTGTGCGTACTCTTTTATTGCCGTTAGCTCATTTGGCTCCAGCGGCAGTTTTAGCGCCGCCTGGAGCGTTTGCAGCGTCGGCGCATTTTGCTGGCTGAGGGTCTGACGCGCCTGCAACCATGTCACCAGATGCGTAAATTGTTTGGCGGGGATCAGCTCGCCGCTTTTTACGCCAGACAGCTCCAGCATTGACTGCCAGATCATTTTCCCCGACTCTCCCGTGGCGGCCGCCAGCTTAGTGACCAACTGGTTCAGCGTATTGTGCTCGGCGGGTAATAAAGGGCGATCGGTTGCCGGCCGCTGTTGTGGCTGCGGTATTGAAAGCTGCCCTTGCTGCAACAGCGCGAGCACGTTCTTCAACTGCTCTGGCGTGAGCTGGCTGAGCGCTGTCTGCCCGTACTGTTGACGGATGAAATCACTCACCGCCTGGCGATTATTTCCCTGACTCAGTAATTCAGTGAGCTGCGACAGAACCTGACGGTTAGCATGATTCTGCTGAGCAACCCCCAGACGCTGATTCAGGTTTTGTTCTGCTGCGGGGAAGTGACGTGACTGCAGCGGTGTATCGTTTTTAACGCCCAAATCGTGCTTCATTCCAGCCCACACCTCAGCGCTTTGCTGTTGGGTAAGCGAAATCAAACGGGTAATCAGTCGTTCCAGTACGGTACGTTGTTGCGTGGATAACGGTTGTTCACCCGCAGCGGAAGGGGCATTTTGGCCTTCGCCGGGAGGGCGGGCGGGCGTACCTGAAATGGGCTGCATCATCTCTGTTCCTTAAATCTGTCCTGGCCAGGTCTCGCAGTATGCCTGGCGGCGAGATTATGGCACACTTGCCCGGTTAACTCTCGTTCTCAAACAGGTGCGAAAGACGTGAAAATCCTCGTTGATGAAAATATGCCCTATGCCCGCGAACTGTTCAGTCGTTTGGGGGAGGTCAAAGCGGTTCCCGGTCGTCCGATTCCCGTTGCTGAACTGGATGATGCGGATGCTTTAATGGTGCGCTCGGTGACGAAAGTAAATGAATCACTGCTTAGCGGAAAACCGGTTAAATTTGTCGGTACGGCAACCGCTGGCACAGACCATGTGGATGACGCCTGGCTTGCGCAGGCGGGGATCGGTTTTTCCGCCGCGCCCGGCTGTAACGCGATTGCGGTCGTGGAATATGTTTTTTCAGCATTGTTGATGCTGGCGGAGCGTGATGGCTTCGCTTTACGCGATCGTACCGTGGGTATTGTGGGCGTGGGCAACGTGGGCGGGCGTTTGCAGGCGCGCCTGGAAGCGCTGGGGATCCGTACCTTGCTGTGCGATCCACCGCGTGCCGATCGGGGCGACGAGGGCGATTTCCGCTCACTGGACGAACTGGTAGAGCAAGCTGATGTGCTGACTTTCCATACGCCACTGTTTAAAGACGGACCCTACAAAACGCTGCACATGGCGGATGATGCGCTGATTAGCCGACTGAAGCCGGGCACTATTCTGATCAACGCCTGCCGTGGGCCGGTCATCGACAATACAGCATTGCTGAACCGGTTGAATGCCGGTCAGTCGCTGAGCGTTGTGCTGGATGTCTGGGAAGGAGAGCCGGATCTCAATGTGGCGTTGCTGGAGAAAGCCGATATTGGCACGGCGCACATTGCCGGGTATACCCTCGAAGGAAAAGCGCGTGGCACCACGCAGGTCTTTGAGGCCTATAGTAAGTTTATTGGTCACGAGCAGCACGTTGCGCTCAGTACCCTGTTACCCGCACCGGAATTTGGTCGTATCACCCTGCATGGCCCGTTAGATCAGCCAACGCTGAAAAGGTTGGTTCATTTAGTGTATGATGTGCGCCGCGACGATGCGCCACTGCGCAAAGTCGCTGGAATTCCGGGTGAATTTGATAAACTGCGCAAGAATTATCTTGAGCGCCGTGAATGGTCGTCTTTATATGTGATGTGTGACGACGCAGCCGCTGCTGCCCTGCTGTGTAAGCTGGGTTTTAACGCCGTTCATCATCCGGCACATTAATGTCTTCTTAATGCTCCCTGTCGAATAATGCGACAGGGACGCTTACGTATTTCTTGGAGTAAATCACCATGTCTGAAGGCTGGAATATTGCCATTCTGGGCGCAACGGGCGCCGTAGGCGAAGCCCTGCTCGATACGCTGGCTGAACGCCAGTTCCCGGTCGGTGAAATTTATGCGCTGGCACGCAATGAAAGTGCCGGTGAGCATCTGCGTTTTAACGGTAAATCGGTCATAGTGCAGGATGTCGCTGACTTTGACTGGACCCAGGCTCAGCTGGCATTTTTTGTCGCGGGCGTTGAAGCCACTGCGGCATGGGCTGAAGAAGCAACCAATGCCGGTTGTCTGGTTATTGACAGCAGTGGTCTGTTTGCGCTCGAGCCTGACGTTCCGTTGGTCGTCCCGGACGTTAACCCGTTCGTGCTGGCGGATTACCGTAACCGCAATGTGATTGCGGTGCCAAACAGCCTGACCAGCCAACTGCTTTCCGCGCTGAAACCGCTGATCGATGACGGTGGCCTCTCACGTATTACGGTAACCAACATTATCTCGGCTTCCGCTCACGGTAAAAAAGCCGTAGACGCACTGGCCGGACAAAGCGCGAAATTGCTTAACGGCATCCCGATTGACGAAGATGATTTCTTTGGTCGTCAGCTGGCGTTCAATATGCTGCCGCTGCTGCCCGATCGCGAAGGTAGCGTGCGGGAAGAGCGTCGTATTGTTGATGAAGTGCGCAAGATTATGCAGGATGACGGCCTGTTAATTTCAGCCAGCATCGTGCAGTCACCCGTGTTCTACGGTCATGCGCAGATGGTGAATTTTGAAGCGCTGCGCCCGCTGGCCGCAGAAGAGGCGCGTGATGCCTTTTCTCGTGGTGAAGATATTGTTCTGTCAGAAGAGACCGATTTCCCGACTCAGGTTGGCGACGCGTCAGGTACTCCGCACCTTTCCATTGGCTGCGTGCATAACGATTACGGCATGCCTGAGCAAGTTCAGTTCTGGTCTGTGGCAGACAACGTGCGCTTTGGCGGCGCGTTAATGGCGGTGAAAATTGCGGAAAAACTGGTGCAGGAGTACCTGTACTAATGTCTGACCTGCAACAGCCGTCAACTCATAAAATTGCGCTGGGCATTGAGTACGATGGCAGCAAATATTATGGCTGGCAGCGCCAGAACGAAGTGCGTAGCGTTCAGGAAAAACTGGAAAAAGCGCTCTCTCAGGTGGCGAATGAACGCATTAATGTCTTTTGTGCGGGACGCACGGATGCGGGCGTTCATGGCACAGGGCAGGTTGTTCACTTTGAAACGACGGCACAGCGTAAAGATGCGGCCTGGACACTGGGGGTAAATGCGAATTTACCTGGTGACATCGCTGTACGCTGGGTGAAAGCTGTACCTGATGATTTTCATGCCCGATTTAGCGCTACGGCTCGCCGTTATCGCTACATCATCTACAATCATCGGTTGCGTCCTGCGATTTTAGGTAAAGGGGTAACCCATTACTATGAGCCGCTGGACGCTGAGCGTATGCATCGTGCAGCCCAGTGTCTGATTGGCGAAAATGATTTTACCTCGTTTCGGGCGGTACAGTGCCAGTCGCGCACACCGTGGCGTAACGTGATGCACATTAACGTTGAACGTTTCGGTGCGTATGTGGTGGTGGATATTAAAGCGAATGCCTTTGTACATCATATGGTCAGGAATATTGTCGGCAGCCTGATGGAAGTAGGTGCCCACAACCAGCCGGAGAGCTGGATAGCAGAACTGTTAGCGGCGAAGGACAGAACGCTGGCAGCGGCAACGGCGAAAGCGGAAGGACTGTATCTGGTTGCAGTAGATTACCCGGATCGGTTCGACCTGCCAAAACCGCCTATGGGCCCGCTATTTCTGGCGGACTAATTTGAGTCGTATAAAGGCATAACTATGGACCTGATTTACTTTCTTATTGATTTTATCCTGCACATTGATGTGCACCTGGCGGAGCTGGTCGCGGAATACGGTATCTGGGTATACGCTATTCTGTTTTTGATTCTGTTCTGCGAAACGGGACTGGTGGTGACGCCGTTCCTGCCAGGCGATTCGCTGCTGTTTGTTGCTGGTGCGCTTTCTGCGCTGCCAACGAACGATCTTAATGTTCATCTGATGGTGGCGTTAATGATAGTGGCGGCGATTGTGGGCGATGCGGTGAACTACACCATCGGGCGATTGTTTGGCGAGAAGCTGTTCAGTAACCCAAATTCCAAAATTTTCCGCCGCAGCTATTTGGATAAAACCCATGCGTTCTATGAGCGTCATGGCGGTAAAACCATTATTCTTGCGCGTTTCGTTCCTATCGTACGGACATTTGCGCCGTTTGTTGCCGGGATGGGACACATGTCCTACCGTCATTTTGCGATGTATAACGTCGTAGGCGCGCTGCTGTGGGTATTGTTATTCACCTACGCAGGCTACCTGTTCGGCGATTTGCCGATCGTTCAGGAAAACCTGAAATTACTGATTGTGGCGATTATCGTTCTTTCCGTATTGCCGGGCGTAATTGAAGTGATTCGCCATAAGCGTGCTGCGTCACGGGCTGCAAAATAGAAAGTAACTCAGCGGTTCGACCACTTTTTTATCCAAAGTTTCGGGCTGTTATGTTTTAATGTGCAACATTCATGGTCTGTTAGGGGCAAAAATGGCATTATGCGCCCCTTATAACAAAGCTGACTAGGGTTCAGGCAGAAAGGTCACCAATGAGCTGGATTGAACGAATTAAAAGCAACATTACTCCCACCCGCAAGGCAAGCATTCCTGAAGGGGTGTGGACCAAGTGTGATAGCTGCGGTCAGGTTTTATACCGTGCTGAGCTGGAACGTAATCTTGAGGTCTGTCCGAAGTGTGACCATCATATGCGCATGTCGGCGCGCAATCGCCTGCATAGCCTGTTAGATGAAGGTTCTCTTGTGGAACTGGGTAGCGAGCTTGAGCCGAAAGACGTGCTGAAGTTTCGTGATTCCAAAAAATACAAAGACAGACTGGCTTCTGCGCAGAAAGAAACCGGCGAGAAAGATGCGCTGGTGGTGATGAAAGGCACGCTGCATGGTATGCCGGTCGTTGCTGCAGCATTCGAGTTCGCGTTTATGGGCGGCTCCATGGGCTCTGTGGTCGGCGCGCGTTTTGTCCGTGCCGTCGAACAGGCGCTGGAAGATAACTGTCCGCTGATCTGCTTCTCCGCTTCTGGCGGGGCGCGTATGCAGGAAGCGCTGATGTCTCTGATGCAGATGGCAAAAACCTCTGCAGCGCTGGCGAAAATGCAGGAACGCGGTTTACCGTATATTTCTGTACTGACCGACCCAACAATGGGTGGTGTTTCCGCAAGCTTCGCGATGCTGGGCGATCTCAACATTGCTGAGCCGAAAGCGCTGATCGGCTTTGCAGGTCCGCGTGTTATCGAGCAAACCGTACGTGAGAAACTGCCGCCGGGATTCCAGCGCAGCGAGTTCCTGATTGAAAAAGGCGCTATCGATATGATCGTCCGCCGTCCGGAAATGCGCCTGAAACTGGCAAGCATTCTGGCGAAGCTGATGAATCTTCCTGCGCCGAATCCGGATGAGCCGCGTGAAGGCGAGGTGGTGCCTCCGGTACCCGATCAGGAATCAGAGGCCTGATAGCTGATAAGGGTAGGGCCACTGGCTCTGCCCTTTTGCTTTTCTCTACGTCATAAAATTACAGGCATCATGGACAATAAACGTATTCCTCAAGCCGCGTCGCCCCTGGCGTCGTGGCTTTCTTATCTGGAAAACCTGCACAGTAAAACCATCGATCTTGGCCTTGAACGTGTAAGCCAGGTGGCGCGCAAACTGGGTGTGTTGAAACCCGCGCCATTTGTGTTTACGGTGGCAGGAACCAACGGAAAAGGCACGACATGTCGTACGCTGGAATCGGTGCTGACCGCAGCAGGCTATAAAGTCGGGGTGTACAGTTCGCCGCATTTGGTGCGCTACACGGAGCGCGTGCGCGTGCAGGGGCGTGAACTGCCGGAGTCAGCGCATACCGCATCGTTTGCTGAGATCGAAGACGCGCGTGGCGACATTTCTCTGACCTATTTTGAATACGGTACGTTATCGGCGCTCTGGCTGTTTAAACAGGCGCAGATGGATGTCGTTATTCTGGAAGTGGGGCTGGGCGGGCGCCTTGACGCCACCAATATCGTTGATGCTGATGTGGCGGTGATCACCAGTATTGCGCTTGATCATACCGACTGGCTGGGTCCGGATCGTGAAAGCATTGGTCGTGAGAAAGCGGGCATTTTCCGTGCAGAGAAACCGGCTATCGTCGGCGAACCTGAAATGCCTTACACCATCGCGGATGTCGCGCAAGAGTGCGGGGCAATTTTGCAACGCTGCGGCGTGGACTGGCGCTATGCGGTCACTGAGGACGACTGGTCATTTACGGACGCTCACGGAACGTTGGCGCATCTGCCGTTGCCGCAGGTTCCACAACCTAACGCTGCTACCGCACTGGCCGCGCTGCGTGCAAGCGGGCTGAACGTTAGCGAGCAGGCCATTCGTGACGGCATCGAACACGCGATTTTGCCGGGACGCTTCCAGATTGTGAGCGAGTCGCCGCGAGTGATTTTCGATGTTGCCCATAACCCGCATGCGGCAGAGTATCTGACCGGACGTCTGAAAAAGTTAGTGAAAAGCGGGCGTGTACTTGCGGTTATCGGTATGCTACATGATAAAGACATTGCCGGTACGTTAGCCTGGTTAAAAAGCGTGGTTGACGTCTGGTACTGTGCGCCCCTGGAAGGGCCGCGTGGCGCAACGGCAGAACAACTGCTGGAGCATCTGGGCAAAGGCGACGCCTACGATAGCGTGGCGCAGGCATGGTCTGCGGCACTGGCTGAGGCGAAGCCAGAAGATACCGTGTTGGTGTGTGGATCGTTTCACACTGTCGCACATGTCATGGAAGTAATAGACGTGGGGAGAAGCGGTGGCGAGTAAGTTTCAGAATCGATTAGTCGGCACAATTGTGCTGGTCGCGCTGGGGGTGATTGTGCTCCCTGGGCTGCTTGACGGGCAGAAAAAACATTATCAGGATGAGTTTGCGGCGATCCCTCTGGTGCCGAAACCCGGCGATCGCGATGAACCAGATATGATGCCAGCGGCAACGCAGGCGCTGCCGACCCAGCCGCCGGAAGGGGCGGCAGAAGAGGTGCGTGCGGGAGATGCTGCCGCGCCATCGTTGGATCCTTCACGTTTGACGACGGCAAACAGCGCGGAGTTAGATCCTGTCCCAGCGCCCGTAGAGCAGCCGAAACCCAAACCGAAGCCGCAGCCTGTTGCCGTCGCTCCGACGCCTGCTCCTGCGCCAGCCCCAGCGCCTAAACCGGCTGCTGAGGAACCGCCAGCGCCGACCGGCAAAGCGTACGTTGTACAGCTCGGTGCGCTGAAAAATGCGGATAAGGTCAATGAGATCGTGGGTAAACTTCGTGGCGCGGGCTTCCGGGTATATACTTCCCCGTCAACGCCGGTGCAGGGTAAAATAACCCGCATTCTCGTGGGGCCGGACGCCTCCAAAGATAAGCTGAAAAACTCGCTGGGCGAGCTGCAGAAGATCTCTGGTCTGAGTGGCGTCGTGATGGGGTACACCCCTAATTAAGGGATTGCGCTGTTTACGGCGCAGCTCTGATTCAGGCCGGATACGGTGTTTTTACCGCTATCCGGCAGTGCCCGAAGAGGCATAAAACGGTATGGCGTTGAAGATTTTTTCAGCGCCATTTTTATTTACGCGTGGAAAGGAAATCCCTACGCAAACGTTTTCTTTTTCTGTTAGAATGCGCCCCGAACAGGACGACAGGGCGTAAAATCGTGGGACACATATGGTCTGGATTGATTACGCCATTATCGCGGTGATTGGTTTTTCCTGTCTGGTTAGCCTGATCCGTGGCTTTGTTCGTGAAGCATTATCGTTGGTGACTTGGGGTTGTGCTTTCTTTGTCGCCAGCCATTACTACACTTACCTGTCTGTCTGGTTTACGGGCTTTGAAGACGAACTGGTTCGAAATGGGATTGCTATCGCGATACTGTTCATCGCGACACTTATCGTCGGCGCTATCGTTAACTTTGTGATAGGCCAGCTGGTAGAGAAAACAGGCTTGTCGGGTACCGACAGGGTGTTGGGGATTTGCTTCGGAGCTCTGAGAGGGGCGCTGATCGTCGCCGCCATCTTGTTCTTTCTCGATACATTTACCGGTCTGTCGAAAAGTGAAGACTGGAGTAAGTCGCAGCTGATCCCGCAGTTCAGTTTCATCATCAGATGGTTCTTTGACTATCTGCAAAGCTCGTCAAGTTTCTTGCCCAAAGTATAAACTTTGGGTTGTTGCTGAACGAGGAAAAGACGTATGTGCGGTATTGTCGGTATCGCCGGTGTTATGCCGGTAAACCAGTCGATTTATGACGCGTTAACGGTGCTCCAGCATCGTGGCCAGGATGCCGCTGGCATCATCACCATTGATGCCAACAACTGCTTCCGCTTGCGTAAAGCGAACGGAATGGTGAGCGACATTTTTGAAGCGCGCCACATGCAGCGTTTGCAGGGCAACATGGGCATTGGTCATGTGCGTTACCCAACGGCTGGCAGCTCCAGCGCCTCTGAGGCCCAACCTTTCTACGTCAACTCACCGTATGGCATCACGCTTGCCCACAATGGCAACCTGACCAACGCGCATGAGCTGCGTAAAAAGCTGTTTGAAGAAAAGCGCCGCCACATCAATACCACTTCAGATTCTGAAATTCTGCTGAATATTTTCGCCAGCGAGCTGGATAATTTCCGCCACTATCCGCTGGAAGCCGACAATATTTTTGCTGCTATTGCCGCAACCAACCGCCAGATCCGCGGCGCCTATGCCTGCGTGGCGATGATTATCGGCCATGGTATGGTTGCTTTCCGCGATCCGAACGGCATCCGCCCGCTGGTGCTGGGTAAACGTGATATCGGCGATGGTCGTACCGAATACATGGTGGCCTCCGAGAGCGTAGCGCTGGATACGCTGGGCTTTGAATTCCTGCGCGACGTTGCCCCTGGCGAAGCGGTTTATATCACCGAAAAAGGTCAGTTGTTTACCCGCCAGTGTGCCGATAACCCGGTCAGCAATCCGTGCCTGTTTGAATATGTCTACTTCGCACGTCCTGACTCCTTTATCGACAAGATTTCCGTCTACAGCGCCCGCGTAAACATGGGTACCAAGCTTGGCGAAAAAATTGCTCGTGAATGGGAAGATCTGGACATTGACGTGGTGATCCCGATTCCGGAAACCTCCTGTGATATCGCGCTGGAAATTGCCCGTATTCTCGGTAAGCCGTACCGTCAGGGTTTTGTGAAAAACCGCTACGTGGGCCGTACCTTTATCATGCCAGGCCAGCAGCTGCGCCGTAAATCCGTGCGCCGTAAACTGAACGCCAACCGTGCGGAATTCCGTGATAAAAACGTGTTGCTGGTGGATGACTCCATCGTGCGCGGTACGACCTCAGAACAGATTATCGAGATGGCTCGTGAGGCAGGAGCGAAGAAGGTGTATCTGGCCTCTGCTGCCCCGGAAATTCGCTTCCCGAACGTTTATGGTATCGATATGCCTACGGCGACGGAGCTGATTGCTCATGGTCGCGAAGTGGACGAGATTCGCCAGATAATTGGCGCAGATGGTCTTATCTTCCAGGATCTGAACGATCTGATTGAAGCCGTCCGTGCTGAGAACCCGGATATTCAGCAGTTTGAATGTTCCGTGTTTAACGGCGTGTACGTCACCAAAGACGTCGACCAGCAATATCTCGATTTCCTCGACTCCCTGCGTAATGACGACGCCAAAGCGATTTTGCGTCAGAACGAAGCGGAAAACCTTGAGATGCACAACGAAGGTTAATGTTTGCTCGCAAGCAAGGGCGCAACCTGCACCCTTGCTTGCAACTCACCGTAATTTCCTGCAAAGTCGGCCCTGAGCAAGTAAGGGCGATTACACATGAAACGACTCATCATTGGTATTTCTGGCGCAAGCGGGGCAATTTACGGCGTGCGCCTGCTGCAGGTTTTGCGTGACGTTACCGATGTGGAAACCCATCTGGTGATGAGTGCCGCTGCCCGGCAGACGCTGGCACTGGAAACGGACCTCACCGTGCGTGACGTACAGGCGCTGGCGAATGTGACTCACGATACGCGCGATATCGCCGCCAGTATCTCTTCCGGCTCTTTTCAGACCGCCGGAATGGTTATCCTGCCGTGTTCCATTAAAACGCTTTCCGGCATCGTCCACAGCTATACCGATGGGCTGCTGACCCGTGCGGCAGATGTGGTGTTGAAAGAACGCCGCCCGCTGGTGCTGTGCGTGCGCGAAACGCCGCTGCATTTGGGGCATCTGCGCCTCATGACCCAGGCGGCAGAAATTGGCGCAGTAATTATGCCGCCTGTCCCGGCGTTCTATCATCGCCCGCAAACGCTCGATGATGTGATTAATCAAACGGTTAACCGCGTACTTGACCAGTTCGATATTTCCCTTCCACAGGATCTGTTCACCCGCTGGCAAGGGGCGTGAGCCGTTCCATTAGCGTGCAAAGAAGCGTCCGTTGCCCTGTTTCAGGGCAATTTTGTAACCGCGATCATATCCTCAACATTTAATTCGCTAAAACTCAACGAAACGCTGCGGTTCAACCGTCAGACCTGCTATCTTCAAAATCAGGACATTATTGCAACGTTTTATTAACATATTTAACGTCGAATATCCTCATCGACGCGAAAATGGCATAAGACCTGCATGAAAAAGTCTGCAAACACACAACACAACGTAAAACATAATAAAATTACGCCACTTGAGGGTTATGTATGAAGAAGACGGTTCTTGCTTTGTCTTTGCTGGTAGGACTTTCCGCCACCGCGGCCAGCTACGCAGCACTTCCGCAGACGGTTCGTATTGGTACAGATACAACATACGCACCTTTTTCCTCTAAAGATGCCAAAGGCGACTTTGTCGGCTTTGATATCGATCTGGGAAATGAGATGTGTAAGCGCATGCAGATCAAATGTACCTGGGTTGCCAGCGACTTTGATGCGCTGATCCCGTCGCTGAAAGCGAAAAAAATTGACGCCATTATCTCCTCGCTTTCTATCACCGAGAAGCGTCAGCAAGAGATTGCGTTCTCAGACAAACTTTACGCAGCAGACTCACGTCTGATCGCCGCGAAAGGTTCCCCAATTAAACCGACTCTGGATTCCCTCAAGGGTAAACACGTTGGCGTGCTGCAAGGCTCTACTCAGGAAGCCTATGCCAATGACAACTGGCGTAGCAAAGGCGTGGATGTGGTGGCCTATGCGAACCAGGATCTCATTTATTCTGACCTGACGGCGGGTCGTCTCGACGCGGCGTTGCAGGATGAAGTCGCGGCCAGCGAAGGCTTCCTGAAGCAGCCTGCCGGTAAAGACTACGACTTTGCAGGTCCTTCGGTAAAAGATAAAAAATACTTTGGCGACGGAACCGGGATTGGTTTGCGCAAAGATGACACCGAGCTGAAAGCCGCTTTTGATAAAGCGCTGGGTGAACTGCGCAAAGACGGCACTTACGACAAAATGGCGAGTAAGTATTTTAACTTCAATGTCTACGGCGATTAATACGCCGCAGCGGGGAATTGACTGCACCATTGCGGGTAACCATTACGGTGCATAATACATTCAGTGCACTTTTTTGGTGCTTTTGTCGTTGGCTTAATAAGCATGAGTGCATACTTAAGCGCTTTTCATGCAAATAAATACCGCCGACAGGGTAGAATGCTTTGCCTTGTCGGCCTGATTAATGGCACGATAACTGCACCTGGTCCTGTAAAGATCCCCTATAAAAGACAGTCTGTTGAGGATAGTTATGAAAAAACTGGTGTTGTCTCTTTCTCTGGTTCTGGCTTTCTCCAGTGCTACCGCAGCATTTGCCGCCATTCCGCAAAAAATTCGTATCGGTACCGATCCTACTTATGCGCCGTTCGAATCGAAAAATGCGCAGGGTGAATTAGTCGGTTTTGATATCGATCTGGCTAAAGAGCTGTGCAAACGTATCAATACGCAATGTACCTTCGTGGAAAACCCGCTGGACGCGCTGATCCCTTCGCTAAAAGCGAAAAAAATCGATGCGATCATGTCCTCGCTTTCCATTACTGAAAAACGTCAGCAGGAAATTGCCTTTACCGACAAGCTTTATGCAGCCGACTCGCGTCTGGTTGTCGCTAAAGATTCTGCTATTCAGCCGACTATTGAGTCGCTGAAAGGTAAACGTGTCGGCGTGCTGCAGGGCACGACTCAGGAAACGTTCGGTAACGAGCACTGGGCGCCAAAAGGCATTGAAATTGTCTCCTATCAGGGACAAGACAATATCTATTCTGACCTGACTGCCGGGCGTATTGACGCCGCATTCCAGGATGAAGTCGCGGCCAGCGAAGGCTTCCTGAAACAGCCGGTCGGTAAAGATTACAAATTCGGCGGCCCGTCTGTGAAAGACGAAAAGTTATTCGGCGTGGGTACCGGTATGGGGCTGCGCAAAGACGATAACGAGCTGCGCGAAGCGCTGAACAAAGCCTTTGCTGAAATGCGCGCTGACGGGACTTACGAGAAGCTGGCGAAAAAGTATTTCGATTTTGATGTTTACGGCGGTTAATCACCGCAGGTGCTGATAAAGCCCGTAGATTTTTGACGCGTTGAATTTATGCCTGATGGCGCTGCGCTTATCAGGCCTACGGTGATTTTGTAGGCCGGATAAGGCAAAGCCGCCATCCGGCATTTAACGGTTAGTCTGAAATCAAAAGAGGCTTACTACTCCACCACACACGACAGGACAGGCAGCATGTTGTATGGCTTTTCAGGTGTTATTTTACAGGGCGCAATTGTTACGCTTGAGCTGGCACTCAGCTCGGTGGTACTGGCGGTTCTGATAGGTCTTGTCGGCGCGGCAGCTAAGCTGTCGCAAAGCCGGGCAATGGGGCTTATTTTCGAAGGGTACACAACGCTTATCCGCGGGGTTCCCGATCTCGTCTTAATGCTGCTCATCTTCTACGGGTTACAAATTGCGCTGAATACCATTACCGATGCCATCGGTATCGGCCAGATTGATATCGATCCGATGGTCGCGGGTATAATTACGCTTGGGTTTATCTACGGCGCCTATTTTACCGAAACGTTCCGTGGTGCGTTCATGGCTGTGCCAAAAGGTCATATTGAGGCCGCGACGGCATTCGGTTTTACCAGCTCACAAATATTTCGCCGCATTATGTTCCCGGCGATGATGCGCTATGCCTTACCGGGAATAGGCAACAACTGGCAGGTCATTCTTAAGGCCACGGCGCTGGTGTCACTGCTTGGACTTGAAGACGTAGTGAAAGCCACTCAGCTTGCCGGGAAGAGTACCTGGGAGCCGTTCTATTTTGCCGTGGTGTGCGGGGTCATCTATCTGGTGTTTACCACCGTGTCTAATGGTGTGCTGCTGTACCTTGAGCGCCGCTACTCCGTGGGTGTGAAGAGGGCTGACCTGTGATTGAGATTATTCAGGAATACTGGAAGTCCCTGCTGTGGACTGACGGATATCGCTACACTGGCGTTGCTATCACTCTCTGGCTGCTGATTTCGTCGGTGGTGATGGGCGGGATACTGGCGCTGTTTTTGGCGATTGGTCGCGTTTCCAGTAATAAATTTATCCAGTTTCCCATCTGGCTGTTCACCTATATTTTTCGTGGCACGCCGCTGTACGTTCAACTTCTGGTGTTCTATTCCGGGATGTATACGCTGGAGATCGTCAAAGGAACGGACTTCCTTAACGCATTTTTCCGCAGTGGGCTGAATTGTACCGTGCTGGCATTGACGCTGAATACCTGTGCCTACACGACGGAGATTTTCGCCGGGGCTATTCGTTCCGTACCCCATGGTGAGATTGAAGCCGCGCGCGCATACGGTTTCTCGTCATTCAAACTGTATCGCTGCATTATTTTGCCTTCCGCGCTGCGTATTGCGCTGCCGGCTTACAGCAATGAAGTCATTTTAATGCTGCACTCCACAGCGCTGGCATTTACCGCCACGGTGCCTGATTTGTTGAAGATCGCCCGCGATATCAACTCGGCAACGTATCAGCCGTTTACCGCCTTCGGTATTGCCGCCGTACTGTATTTGATTATTTCGTATGTCCTGATTAGCCTGTTCCGTAAAGCGGAAAAACGCTGGTTGCAGCATGTATCCTCTAAATGATTCGAGTAACACGATGTCTGAAAATAAATTAAACGTTATCGATTTACATAAGCACTACGGCGAACATGAAGTGCTGAAAGGGGTATCGCTGCAGGCCAATGCGGGTGATGTTATCAGTATTATTGGTTCGTCAGGTTCGGGTAAAAGTACCTTCCTGCGCTGCATTAACTTTCTGGAAAAGCCGAGTGCCGGAACGATTGTGGTTAGCGGTCAGAATATTGGCCTGGTGCGCGACAAAGACGGTCAGTTGAAGGTTGCAGATAAAAATCAGCTGCGTCTGCTACGCACGCGACTGACGATGGTCTTTCAGCACTTCAACCTGTGGAGCCACATGACGGTGCTGGAAAACGTGATGGAAGCGCCGATTCAGGTGCTGGGGCTGAGCAAGCAGGAAGCCCGCGAACGTGCGGTGAAGTATCTGGCCAAAGTCGGTATTGATGAGCGCGCGCAGGGCAAATATCCGGTACATCTGTCCGGTGGTCAGCAGCAGCGCGTCTCTATTGCGCGTGCGTTGGCGATGGAACCGGAAGTGTTGCTGTTTGATGAACCCACATCGGCGCTTGACCCAGAGCTTGTGGGCGAGGTGTTGCGTATTATGCAACAGCTGGCCGAAGAGGGGAAAACCATGGTGGTCGTGACCCACGAAATGGGATTCGCTCGACATGTCTCCACGCACGTGATTTTCCTGCATCAGGGGAAAATTGAGGAAGAGGGCGACCCGGAGCAGGTATTCGGTAATCCGCAAAGCCCGCGTTTGCAGCAGTTTCTCAAGGGCTCGCTGAAATAAGTAAGTTGCCCGGAGGCGTTACGCTTTCCGGGCCTACCGCTTTAACGCGCTGTACTCCAGACGATAAACCCAGTCGTCATACGCTATGCCGTTCACTTCATAGGCTTTTTCAAGCACCTGAGTGCGTATAAATCCTGTTTTTTCCAGAATGCGTATCGACCCGGTATTTCCGGCTAATACATAGGCATTTATCGCCGTTACGCCAGCCTGTTGAAAGGCATAATCGCACACGGCACGTACGGCTTCGCTGGCAATCCCTTTTCCCTGCGCCCGCGGCGTGATGGCATAGCCAATATCAGCTTCCTGAGGATAAAGATGACTTATCTGTAAGCCAATATCGCCCAGTTGCGCCGTGTTGTTGTGCTCCCGGATAACAAAGGTATGTCGAGCGGAAAGGCGTCTGGCGAAGAGCAGGCGAGTATCTTTGGTTGGGGCGATATCACCCATGAAACGCATGACGTCCGGATTTTCTCGTAGCCGCTGGAAAAAAGGCCAGTCAGCGAGTTGGTATAAAGAGAGAGTAAGTCGGGGTGTTGATATTATCGCCATAACGTCGCCATTGTGGTATTTGGTTTTTTAACCATACCACCACAATGGCAACAGTGAAGGGATATCAGACATTATCGGATGACATCGGCCAGCGCTTCTTCCAAATCGTACCAACGAAACGCAAAACCTGCCCCTTCCAGTCGCTTGGGCAACGCGCGCTGCCCCCCGAGGACCAGCACCGAGGATTCGCCCATCAGCAGCCGCATAGCGGCTGCCGGAACGCGCAAGATCGCCGGGCGGTTTAGGGCATGACCCAGCGCATGGGCGAACTGTTCATTGCGAACCGGGTATGGCGAAACCATATTGAAGGGACCGCGCAGATCGTTATCCAGCAGCCAGATAATCCCGTTGACCATATCGTCAATATGGATCCAGGCCAGGTATTGACGCCCATTGCCGATAGGACCGCCAAGCCCCAGACGAAACGGTGGAACCATCTTTGCGAGGATCCCGCCTGTAGAGGCCAATACAACGCCAGTACGCAGCAAACATACGCGGGTTTTGTCGCTTTGCGCAGCGCTGGCGATTTGTTCCCAGCGGGCGCACAACTTATGGGTGAATTCATTATGTGGCGGTTCTTCTTCCGTCACAACGACTTCACCCAGATCGCCGTAGTATCCCGTAGCGGAACCGGAGATGAGTACGGCAGGCGGCGTGTTGCTGACTTTGATTAAATCGACCAGTTTCTGCGTAACCCCCCAGCGGCTCTGGCACAAACGCTCTTTTTGCTCAGCGCTCCAGCGTTTGTCGGCGATAGGCTCTCCGGCAAGATTGATGACAGCATCAACGCCATCGAGGTTTTGCTGCTCTTCCAGCCCTTTCCATAGCGTGACCCGGGAGTCCAGAATCTGACGAGCCTTATCAGGAGTACGTGTCACTACGGTAATCTGATGCCCCAGTTCCAGCAGGCGGGGGATCAAATGACGTCCAATCAGGCCAGTACCGCCGGTAATCAGAATCTGCATCAGAATCTGCATGTCGCCTCCCGGGTTACGTTTAGCGCTGCCAGCTCAATGTCATGGAAACGGAGTCGGCGTAACGCAATGCGTGAAGTTTATCGATCTCCACTTCAGCATAAGTGACCCAGTGATGTTCGCGTGCGATATCGAGCACATCTTGCGTTAATTTTTCCAACAATGAGAAGCGGTTACTCTCAACGTGCGAAATGATGCTCTTGGTGATGGTGCGATAATTCAGCGCATCGTTGATATCTTCACTGGTCCGGGCTTTGTCTGCTGGATAGTGGATGGCAATATTGATGACGATATCCTGTCGGTTCAGAATCTCTTCTTCTTTAATGCCGATAAAAGTGCGCAGACGAAGGTTTTTTATACGAATAATTGCGTCAGGTTGTGACATTGCAGGTTTCCTCCATGTATGAACCTTTTCATGATACACGAGAACCGAATCGCGTTAACTTTTCTCGCTCTGCGCTTGCTGCATCGCCCGTTCTGTTGCAGGACGAGTACGGATACGTTCGTACCAGTTATTGACCGCCGGATAGTTGTCGAGGTCGATACGCTGGCGCTGGTGGAGATTAATCCACGGCCAGCAGGCAATATCGGCAATGCTGTAATGATCGCCACCCAGCCAGGGTGATATTTCCAGGCGTTTATTCATGACGTTGTACAGTCGCTGGGTTTCCACCTGATACCGTTCAATGGCGTAGGGGATAGTCTGCGGTGCGAAGTGGCTGAAGTGATGGTTTTGTCCCAGCATTGGCCCAAGTCCGCTAACCTGCCAGAAGAGCCACTGCAGCGTGGTGTGGCGCTCGCGTAATTCGCCGCTGAGTAGCTTACCGCTCTTTTCCGCCAGGTAGAGTAAAATCTCGCCAGACTCAAACAGGCTAATGGGTTTTCCGCCATCCTCCGGGGCGCAGTCGATGATGGCCGGAATTTTATTATTCGGTGAAATCAGCAAAAAGTCAGGGCGGAACTGGCTGCCTCTGCTGATATCTACATGAATCAGACGGTATTTTAACTGCGCCTCTTCGAGAAACAGTGTGATTTTGTGCCCGTTTGGCGATGGAGTGTAGTAAAGGTCGATCATTTTCAGCGTCCGTTTTGTCATGAACCGGGTCACTACAAGTATAGAAGCTGCCGACGTGTGTGAGTTTTCATCAAGTGACAGCGAGAGAAAGACTCTATATTTTGAAAGAAAGCCAATACACTTCAGAGGACATTATGAGCAAACCTGCAATTACGCTGTGGTCAGATGCCAACTTTTTCTCCCCTTATGTACTGTCTGTTTATGTCGCTCTGCAAGAGAAAGGGCTGCCTTTTACGCTGAAAACTGTCAACCTCAATAGTGGCGAACACTTGCAACCTTCATGGCAAGGGTATGCGCTGACGCGGCGCGTACCGGTTCTTGACATTGACGGTTTTGAACTGAGTGAATCCTCGGCGATTGCCGAGTTCCTGGAAGAGCGTTTCGCTCCACCACAATGGGAGCGCATTTATCCGCACGATCTACAAAAACGGGCTCGCGCCCGCCAGGTTCAGGCCTGGCTCCGTAGCGATCTGATGCCTATCCGGGAAGAGCGTTCGACGGATGTGGTTTTTGCTGGCGTGAAGAAAGGTCCGTTGACGGAAGCAGGAAGGGCCAGTGCGGAAAAATTGTTTGCCACGGCGGGCAGTTTACTGGCGCACGGTAAGCAGAATTTGTTTGGTGAATGGTGTATCGCAGACAGCGATTTAGCGCTAATGCTTAATCGACTGGTTCTGAATGGCGATGATGTACCAGAACAGCTCGCAGAGTATGCCACCTTCCAGTGGCAACGCGCTTCGGTACAACGTTTTATCGCGCTTTCAGCGAAGCGTTCCTGCTGAAAGTAGGGACGTAATCCAGTATCATTGAAAGGTATTTTTCAACGAGGGGTGAGTGATGAAACTGATGTTCGCATCGGACATTCATGGTTCGTTGCCGGCTACGGAATGCGTACTTGAACGGTTTGCCCAAAGCGGTGCGCAATGGCTGGTGATACTGGGCGATGTATTGAACCATGGGCCGCGTAATGCGCTGCCAGAGGGCTACGCGCCAGCGCAGGTCGCCGAGCGTTTGAATGAGCAGGCGTCGCGGATAATTGCGGTACGTGGTAATTGCGACAGCGAAGTGGATCAGATGCTTCTGCATTTTCCAATAACCGCGCCGTGGCAGCAAATTCTGACTGACAGCCAGCGACTCTTTCTGACGCACGGACATCTTTTTGGTCCGGATAACTTACCACCGCTCAACGCCGGCGATGTGCTGGTTTATGGACATACGCATCTGCCGGTGGCAGAGCGACGTGGGGATATCTACCAGTTTAACCCGGGTTCGGTAAGCATCCCGAAAGGGGGATTTACGGCAAGCTACGGGATTCTGGATGATAATGTTCTCAGCGTGATGGCACTCAATGATCAAAGTATTATTGCGCAGGTCGAGATTAATCCGTAAGTTACCCCACAAACGTAAACGCGCCGTAAGAGCGCTAGAAAAAAGAAGGTTTCCTGATGGTGGAACAGCGTCGTTTGGCAAGTACTGAATGGGTGGATATTGTGAATGAAGACAATGAAGTCATCGCACAATCCAGCCGGGAACAAATGCGGGCACAATGCTTGCGCCACCGTGCAACGTATATCGTTGTACACGATGGTATGGGTAAAATTCTGGTTCAGCGTCGCACTGAGACAAAGGACTTCATGCCCGGTATGCTGGATGCTACCGCGGGGGGGGTTGTTCAGGCTGATGAGCAGCTTCTGGACTCCGCGCGTCGTGAAGCTGAAGAAGAATTGGGCATTGCCGGTGTCCCGTTTGCCGAGCACGGTCAGTTTTATTTTGAAGACCAGAACTGTCGCGTCTGGGGCGGGCTGTTTAGCTGCGTTTCTCACGGACCGTTTGCGCTGCAGGAAGAAGAAATTAGTGAAGTGTGCTGGCTGACGCCGGAAGAAATTACCGCGCGCTGTGATGAATTTACACCGGACTCACTGAAGGCACTGGCGCTGTGGATGACACGCAATGCCAAGAATGAAAGTGCGAAAGCCGAAAAACACGAAGAAGCTGAGTAAATTCAGCACCGCCGATCCTGGATGACGGGATCGGGAGTCGTTGTAGGCCGGATAAGCCGCTGATGCGCATTATCCGGCCTTGTTGTTTAATGGTAGCCCATTATCTGCGCGCCAATCACCACCACGCTGGACATAATAAACAGCAGTCCCAACAGCGTGGCGCCTACCTTCAGCCAGTTACGAAAATCCACCCGACAAACGCCTAACGTTGCCATCAGTGATGCCGACGTAGGATAGATAATATGACTGAATCCGTCACCAAACTGGAATGCCAGAACGGTGACCTGACGGTTGACGCCAACCAGATCGCCCAACGGTGCCAGCAGCGGCATGGTCAACGCAGCCTGACCGGAGCCGGAGGTAACGAAGAAATTGAATACCGCCTGGAACAGCAGCATAAACCACGCCGCAATGGCGTTATCCAGACCGCTAATGCCGTTGGCGATGCTGTGCAGCAGGGTATTCAGTACGCTGGCATCGCCCGCTTCACCATTGCCTACCAGCAGCAATATCCCCTTGGCAAAACCGACCAGCAGGGCAGGGGCAATCATCATGCGCGCACCCTCAGTGAATGAGGAGGCCATAATGTTGACCGTCATGCCGTTGAGCCGAAACACAACGCCGATAATGCCAATAACCAGACCCATGGTGAAAAACTGGCTGGCAATCTCCGGGATAAACCACGCGTGGACGATAACGCCCCAAATGACCCACACGATCACGCCCGTCAGCACCATCAGTACCAGCCAGTCGCCGAGCGTGAAGCGGCGCTCAATGACCTCATCCTGCTGTTCGCGGAAGAAGCGGTCAGATTCATGCACGCGTGACAGCAGCGGATTCTTTTTGATGCGCGCGGCGTAGGCCAGCGTGAATGTCAGGCCGATCATCGTCGCCACAACCCACACCACGATGCGCAGACCCGAACCCGAGAGCACAGGGACACCGGCAATACCCTGTGCGACAACCACACAGAATGGGTTCATCCACGAACTGGCAAAGCCAATTTGGGTGGCAATGTAGGTCACCAGTACGGTGGTGATACTGTCGTAACCTAAGCGTACCATCAGCGGCGCGATGATAATGGCAAAGGCGACAGCCTCTTCCCCCATGCCAAATACCGCGCCACCCAATGAGAAGAGAATAAACAGCACCGGGATAAACAAGACCTCGTTACCCCGGGTATGGCGGATGAGCGCCAGGATGCCGTTATCAATGGTTCCGGTGCGCATCACGATGCCAAACGCGCCGCCAATCACCAGCATAAACATAATGATGCCAACGGCAGTACCGAATTTAGAGCCGGAGGTTAACCCTTCAAACGGGAAGTTCATCAGGCCTGGACTTTCGTCACCGGTGGTAAAGAACTTAACCGGGTGATACTGCTCTTCACCGGCTTCATTGGTCAGAATTCGGAATGAGTGGGGATCAACAACCTTGCGGGTCTTGGTTTGCCCATCAACCTGATACTGCACTTCCTGACTGTCGAACATCCCGACGGGAACAACCCAGGTCGCCAGACTGGTTAAAATGGCGACGAAAAAAATTATCACCAGCGTGTCGGGCATCGCCCACTTTTTGGCTGACCGTGTTTCTGTTACTGCTGACATGAAAGACTATCCCTGTTGCAATGCAAAAGAGGGTAAGTATGCAAACAGGAGAATAGTTATTCATTGATGCAGCGCATCCTGGTAAATGTTTCAGATTATGCAAACGGGAAAAACAGATATAAAAAAACCGGAAATATTAGCTATTTCCGGTTTGATAAGCAGGATGTGTTGCCGGATAAAGCATCCGGCACACGCAGCAAATTACTGCTGCTGCTGGGAAGACTGGATCGCGGTCAGAGCGATGGTGTAGACGATATCGTCTACCAGCGCGCCACGAGACAGGTCGTTCACCGGCTTGCGCATACCCTGCAGCATCGGCCCGATGGAGATCAGGTCGGCAGAACGCTGTACCGCTTTGTAGGTGGTGTTACCGGTGTTCAGATCCGGGAAGATGAACACGGTAGCGCGACCTGCAACCGGAGAGTTCGGCGCTTTGGATTTTGCTACATCAGCCATAACGGCGGCGTCATACTGCAGCGGGCCGTCGATCATCAGGTCAGGACGTTTTTCCTGTGCCAGACGAGTCGCTTCACGTACTTTCTCTACGTCGCTACCTGCACCAGAAGTACCGGTGGAGTAGGAGAGCATTGCTACGCGCGGTTCGATACCGAAGGCAATCGCGGATTCAGCGGACTGAATCGCGATTTCTGCCAGCTGTTCTGCGGTTGGATCCGGGTTGATCGCGCAGTCGCCGTAAACGTAAACCTGATCCGGCAGCAGCATGAAGAACACAGAAGACACCAGGGAACTACCCGGTGCAGTTTTGATCAGCTGCAGCGGTGGACGAATGGTATTCGCGGTAGTGTGAACGGCACCGGAAACCAGACCGTCAACGTCGTCCTGTTCCAGCATCAGGGTGCCGAGAACGACGTTGTCTTCCAGCTGTTCGCGGGCAACGGTTTCGGTCATACCTTTGTTCTTACGCAGCTCGACCAGGCGTGCAACGTAGCTTTCGCGAACCACATCCGGGTCAACGATTTCAACGCCAGCGCCCAGCTCAACGCCCTGAGACGCTGCAACACGGGTGATTTCATCCGGGTTACCCAGCAGCACGCAGGTTGCAATACCGCGTTCAGCACAGATAGCCGCCGCTTTAACGGTACGCGGTTCGTCGCCTTCTGGCAGAACAACGCGTTTGCCCGCTTTACGCGCCAGTTCGGTCAACTGGTAGCGGAACGCTGGTGGAGACAGACGACGGCTGCGCTCAGACGTTGCGGTCAGAGATTCAACCCAGTCGGCGTTGATGTAGTTAGCAACGTATTCCTGAACTTTCTCAATACGCTCGTGATCGTCAACCGGAACTTCCAGGTTGAAGCTCTGCAGGCTCAGAGAGGTCTGCCAGGTATTGGTGTTGACCATGAATACCGGCAGGCCAGTTTCGAATGCACGTTCGCACAGTTTAGTGATGCGCGCGTCCATTTCATAGCCGCCAGTCAGCAGCAGGGCGCCGATTTCCACGCCGTTCATCGCTGCCAGGCATGCAGCAACCAGCACGTCCGGACGGTCAGCGGAAGTCACCAGCAGAGAACCTGCGCGGAAGTGTTCCAGCATGTGCGGAATGCTGCGTGCGCAGAAAGTCACAGACTTCACGCGACGGGTATTGATATCGCCTTCGTTCACGATGGTGGCGTTCAGGTGACGCGCCATATCGATTGCACGGGTGGCGATCAGATCGAAGCTCCACGGCACCGCGCCCAGAACCGGCAGCGGGCTGGACTCCTGCAGTTTAGCCGGATCAACTTTGATCACTTTCGCTTTGGAAGAGTCGTCGAAAATCTCAGACAGATCCGGGCGAGTACGGCCCTGCTCATCAACCGGTGCGTTCAGTTTGTTAACGATTACGCCGGTGATGTTGGTGTTTTTCGCGCCGCCGAAGCTGCTGCGAGTCAGTTCAATACGCTCGTTCAGCTGTTCCGGGGTATCGGTACCCTGAGACATGACGAAGACGATTTCCGCGTTCAGCGTTTTCGCGATTTCGTAGTTCAGAGACTGCGCGAACTGATGTTTACGGGTTGGGACCAGGCCTTCAACCAGTACAACTTCAGCGTCTTTAGTGTTCGCGTGATAGTTCGCGATAATCTCTTCCATCAGCACATCTTTCTGATTGCTGGACAGCAGAGATTCAACGTGGCTCATCTTCAGCGGCTCAGCGGCTGGCAGAGAAGAGTTAGCACGCACGATGCTGGTAGTCTGGTCAGGCGCATCGCCACCGGCACGAGGCTGAGCGATAGGCTTAAAGACGCTCAGACGAACGCCTTTGCGTTCCATAGCACGGATAACGCCAAGGCTGACGCTGGTCAGGCCGACGCTAGTTCCGGTAGGGATCAGCATAATAATACGGGACACGGTTTATCCTCTTTCGTTACCGCCAATTTAGACGGGTTACAAAACAGCACCGCCAGCTAGGCTGGCGGTGTGAAATCAGGCAGTCAGACGGCTCGCGTCTTGCGCGATAACCAGTTCTTCGTTGGTTGGGATAACCACCGCAGGACGGGTACCTTCTTTGTTGATGAAACCAGATTTGCCGAAACGTGCGGCCAGGTTACGTTCGTGGTCAACTTCGAAGCCCAGAACGCCCAGTTTGCCCAGAGACAGTTCACGAACCATCGCGGCGTTTTCACCAATGCCACCGGTGAAGACAACCGCATCCAGACGACCATCCATCAGCGCGGTGTAGGAACCGATGTATTTCGCCAGACGGTGGCAGTAAACGTCCATTGCACGTTTAGCGTCTTCTTTGGTGGTGTAGTTGTCTTCAACATAACGGCAGTCGCTGGTGACTTCAGTCAGACCCAGCAGGCCAGACTCTTTGGTCAGCATTTTGTTGATCTGGTCAACGCTCATGCCCAGGGTGTCGTGCAGGTGGAAGATGATCGCCGGGTCGATGTCACCGGAACGCGTACCCATCACCAGACCTTCCAGCGGGGTCAGACCCATGGAGGTATCAACACATTTACCGTTACGGATTGCAGAAACAGAACCGCCGTTGCCCAGGTGGCAAGTGATGATGTTCAGTTCATCAACCGGTTTGTTCAGCATTTTTGCCGCTTCCTGAGTCACGAAGAAGTGGCTGGTACCGTGCGCGCCGTAACGACGAATGCCATGCTCTTTGTACAGGCTGTACGGCAGGGCATAGAGGTAAGATTCTTCCGGCATAGTCTGATGGAACGCGGTGTCGAATACGGCCACGTTTTTGTCTTTCAGATTCGGGAAGGATTTCAGCGCTTCAGCGATACCGATCAGGTGTGCAGGGTTGTGCAACGGTGCAAAAGAGGCTGCATCTTTGATACCCTGAATAACGGAATCGTCGATAACTACAGAGCCGGTGTATTTTTCGCCGCCGTGAACAACACGGTGACCAATCGCAGTCAGCTGAGCAGACAGTTCTGGTTTTTGTGCCAGAATAGTATTAACGATAAAATTCAGCGCTTCACTGTGAGCGGCGCCTGCACCTAAAGCCGCTTCTTGTTTACCGCCATCCATTTTCCATTTGATACGTGCTTCTGGGAGATGGAAACATTCGGCTAAACCAGAAAGGTATTCTTCACCGTTTACTGCATCGATGATGGCAAATTTCAGTGAGGAGCTACCGCAGTTCAGAACCAGTACTAACTTACTCGACATGGAAGTACCTATTTATGATACGTGGCTAAAAAAACGTCAGGGAGTCATAGAGCGTAGCGCATGATGACACCGACGTTTATGATTAACATCATGCGCCAGGGTCTTTTTGGGCACGATGGAATAAATACCTTTGAGTCTATGTCATTTTGCGTATTTTTCAGCCAATGGCATACTATGTGTCAATTTGACGACTCAATGATTTTGGACTAAAGGCCTTACAGGCCGGCACAGGATACCTGAATGTGGGTATCAAAGACAAAATGTTTTGAACGATGTCCTTTGTAGTTGTTGTTTTGCACAAATTTTTTAATTTTTATATGTGAAGTTGAGGTAACCGCCATGTCGACACCGGATAATCGTTCCGTCAATTTTTTTAGCTTGTTCCGCCGGGGGCAGCACTACGCGAAGACGTGGCCAATGGAAAAGCGCCTCGCGCCCGTGTTTGTAGAGAACCGCGTGATCCGTATGACACGTTACGCAATCCGTTTTATGCCGCCTATCGCCGTCTTCACCTTATGCTGGCAAATTGCGTTGGGTGGTCAGTTGGGACCGGCTGTGGCGACCGCGCTGTTTGCGCTGAGCCTGCCAATGCAGGGCATGTGGTGGTTGGGTAAGCGCTCCGTGACACCGCTGCCGCCTTCGATTCTCAACTGGTTCTACGAAGTTCGGGGGAAATTACAAGAAGCCGGACAGGCGTTATCGCCGGTTGAAGGGAAGCCTGATTACCAGGCGCTGGCTGACACGCTTAAGCGTGCCTTCAAACAACTGGATAAAACTTTCCTCGATGATTTGTAATTGACCCCTGATTACGCATATAAAAGAAGGCACAAGATGCCTTCTTTTTTTTCATCGCAGTAGTAGTGATACAGGAGTCCCAAATGGAAATGACCAACGCTCAACGTCTGATTTTGTCGAATCAGTACAAAATGATGACTATGCTCGATCCCACTAACGCCGAGCGTTATCGTCGTTTGCAGACGATTATTGAACGCGGATACGGTTTGCAGATGCGCGAGCTGGATCGTGAGTTTGGTGAGCTGACGGAAGAAACCTGCCGTACGATTATCGATATTATGGAGATGTATCACGCATTACATGTGTCCTGGACTAATCTTAAGGATGCACAGGCCATTGATGAGCGCCGCGTGACCTTCCTCGGTTTTGACGCCGCAACGGAAGCCCGTTTCCTCGGATACGTTCGCTTTATGGTCAATGTGGAAGGTCGCTATACCCACTTTGATGCGGGTACGCATGGCTTCAACGCCCAGACCCCGATGTGGGAAAAATATCAGCGTATGTTGAACGTCTGGCACTCTTGCCCGCGCCAGTATCACCTGAGCGCGAATGAAATTAACCAAATCATTAATGCCTGAGGGGGCGAGCGTGCAGTGCAAAGGTTTTCTGTTTGATCTGGATGGAACGCTGGTCGATTCCTTACCCGCAGTAGAACGCGCGTGGTGCAACTGGGCCGATCGTTTTGGCCTCGATCACGACGAGGTGCTCGGCTTTATTCATGGCAAGCAGGCCATTACCTCTCTGCGACACTTTATGGTGGGCAAATCTGAGGCTGAGATCGCTGCGGAGTTCACCCGTCTTGAGCAGATCGAAGCGACGGAAACCGCTGGGATCACCGCGCTGCCGGGGGCTGTTGAGTTGCTCAACCACCTCAATAAAGCGGGTATTCCTTGGGCGATTGTGACCTCCGGTTCTATGCCAGTCGCACGAGCGCGCCATCGTGTTGCTGGTCTTCCCGCGCCTGAAGTGTTTGTTACAGCTGAGCGGGTAAAAAGAGGGAAACCAGAACCAGACGCTTATCTGTTAGGCGCTCAACTGCTGGGTCTCGCACCGCAAGAGTGTACCGTGGTTGAAGATGCGCCCGCTGGGGTGCTTTCAGGACTGGCGGCTGGGTGTCATGTGATCGCGGTCAATGCGCCTGCGGACACGCCGCGCCTGGATGAGGTCGACTTTTCGTTGACCAGTCTGGAACAGATTTCCGTGACCAAGCAACCCAACGGAAATGTGGTCGTAGTAAGAAATACCTGATCATGATTTAGCCCCAGATTGTTGGGGCTTTTTTATGGCAGAATCAGTCCATCCCTCTCATTTAACAAGGATATGTTGTGAACGGTGAATTGATATGGGTTCTCTCATTGTTGGCGATTGCCGTCGTTTTGTTTGCCACTGGCAGAGTGCGTATGGATGCAGTTGCTCTGTTGGTCATCATTGCCTTTGTTCTGAGTGGAACACTGAGCATCTCAGAGGCTTTTTCGGGTTTCAGCGATCCTAACGTTATTTTGATTGCGGCTTTATTTATCATTGGTGACGGCCTGGTGCGTACCGGGGTGGCAACGGTGATGGGGGCATGGCTGGTGAAGGTGGCCGGCAGTAGTGAAGTCAAAATGCTGGTTTTGCTGATGATCACCGTCGCCGGGCTCGGTGCCTTTATGAGTTCCACTGGCGTAGTCGCGATTTTTATTCCTGTTGTTTTAAGCGTATCTATGCGCATGCAAACCTCGCCCTCGCGTCTGATGATGCCGCTTAGCTTCGCGGGGCTTATCAGCGGCATGATGACGCTGGTGGCGACGCCGCCCAACCTGGTCGTCAACAGTGAGTTACTGCGCGAGGGACTCAACGGTTTCAGCTTTTTCAGCGTGACCCCGCTTGGGCTGGTTGTTCTGGTGCTCGGCATCATTTACATGCTGCTGATGCGTTTTATGCTCAAAGGTGAGGACTCCGGGCAACAGGGGGATGGCTGGAAACGCCGGACCTTTCGCGATCTTATCAAAGAGTATCGTCTGACGGGGCGCGCCCGCCGCCTGGCTATTCGTCCCGGCTCGCCGATGATTGGCCAGCGTCTTGACGACCTGAAGCTGCGTGAGCGCTACGGGGCGAACGTGATTGGTGTTGAGCGCTGGCGTCGCTTTCGGCGCGTGATTGTGGACGTTAATGGGGTCTCTGAGTTCCGTGCCCGTGACGTTTTGCTCATTGATATGTCCGCCGCTGATGTCGATCTGCGCGAATTCTGCAGTGAACAATTGCTGGAGCCGATGGTGCTGCGCGGCGAGTATTTTTCCGAACAGGCGCTTGATGTGGGGATGGCTGAGATTTCGTTGATCCCGGAATCAGAATTAATCGGTAAAACGGTAAGGGAAATCGCGTTTCGTACGCGTTACGGCCTGAATGTCGTCGGGGTGAAGCGTGATGGTACGGCGATGGACGGCGCGGTAGTGGATGAACCGTTGCTGATGGGCGATATCATTCTGGTCGTGGGTAACTGGAAACTTATCACATCGTTGGGTAAAAAAGGCCGCGACTTTGTGGTGTTGAACATGCCGGTAGAAGTCAGTGAAGCGTCTCCGGCACACAGCCAGGCACCGCACGCGATTTTCTGCCTGGTTCTGATGGTTGCGTTAATGCTGACGGATGAAATACCCAATACGGTGGCCGCAATTATCGCCTGCCTGTTGATGGGGAAATTCCGGTGTATTGATGCAGAGAGCGCCTATAAGGCGATCCACTGGCCAAGCATTATCTTGATCGTCGGGATGATGCCTTTCGCGCTGGCTTTACAAAAGACTGGCGGTGTCGATCTGGTGGTAAAAGGACTCATGGACGTCGGTGGGGGATATGGCCCGTACATGATGCTGGGTTGTCTGTTTGTCCTGTGTGCGACCATTGGTTTATTTATCTCGAATACCGCAACAGCGGTGCTGATGGCACCGATTGCGCTGGCGGCGGCAAAGTCGATGGGCGTTTCGCCGTATCCTTTTGCGATGGTGATTGCGATGGCGGCTTCCGCCGCCTTTATGACGCCGGTGTCTTCACCTGTTAACACGCTGGTGTTGGGGCCGGGTAACTACAGCTTTAGCGACTTCGTGAAGATTGGCGTACCGTTTACGGTGATTGTCATGGCAGTGTGCGTGGTGATGATCCCGATGCTGTTCCCGTTTTGACCGCCGCAGTAAACGCCTGATGGCGATGCGCTTATCAGGCCTACGGATATCACGCTACCTGTAGGCCGGATAAGGCGTTAGCCGCCATCCGGCAAAATCGTTTAAAGCGGTGAATCCTGGCTGATTTCATCTAATGAAAGGTGAAAGCTTGGGACGAACACGTCCATAAAGTAGTCCATCTCTTCGCTGCGTCGTGACTCCAGCGTTTTTTCCAGACGTGTTTTCGCCAGCAGAAACTCGTTGTTACCGGCTGAGAGTTCTTCCAGGCACTTCAGATACGCGCACAGGGCATCGGCCTGTTTAACAATCGATCTTTCTTCTTCACTTAAGGCATGTTCATCAATGAGCGGTGCAAAAATATCGCGCAACTCATCGGGAACCATATCGACCAGTTTTTGCTGGGCAATTTTCTCTATCGCTTTATATTCCTGAGCAATCTGCGAGTTGAAATATTTCACTGGGGTAGGGAGATCGCCGGTTAACACCTCTGACGCATCGTGATACATCGCCAGCAGGGCAATACGCTCAGCATTTACCTGACCACCAAATTTACGGTTTTTGATCGCGGCCAGCGCATGAGCAACCATGGCAACCTGCAGACTGTGTTCAGACACGTTTTCGGTGCGCACGTTGCGCATCAGCGGCCAGCGGTTAATGAGTTTCAGACGGGAGAGGTGGGCAAAAAAGTGGCTCTGCTTCATAACGACCCTTACTCAGTGACTTCAGTAACGGTATTTTGCGCAGAGAGTGCTACCGGATGCAAACCCGGTAGCACTTTGCGTGGTTACAGCTGGCGATACCCTGACAGGAAGCGCTCGAATTTACTTAGCGACATTTCGATATCGTCAATACGCGGCAGTGTGACGATACGGAAATGATCCGGCCACGGCCAGTTGAAAGCCGTTCCCTGAACCAGCAGGACTTTTTCCTGCAGCAGAAAGTCGAGAACCATCTTCTGGTCGTCGTGAATATTGAAGCGTTTGGCATCAATTTTCGGGAACATATACAGCGCGCCGCGTGGCTTCACGCAGGAGACGCCCGGAATATCATTAAGTAATTCCCAGGCCCGGTTGCGCTGTTCATACAAACGTCCGCCTGGCATGATAAATTCGCTGATGCTCTGGTATCCACCCAGCGCGGTTTGAATGGCGTGTTGCGCTGGAACGTTGGCGCATAAACGCATGGAGGCCAACATTTCAAGACCTTCAATATACCCTTTGGCATGTTTCTTCGGTCCGTTCAGTACCATCCAACCCTGGCGGAACCCCGCAACACGATAAGTTTTTGACAGGCCATTGAAGGTAATAGTCAGCAGATCCGGGGCCATTGCCGCAATTGAGTGATGCTCGGCATCATCATAGAGAATTTTGTCATAAATCTCGTCAGCAAAGATAATGAGGTTGTTCTGGCGAGCAATCTCAACTATCTCCATCAGCAGCTCTTTAGAGTAAACGGCGCCGGTAGGGTTGTTTGGGTTAATGATGACGATCCCACGAGTGCGCGGGGTGATTTTTGCCCGAATATCATCAAGGTCCGGGAACCAGTCTGACGATTCATCACACAGGTAGTGCACGGCATTACCGCCAGAGAGCGATACTGCCGCTGTCCACAGCGGGTAATCAGGTGCAGGAACCAGCATTTCGTCCCCACTGTTCAGCAACGCCTGCATCGCCTGAACGATTAATTCAGAAACGCCGTTACCGATATAAATGTCCTCCACGGTAACATCGCGCATCCCGCGGGCCTGGTAATGCTGCATGATCGCTTTGCGGGCTGAATAAAGACCTTTTGAATCGCAATACCCTTGTGCGGTAGGCAAATTGCGGATCACATCGACCAGAATTTCATCTGGTGCTTCAAACCCGAATGGCGCAGGGTTGCCGATGTTGAGTTTCAGAACTTTATTGCCTTCTTCTTCCAGGCGCTTTGCTTCCTTCAGAACCGGGCCACGAATGTCATAACAGACATTTTCTAATTTGCTGGATTTTTCAATGGGGGACATGAATCTTGACCTTTTTAGCTGTGAATGCCACTCCCTGCCGTGGAAGTCAGCACAGAACAATGTACTCCCCCGACGGTGAGTTTTGAAGGGTCTTTAGTAGAAGATTTCGAAAGTTGCGATGTTATAATTAACTGTTAATAACTAAATAATGAAATTAATATAGAATTATAATCTTGATATTTTTGATTTTGTGGTTATATGTTTCGATGTGGCGGCTAGGGTATGGTGATTTGTTTTGGTAAAAATAGTGAGATGTGCAAAACGGGGCGCGGTCGGGAGTATCTGCTGTATTGCGCAATTCGAAAATACTGAGGTTTGAGCCTGACAAACTGTTATCGGCCTGATCTGACAACGACGCGGTGTGAATCTATTGTTAAGTATAATTAATGAATGGTGGCATTCTTAATTAATTATTATTTAATATTTAAACAGTATTTATTGAACGCGTTAATAATACGAAAACTGCCAGTCTGAGTTATCACCTTTTTGCTTCGATTAATTCGCGATAACACTTATAAATATAGTGGTTTTAGGTTAAGATAAGTCCCATGAAATGGTACGCAACTTGTGTTTTGCGATAATTCTAATGTTAGTTAAGAGTTTCTAACATACTGAAAAGTTAGTTTTTAATGTGTAAATTAGTGTTCGTTAACTATTTTTCAAATTTACAAAATTTACATGTTTTCCATTAGTCAGAATCATCCAACAGCTAAAAAAATGACTCTTTCTCGTTGCTATATTCCGATGAGTGTCACGGGTATTATATAGCGCTGAAAGGGAATTGTTTCGTTTGTTAAAGCAAATACATCCTTATTTTCACCTGGTTACACCTGGTGAAACTGCGAGGGAGGCCCATTACAAATGGAGTTGTTTGTTTCTGAATGCACAGCATTAACCCGGTATGACCCGCGAGTAAGTGAAAAATTATGATAAATGCAAATCGTCCGATAATTAACCTCGATCTCGATCTGCTGAGAACCTTCGTTGCCGTTGCCGATCTGAATACCTTCGCGGCTGCGGCAGCTGCGGTATGTCGCACTCAGTCTGCGGTGAGTCAGCAAATGCAACGTCTCGAACAACTTGTGGGGAAAGAGTTGTTCGCGCGCCATGGACGTAACAAACTACTGACCGAGCATGGGATTCAGTTGCTGGGTTACGCCAGAAAAATATTGCGTTTTAATGATGAGGCATGCTCATCATTGATGTTTAACAATCTTCAGGGAGTGTTAACTATTGGCGCTTCTGATGAGTCAGCGGATACTATCCTTCCTTTTCTGCTGAACCGGATAAGTTCGGTTTATCCGAAGCTTGCGCTGGATGTCAGAGTGAAACGCAACGCTTACATGGTGGATATGCTGAAGTCACAAGACGTTGATCTGGTGGTGACAACCAACCGGCCAGGCGATTTTGAGTGTCTGAATCTGCGTACCTCACCTACGCACTGGTATTGTGCGGCCGAATATATTTTACAAAAAGGTGAGCCGGTGCCGCTGGTGCTGCTGGATGATCCGAGTCCGTTCCGCGATATGGTACTGGCAACGCTGAACGCTGCACAGATCCCGTGGCGTCTGGCCTATGTTGCTTCAACATTAGCGGCTGTTCGTGCGGCAGTGAAGGCGGGGTTGGGCGTGACTGCCCGTCCTGTAGAAATGATGAGCCCGGATTTACGCGTACTGGGCGCGGCGGACGGATTGCCACCGTTGCCGGAAACGGAGTACTTGCTGTGCTGCGACCCTGCATCACAAAATGAGCTGGCTCAGGTGATCTTTAAGTCGATGCAGACCTATCAAAATCCCTGGCAATACAACCAGTTTACCCCTGAAGGGGGAGACGATTCGCTGATTGTCGAAGGCGACTTTGAGTGATGTACCATAAATAATCGTTATAAAATGTAAGTGCAAAAAAGAGTCGCTGGTGATGAAAAAACATCCGGTGGCTCTTTTTTTATGCAAATAATGGTCGGAGATGGCATTTTGTATACCAAAACTTAACAAAATCAGTAGGTAAAAAAATCACCTACAAATAATGCAAAAAACAATCACTCGAGGCGCTATTCATTTTCATGTTAAAAAACTAGAGAAATTGTTGCTGTTTTTTATGGTGAATTAACAAAAGCGTGTCACAGATCAAGAAAATACTCCCATTTAGGGGGAGGCATCTGTGTGAATTCCTGTCAAAATAGACGGGTATCATTTTTTTACTTCACTACGGACACGATTCAACAACATTAAAAATGACCGATGACGCGATCGAAATGGGTCTAAATAGCACTTTATGTTAATGGTGTTGGAGTTGTGTAAAATAATGTGAGGAAACTTTTGTTAAAGTTGACAAAAGGTTATAGAAAGGAGTAAAAAACCCCATCAATTAGCTGTCTAAAATGATTTTTCACAGTGATTGTAAGGTTTTTTTTATTCCTCCCCATGAATCGATGTGGCGTTCATCTGCCGAAAAGAGCAGAGAATTTGGCGCTACTTTTGATGAGTAAGCAATGAGTATGTCAACATCCACTGAAGTCATCGCTCATCACTGGGCATTCGCTATCTTTCTTATTGTCGCCATTGGCCTGTGCTGCCTGATGCTCGTCGGCGGCTGGTTTTTAGGTGGTCGCGCGCGCGCGAGATCTAAAAACGTGCCGTTTGAATCAGGTATCGACTCGGTCGGCACCGCCCGCTTGCGCCTGTCTGCCAAGTTTTATCTGGTAGCCATGTTCTTCGTTATCTTCGACGTTGAAGCGCTGTATCTGTTCGCATGGTCAACCTCTATCCGTGAAAGCGGTTGGATTGGCTTTGTGGAAGCTGCAATTTTTATTTTTGTGTTACTGGCAGGTCTGGTTTATCTGGTGCGTATTGGCGCGCTGGACTGGACGCCCGCGCGTTCACGCCGCGAGCGTATGAACCCGGAAACGAACAGTATCGCTAATCGTCAACGCTAACCGCGAGGCATTAAGATGGATTATACGCTCACCCGCATAGATCCTAACGGTGAGAACGACCGTTACCCCCTGCAAAAACAGGAGATCGTAACCGACCCCCTGGAGCAGGAAGTTAACAAAAACGTGTTCATGGGCAAACTGCATGACATGGTTAACTGGGGCCGTAAAAACTCAATTTGGCCATATAACTTTGGCCTGTCCTGCTGCTACGTAGAGATGGTGACCTCGTTTACCGCCGTGCATGACGTGGCCCGTTTTGGTGCAGAAGTATTGCGTGCATCGCCGCGTCAGGCTGACCTGATGGTCGTAGCCGGAACCTGCTTCACCAAAATGGCACCGGTTATTCAGCGCCTCTACGATCAGATGCTGGAACCGAAATGGGTTATTTCCATGGGCGCCTGCGCCAACTCCGGCGGTATGTACGATATCTACTCGGTAGTGCAGGGCGTTGATAAATTTATTCCGGTCGATGTGTACATCCCGGGATGCCCGCCGCGTCCGGAAGCGTACATGCAGGCACTGATGCTGCTGCAAGATTCCATTGGCAAAGAACGCCGTCCGCTCTCCTGGGTGGTTGGCGATCAGGGCGTTTATCGCGCCAATATGCAGTCAGAACGCGAGCGTAAACGCGGCGAACGTATTGCTGTAACGAATCTTCGTACACCAGACGAGATTTAATTTGCGCCTGTCGGCAGCAGCACTTCCTTCGCTTACCACTACATAAATAGCGCGAAGCACTGCCGACCACCACGGACCATTTGCAATGGTGAACAATATGACCGACTTAACCGCGCAAGACGCCGTATGGCAAACACGGGATCACCTTGATGACCCGGTCATTGGCGAACTGCGCAACCGTTTTGGGCCGGATGCCTTTACCGTTCAGGCTACTCGCACTGGGGTACCCGTTGTCTGGGTCAAGCGTGAACAGTTACTCGAAGTTGGCGATTTCTTAAAGAGACTGCCGAAACCTTACGTCATGCTGTTTGACTTACACGGCATGGACGAACGTCTGCGTACGCACCGCGAAGGGTTACCCGCCGCGGATTTTTCCGTTTTCTATCACCTGATCTCCATTGAACGCAATCGCGATATCATGCTCAAGGTGGCTTTGTCTGAAAACGATCTGCGCGTACCGACTTTCACCAAACTGTTCCCGAACGCCAACTGGTATGAGCGTGAAACCTGGGAAATGTTTGGCATCGACATCGAAGGTCACCCGCACCTGACGCGTCTGCTGATGCCGCATACCTGGGAAGGCCATCCGCTGCGTAAAGACTACCCGGCGCGTGCGACCGAATTTGACCCGTTTGAGCTGACTAAAGCCAAACAGGATCTGGAAATGGAAGCGCTGACCTTCAAACCTGAAGACTGGGGCATGAAGCGTAGCACCGAAAACGAGGACTTTATGTTCCTCAACCTCGGTCCTAACCACCCGTCTTCCCATGGTGCGTTCCGTATTGTCCTGCAGCTTGATGGCGAAGAAATCGTCGACTGCGTACCTGACATCGGCTACCACCACCGTGGCGCTGAAAAGATGGGCGAACGTCAGTCCTGGCACAGCTACATTCCGTATACTGACCGTATCGAGTACCTCGGTGGCTGCGTGAACGAAATGCCGTACGTGCTGGCAGTCGAAAAGCTGGCGGGTATTACCGTACCGGATCGCGTCAACGTGATTCGCGTCATGCTGTCTGAACTGTTCCGTATCAACAGCCACCTGCTGTACATCTCCACGTTCATTCAGGACGTCGGCGCGATGACTCCGGTATTTTTCGCCTTTACCGACCGTCAGAAAATCTATGACGTTGTGGAAGCGATCACCGGTTTCCGTATGCACCCGGCCTGGTTCCGTATCGGCGGTGTGGCACACGATCTGCCGCGCGGTTGGGACAAACTGCTGCGTGATTTCCTCGACTGGATGCCAAAACGTCTGGATTCTTACGAGAAAGCCGCACTGCGTAACACCATCCTGAAAGGCCGTTCGCAGGGCGTTGCCGCTTACGGCAAGAAAGAAGCGCTGGACTGGGGCTGTACCGGTGCTGCGCTGCGTGCGACCGGTATTGATTTCGACGTGCGTAAAGCGCGTCCGTACTCTGGCTACGAAAACTTTGACTTTGAAGTCCCGGTTGGCGGCGGTGTGTCCGACTGCTATACCCGCGTGATGCTGAAAGTTGAAGAGCTGCGCCAGAGTCTGCGCATCCTTGAGCAGTGCCTCAATAACATGCCGGAAGGCCCGTTCAAAGCGGATCACCCGCTGACGACGCCGCCGCCGAAAGAGCGCACGCTGCAACATATCGAAACCCTGATCACCCACTTCCTGCAGGTTTCGTGGGGACCGGTTATGCCGGCAAACGAGTCCTTCCAGATGGTGGAAGCGACCAAGGGTATCAACAGTTACTACCTGACCAGCGATGGCAGCACCATGAGTTATCGTACCCGTATCCGTACCCCGAGCTATGCGCACCTGCAGCAGATCCCGGTAGCGGTACGTGGCAGCCTGGTGTCCGACCTGATCGTCCATCTGGGTAGTATCGATTTTGTTATGTCAGATGTGGACCGCTAATTATGCACGAGAACCAACAACCACAAACCGAGGCTTTTGAGCTGAGTGCGGCTGAGCGTGAAGCGATTGAGCACGAGAAGCACCACTACGAAGACCCGCGTGCGGCGTCCATTGAAGCGCTGAAAATCGTTCAGAAGCAGCGTGGCTGGGTGCCGGATGGGGCGATCTACGCGATCGCTGACGTGCTGGGTATCCCGGCAAGCGACGTCGAAGGTGTTGCGACATTCTACAGCCAGATCTTCCGCCAGCCGGTCGGTCGCCACGTGATCCGCTATTGCGACAGCGTCGTGTGCCATATCAATGGCTACCAGGGGATCCAGGCTGCGCTTGAGAAAAAACTCAACATCAAGCCGGGGCAGACGACTTTTGATGGTCGCTTTACGCTGCTGCCGACCTGTTGCCTGGGGAACTGCGACAAGGGGCCGAATATGATGATCGATGAAGATACTCACGCTCATCTGACCCCGGAAGGCATTCCCGAACTGCTGGAGCGGTATAAATGAAAGACATTATCCGTACTCCCGAAACGCATCCGCTGACCTGGCGTCTGCGTGATGACAAACAGCCGGTATGGCTGGACGAATATCGTAGCAAGAACGGTTATGAAGGTGCGCGTAAGGCCCTGACCGGGCTGTCACCGGATGAAATCGTCAACCAGGTAAAAGACGCTGGCCTGAAAGGGCGCGGCGGCGCAGGCTTTTCCACCGGTCTGAAGTGGAGCCTGATGCCGAAAGACGAATCCATGAACATCCGTTACCTGCTGTGTAACGCCGATGAAATGGAACCCGGCACCTATAAAGACCGCTTGTTGATGGAACAGCTGCCGCACCTGCTGGTGGAAGGCATGCTGATCTCCGCGTTTGCGCTGAAAGCGTACCGTGGTTACATCTTCCTGCGCGGTGAATATATCGAAGCGGCTGTGCATCTGCGCCGCGCGATTGCCGAAGCGACCGAAGCCGGTCTGCTTGGCAAAAACATCATGGGCACCGGTTTCGATTTCGAACTGTTTGTGCACACCGGGGCAGGGCGTTACATCTGCGGTGAAGAAACTGCACTGATTAACTCCCTCGAAGGTCGCCGTGCGAACCCGCGCTCCAAGCCGCCGTTCCCGGCAAGCTCTGGTGCATGGGGTAAACCGACCTGCGTTAACAACGTCGAAACCCTGTGTAACGTACCGGCTATCCTCGCAAACGGCGTGGAGTGGTACCAGAACATTTCGAAGAGCAAAGACGCGGGCACCAAACTGATGGGCTTCTCTGGTCGCGTGAAGAATCCGGGACTGTGGGAGCTGCCGTTCGGCACTACTGCGCGTGAAATCCTCGAAGATTACGCGGGCGGCATGCGCGATGGCCTGAAGTTCAAAGCCTGGCAGCCGGGCGGCGCGGGGACTGACTTCCTGACTGAAGCACATCTCGACCTGCCGATGGAATTCGAAAGCATTGGTAAAGCCGGTAGCCGTCTGGGCACCGCGCTGGCGATGGCGGTTGACCACGAGATTGGCATGGTTGGGCTGGTGCGTAACCTCGAAGAGTTCTTTGCCCGCGAGTCCTGTGGCTGGTGTACGCCGTGCCGTGATGGTCTGCCGTGGAGTGTGAAAATTCTGCGTGCGCTGGAGCGTGGCGAAGGCCAGCCTGGGGATATCGAGACACTTGAGCAACTGTGTCGTTTCCTCGGCCCGGGTAAAACCTTCTGTGCACACGCACCGGGTGCGGTGGAACCGCTACAGAGCGCCATTAAATATTTCCGCGAAGAATTCGAAGCTGGCATCAAGCAGACCTTCAGCAATACCCACGCTATTGGTGGTATTCAGCCGAACCTGCTGAAAGAGCGCTGGTAAACGTTTTACGCGAAAGCATTCAAGATGCGTCAAGGCGGCAACCGAGAGAACCCCTGAGCTTACTAAAGTAAGTGACTGGGGTGAGCGAGGGAAGCCAACGCCGAGGCAGCTTGAAGGATAAAGCGGAAAAGAAATTCGATTAACGCTTGGTCACTGACCGAGCCAACTGGAAGCATGCTGACTATGGCTACGATTCATGTAGACGGCAAAGAATATGAGGTCAATGGAGCGGACAACCTGCTGGAAGCTTGTCTGTCTCTCGGCCTTGATATTCCATACTTTTGCTGGCACCCGGCGCTAGGCAGCGTCGGTGCTTGCCGCCAGTGTGCGGTGAAGCAATATCAGAACGCGGAAGACACGCGTGGTCGCCTGGTGATGTCTTGTATGACACCGGCCACCGAAGGTACCTTTATTTCTATTGATGACGAAGAAGCGAAGCAGTTCCGCGAAAGCGTCGTCGAGTGGTTGATGACCAACCACCCGCACGACTGCCCGGTCTGCGAAGAGGGCGGTAACTGCCACCTTCAGGATATGACCGTCATGACTGGTCATAGCTTCCGTCGCTACCGCTTCACGAAGCGTACACACCGCAACCAGGATTTGGGGCCGTTCATCTCTCACGAAATGAACCGCTGCATCGCCTGCTATCGCTGCGTGCGTTACTACAAAGATTACGCCGATGGCACGGATCTGGGCGTTTATGGCGCACATGACAATGTCTACTTCGGTCGTCCGGAAGACGGTACGCTTGAGAGCGAATTCTCCGGTAACCTGGTAGAAATTTGCCCGACCGGCGTCTTCACCGATAAAACGCACTCCGAGCGTTATAACCGTAAATGGGACATGCAGTTTGCGCCGAGCATCTGCCAGCAGTGTTCCATCGGCTGTAACACCAGCCCGGGCGAGCGCTACGGTGAACTGCGTCGTATCGAAAACCGCTACAACGGTACCGTTAACCACTACTTCCTTTGCGACCGTGGTCGTTTCGGCTATGGTTACGTGAACCTGAAAGACCGTCCGCGTCAGCCAGTACAGCGTCGTGGCGATGACCTGATCACGCTGAACGCCGAGCAGGCGATGCAGGGCGCGGCAGATATTCTGCGTCAGTCGAAGAAAGTGATTGGTATCGGCTCTCCGCGCGCCAGTGTTGAGAGCAACTTCGCGCTGCGTGAACTGGTCGGTGCGGATAACTTCTATACCGGTATCGCCCAGGGTGAGCAGGAACGTCTGCAACTGGCGCTGAGCGTGCTGCGTGACGGCGGTATTCATACCCCGGCACTGCGTGAAATAGAATCTTACGACGCCGTTCTGGTACTGGGCGAAGATGTCACCCAAACCGGTGCGCGTGTTGCGCTGGCGGTGCGTCAGGCGGTGAAAGGTAAAGCTCGCGAAATGGCGGCGGCACAAAAAGTGGCCGACTGGCAGATCGCAGCAATCCTTAACATCGGCCAGCGTGCTAAGCATCCGCTGTTCGTTACCAATGTCGATAACACCCGCCTGGATGATATCGCCGCTTGGACCTATCGTGCACCGGTTGAAGATCAGGCGCGTTTAGGTTTCGCTATCGCTCATGCGCTGGATAACAACGCGCCGGCGGTTGACGGTATCGACCGTGACCTGCAGAACAAAATTGACGTTATCGTTCAGGCACTGACCGGGGCGAAGAAACCACTGATTATTTCCGGCACTAACGCCGGTAGCGCTGAGGTGATTCAGGCTGCTGCCAACGTGGCGAAAGCGCTGAAAGGCCGTGGTGCAGACGTCGGCATCACCATGATTGCTCGCTCGGTTAACAGCATGGGCCTCGGCATGATGGGTGGTGGTTCTCTTGACGATGCGCTGACCGAGCTGGAAACAGGTCGCGCTGACGCCGTTGTGGTGCTGGAAAATGACCTGCATCGCCATGCTTCAGCCGCCCGCGTTGATGCCGCGCTGGCGAAAGCGCCGCTGGTACTGGTTGTTGACCATCAGCGTACGGCAATTATGGAAAACGCCCATCTGGTGCTTTCCGCTGCAAGCTTCGCCGAAAGCGATGGTACGGTGATTAACAACGAAGGCCGCGCCCAGCGTTTCTTCCAGGTCTATGACCCATCCTACTACGACAGCAACACCGTAATGCTGGAAAGCTGGCGCTGGCTGCACTCGCTGCACAGCACCGTGCAGAGCCGTGAAGTGGACTGGACGCAGCTCGACCACGTTATCGACGCGGTCGTTGAGAAGTTGCCGCAACTGGCGGGCATTAAAGATGCCGCGCCGGACGCAAGCTTCCGTATCCGTGGACAGAAGCTGGCGCGTGAACCGCACCGCTACAGTGGGCGTACCGCAATGCGCGCCAACATCAGTGTACACGAACCGCGCCAGCCGCAGGACAAAGACACCATGTTCGCTTTCTCGATGGAAGGTAACAACCAGCCGTCTGCGCCGCGTTCACAAATTCCGTTTGCCTGGGCTCCGGGCTGGAACTCCCCACAGGCGTGGAACAAGTTCCAGGATGAAGTGGGCGGTAAACTGCGTCATGGCGATCCGGGCGTGCGTCTGATCGAAGCTTCTGCGGATGGTATGGATTACTTCACTACCGTTCCGGCGAGCTTCCAGGCTCAGGATGGTCAGTGGCGTATCGCGCCGTACTACCATCTGTTTGGCAGTGACGAAATGTCCCAGCGTGCGCCGGTCTTCCAGACCCGTATGCCGCAGCCGTACATCAAACTCAACCCGGCTGATGCCGCGAAGTTGGGTGTTAATGCCGGTACGCGCGTTTCTTTCAGCTACGATGGCAACACGGTTACGCTGCCGGTTGAAATCGCTGAAGGATTAACGGCAGGGCAGGTTGGTTTGCCGATGGGCATGCCTGGCATCGCGCCGGTTCTGGCAGGTGCGCGTCTTGAGGATCTGCAGGAGGCACAACAATGAGTTGGATTACACCCGATCTGATTGAGATCCTGCTGAGCATCCTCAAAGCGGTGGTGATCCTGCTGGTGGTGGTCACCTGCGGGGCATTCATGAGCTTTGGCGAACGCCGTCTGCTGGGTCTGTTCCAGAACCGTTACGGACCGAACCGTGTTGGCTGGGGCGGTTCGCTCCAGCTGGTTGCGGACATGATCAAGATGTTCTTTAAAGAAGACTGGATCCCGAAATTCTCGGATCGCGTCATCTTTACCCTGGCACCGATGATCGCCTTTACCTCGCTGCTGCTGGCTTTCGCCATTGTGCCGGTGAGTCCGAACTGGGTAGTGGCCGACCTGAACATCGGGATCCTGTTCTTCCTGATGATGGCGGGCCTCGCGGTCTACGCGGTGCTGTTCGCCGGCTGGTCCAGTAACAACAAATACTCCCTGCTCGGTGCGATGCGTGCGTCTGCGCAGACCCTGAGCTACGAAGTGTTCCTCGGACTTTCCCTGATGGGCGTGGTGGCGCAGGCCGGTTCATTTAACATGACCGACATCGTCAACAACCAGGCTGATATCTGGAACGTCATTCCGCAGTTCTTTGGTTTTGTCACCTTTGCCATCGCGGGCGTGGCGGTGTGTCACCGTCACCCGTTTGACCAGCCAGAAGCCGAGCAGGAGCTGGCCGACGGTTACCACATTGAATATTCCGGTATGAAATTCGGTCTGTTCTTCGTCGGTGAGTACATTGGTATCGTCACCATTTCTGCGCTGATGGTTACTCTGTTCTTCGGTGGCTGGCATGGCCCGTTCTTACCGCCATTCGTCTGGTTCGCGCTGAAAACCGCGTTCTTCATGATGATGTTCATTTTGATTCGTGCGTCGTTACCGCGTCCTCGTTATGACCAGGTAATGTCCTTCGGCTGGAAAGTCTGTCTGCCGCTGACGCTCGTCAACTTGCTGGTAACGGCGGCTGTCATTCTCTGGCAGGCGCAATAAGGGACACAAAGACCATGACCTTAAAAGAATTGTTCGTAGGTTTCGGCACCCAGGTACGCAGTATCTGGATGATCGGCCTGCATGCGTTCGCGAAACGCGAAACGCAGATGTACCCGGAAGAGCCGGTCTATCTACCGCCCCGTTTTCGTGGTCGTATCGTTCTGACACGTGATCCTGACGGTGAAGAGCGCTGCGTTGCCTGTAACCTGTGTGCGGTAGCGTGTCCGGTAGGCTGTATCTCTTTGCAAAAAGCAGAGACCAAAGATGGCCGCTGGTATCCGGAGTTTTTCCGCATTAACTTCTCACGCTGCATTTTCTGCGGCCTGTGTGAAGAAGCCTGTCCGACAACGGCTATTCAGCTGACTCCAGATTTCGAGCTGGGTGAGTACAAGCGCCAGGACCTGGTTTACGAGAAAGAGGATCTGCTGATCTCCGGTCCGGGCAAATACCCGGAATATAACTTCTACCGGATGGCAGGTATGGCAATCGACGGCAAAGATAAGGGCGAAGCAGAGAACGAAGCTAAGCCTATCGACGTCAAGAGCCTGTTACCGTAAGGAGAGGGGCAATGGAGTTCGCTTTTTATATCTGTGGCCTGATAGCCATTCTCGCAACCTTGCGGGTGATCACCCACACCAATCCGGTACACGCACTGCTGTATCTGATTATTTCGCTGCTGGCGATTTCCGGGGTGTTCTTCTCGTTAGGCGCTTACTTCGCGGGTGCGCTGGAAATTATCGTCTACGCGGGCGCCATCATGGTGCTGTTCGTATTCGTGGTAATGATGCTCAACCTCGGTGGTTCTGAAATTGAACAGGAACGCCAGTGGCTGAAACCTCAGGTGTGGATTGGACCGGCGATTCTGTCGGCCATCATGCTGGTGGTTATTGTTTACGCCATTCTGGGCGTTAACGATCAGGGCATCGACGGGACACCAATCAGCGCGAAAGCAGTCGGTATTTCCCTGTTCGGACCGTATGTACTGGCGGTCGAACTGGCTTCGATGCTGCTGCTGGCGGGTCTGGTTGTGGCCTTCCACGTGGGGCGCGAAGAGCGTTCAGGTGAGGTGCTGAGCAATCGCACCGATGACCGCGCGAAAAGAAAAACGGAGGAGCACGCATGATCCCCTTACAACATGGACTGATCCTCGCTGCGATTTTATTCGTCCTGGGTTTGACCGGTCTGGTTATCCGCCGCAATCTGCTGTTTATGCTGATCGGGCTGGAAATCATGATTAACGCCTCTGCGCTGGCCTTTGTGGTCGCCGGAAGCTACTGGGGCCAGACCGATGGTCAGGTGATGTACATTCTCGCCATCAGCCTTGCGGCTGCGGAAGCGAGCATTGGACTTGCGCTGCTGCTGCAACTTCATCGCCGTCGCCAGAACCTGAACATCGATTCAGTAAGTGAGATGCGTGGATGAACATGCTTGCCTTAACCATTATTCTGCCATTTATTGGCTTTGTATTACTGGCGTTCTCGCGCGGCCGTTGGTCAGAAAATCTGTCCGCGACCGTGGGTGTCGGGTCGATTGGTCTGGCCGCGCTGGTGACTGCGTTTGTTGGCGTTGATTTCTTTGCCAATGGCCAGCAGGCTTACAGCCAGCCGCTGTGGACGTGGATGTCAGTCGGCGACTTCAACATCGGTTTTAACCTGGTGCTGGACGGCCTGTCGCTGACCATGCTCTCCGTGGTGACCGGCGTCGGTTTCCTGATCCACATGTTCGCCTCCTGGTATATGCGCGGAGAAGAGGGCTATTCTCGTTTCTTCGCCTACACCAACCTGTTTATCGCCAGCATGGTGGTTCTGGTGCTGGCGGATAACCTGCTGCTGATGTACCTCGGCTGGGAAGGCGTGGGCCTGTGCTCCTATCTGCTGATTGGTTTCTACTATACCGATCCGAAGAATGGCGCTGCGGCAATGAAAGCCTTCGTGGTAACCCGTGTTGGTGACGTATTCCTGGCGTTCGCACTGTTCATTCTCTACAACGAGCTGGGCACGCTGAACTTCCGCGAAATGGTGGAACTGGCGCCTGCGCACTTTGCAGACGGCAACAACATGCTGATGTGGGCAACCCTGATGCTGCTGGGCGGTGCGGTCGGTAAATCTGCACAGCTGCCGTTGCAAACATGGCTTGCTGATGCGATGGCAGGCCCGACGCCTGTCTCTGCGCTGATCCACGCTGCGACGATGGTTACCGCCGGTGTCTACCTGATTGCACGTACGCACGGCCTGTTCCTGATGACCCCGGAAATCCTGCATCTGGTGGGGATTATCGGTGCTATCACGCTGGTACTGGCGGGTTTTGCTGCGCTGGTACAGACCGACATCAAACGCGTTCTCGCTTACTCCACGATGAGCCAGATTGGCTACATGTTCCTGGCGCTTGGCGTTCAGGCGTGGGATGCGGCGATTTTCCACCTGATGACGCACGCCTTCTTTAAAGCGCTGCTGTTCCTGGCATCCGGCTCGGTTATCCTGGCCTGCCACCACGAACAGAACATCTTCAAGATGGGCGGCCTGCGTAAGTCTATTCCGCTGGTGTATCTCTGCTTCCTGATTGGTGGCGCGGCGCTGTCGGCTCTGCCGCTGATTACCGCTGGCTTCTTCAGTAAGGATGAGATTCTTGCCGGTGCGATGGCGAACGGTCATATCAATCTGATGGTTGCAGGTCTGGTCGGTGCGTTCATGACCTCGCTGTATACCTTCCGTATGATTTTCATCGTGTTCCACGGTAAAGAACAAATTCACGCTCACGCCGGGAAGGGGATTACCCATCATCTGCCGCTGATTGTGCTGATGATCCTGTCCACCTTTGTTGGCGCGCTGATTGTGCCGCCACTGCATGGCGTACTGCCTGCGACGACCGAGCTTGAGCATGGTCGCGTCATGACGCTGGAAATTACTTCCGGTATCGTCGCGATTGCGGGCATCCTGATCGCTGCATGGCTGTGGCTGGGTAAACGCCAGCTTGTGACATCGATTGCCAACAGTGCGCCAGGCCGTTTGCTGGGTACCTGGTGGTATAACGCCTGGGGCTTCGACTGGCTGTACGACAAAGTGTTCGTCAAGCCGTTCCTCGGTGTTGCATGGCTGCTGAAACGCGATCCGCTGAACGCAATGATGAACATTCCGGCGATCCTGTCTCGCTTTGCAGGTAAAGGCCTGCTGTTAAGCGAGAACGGCTATCTGCGCTGGTATGTGGCATCAATGAGCATCGGCGCCGTTGTTGTGCTGGCACTGTTGATGGTACTGCGTTGATCGTAAAGTGAATTTTATCCAAATTCGTTGAAAATCAGGCCTCTGTTAGGGGCCTTAAAAAGGAATAAAAATCGCCATGTTACTACCCTGGCTAATATTGATTCCCTTTATCGGTGGCTTCCTGTGCTGGCAGACCGAACGCTTTGGCGTGAAGGTGCCGCGCTGGATAGCGCTGATTACCATGGGACTGACGCTGGCGCTTGGCTTGCAACTGTGGTTGCAGGGCGGCTATTCACTGACGCAATCCGCTGGCATTCCGCAGTGGCAGTCTGAGTTTGTCCTGCCGTGGATCCCACGTTTTGGCATCTCTATTCATTTAGCCATCGACGGTTTGTCGCTGCTGATGGTGGTGCTAACCGGTCTGCTCGGTGTTCTGGCGGTACTGTGCTCCTGGAATGAAATCGAAAAATACCAGGGCTTCTTCCACCTGAACCTGATGTGGATCTTAGGCGGCGTAATCGGCGTATTCCTTGCCATCGACATGTTCCTGTTCTTCTTCTTCTGGGAAATGATGTTGGTGCCGATGTACTTCCTGATCGCGTTGTGGGGGCATAAAGCCTCTGACGGTAAAACGCGTATCACGGCGGCCACCAAGTTCTTCATCTATACCCAGGCAAGCGGTCTGGTGATGTTGATTGCCATCCTGGCGCTGGTGTTTGTGCACTACAAAGCGACCGGCGTGTGGACCTTCAACTATGAAGAACTGCTGAATACCCCGATGTCCCACGGCGTGGAATATCTGCTGATGCTGGGCTTCTTCATCGCGTTTGCGGTGAAAATGCCGGTGGTTCCGCTGCACGGCTGGTTGCCGGATGCGCACTCCCAGGCACCGACCGCAGGTTCCGTTGACCTGGCGGGGATTCTGCTGAAAACGGCGGCCTACGGTCTGCTGCGTTTCTCCCTGCCGCTGTTCCCGAACGCGTCGGCGGAGTTTGCACCTATCGCTATGTGGCTTGGCGTAATCGGCATCTTTTACGGCGCGTGGATGGCCTTTAATCAGTACGATATCAAACGTCTGATTGCCTACACCTCTGTATCGCACATGGGCTTCGTGCTGATTGCTATCTACACCGGCAGCCAACTGGCGTACCAGGGTGCGGTTATCCAGATGATTGCGCACGGTCTTTCTGCAGCCGGTCTGTTCATCCTGTGTGGTCAGCTGTACGAACGTCTGCACACGCGTGATATGCGTATGATGGGCGGCCTGTGGGGCAAAATGAAATGGTTGCCTGCGCTGTCAATGTTCTTTGCAGTGTGTACGCTGGGTATGCCGGGTACCGGTAACTTCGTTGGCGAATTCATGATTCTGTTCGGCAGCTATCAGGTGGTTCCGGTCATTACCGTGATCTCAACCTTTGGTCTGGTGTTTGCCTCTGTTTACTCGCTGGCGATGCTGCATCGCGCTTACTTCGGTAAGGCGAAAAGCCAGATTGCCAGTGTTGAACTGCCAGGGATGTCGCTGCGTGAGCTGTTTATCATCCTGTTGCTGGTCGTGCTTCTGGTACTGCTTGGCTTCTATCCGCAGCCGATTCTGGATACCTCGCATTCTGCGATGAGCAACATCCAGCAGTGGTTTGTTAATTCCGTTACTACTACAAGGCCGTAAATCGCCATGACAATAACTCCACAACACCTGATTGCGCTGCTACCGCTGCTGATCGTCGGCTTGACGGTGGTGGTTGTGATGCTCTCCATTGCGTGGCGACGCAATCACTTCCTCAATGCCACGTTGTCAGTCATTGGGCTTAACGCCGCGCTGGTTTCGCTCTGGTTTGTTGGCCAGGCGGGCGCCATGGACGTCACCCCGCTGATGCGGGTTGACGGTTTCGCCATGCTCTACACCGGGCTGGTGCTGCTGGCGAGTCTTGCCACCTGTACCTTCGCTTACCCGTGGCTGGAAGGCTACGACGACAACCGGGAAGAGTTCTACCTGCTGGTGCTGATTGCCGCGCTCGGCGGTATTCTGCTGGCTAACGCTAACCATCTGGCGGCGCTATTCCTTGGTATTGAGCTTATCTCTCTGCCGCTGTTTGGCCTGGTCGGCTATGCGTTCCGTCAGAAACGTTCGCTGGAAGCCAGTATCAAATACACCATTCTGTCTGCCGCAGCGTCTTCCTTCCTGCTGTTCGGTATGGCGCTGGTGTACGCGCAGTCTGGCAATCTGTCGTTTGTCGCGCTCGGTAAGAGCCTCGGCGACGGCATGCTGAGCGAACCGCTGCTGCTGGCGGGCTTCGGTCTGATGATTGTTGGCCTCGGCTTCAAACTCTCGCTGGTTCCGTTCCATCTGTGGACGCCAGACGTCTACCAGGGTGCTCCGGCTCCGGTTTCCACCTTCCTGGCGACGGCGAGCAAAATCGCTATCTTCGGCGTGGTGATGCGTCTGTTCCTGTACGCGCCGGTTGGCGACAGCGAAGCGGTACGTATCGTGCTGGGTGTGATTGCCTTTGCTTCTATCATCTTCGGTAACCTGATGGCGCTGAGCCAGACCAACATCAAACGTCTGCTCGGCTACTCTTCCATCTCTCACCTCGGTTATCTGCTGGTGGCGCTGATTGCCCTGCAGAGCGGCGAGATGTCGATGGAAGCCGTTGGCGTTTATCTGGCCGGTTACCTGTTCAGCAGCCTTGGCGCGTTCGGTGTGGTCAGTCTGATGTCCAGCCAGTACCGTGGTCCGGATGCGGATTCTCTGTTCTCCTATCGCGGCCTGTTCTGGCATCGTCCGATCCTCGCGGCAGTGATGACAGTGATGATGCTGTCTCTGGCGGGTATCCCGATGACGCTGGGCTTTATCGGTAAATTCTACGTACTGGCTGTCGGTGTGCAGGCTAACCTGTGGTGGCTGGTTGCTGCCGTGGTGGTCGGTTCGGCGATTGGTTTGTACTATTACCTGCGCGTTGCCGTGAGCCTGTACCTGAGTGCACCGCAGCAACTGAACCGTGATGCGCCGTCTAACTGGCAGTACAGCGCGGGCGGTATCGTAGTGCTGATCTCTGCACTGCTGGTGCTGGTGCTGGGTATCTACCCGCAACCGCTGATCAGTATCGTGCAACTGGCGGCGCCGCTGATGTAAGCGACACGTTGGAATAAAAAAACCCGCCTCGGCGGGTTTTTTTATGGGGGCAAGGCTATCAGGCGGAAAGCTGACGGCTCACCAAAGGACCACTAACATCTTTTGCTGCGCGCTCCATCACTTCCTGAATCACAGAAGATAATTCGTTGACCTCGAATTTTGCCACGTAGCCATCGGCCTTAACCCGGCGGACGTGATCTTCGTTGGCGCTACCGGAAAGTGAAGAGTGGATGACGACCGGGATCTTCTTCAGACGTTCGTCGGTTTTTATCTTACGGGTCAGCGTAAAACCATCCATCTCCGGCATTTCCAGATCGGTAAGCACCAGGGCAATCTTCTCGCTGATTGGCTTACCTTCCGCTTGCGCTTCTTCAGATAGCTGCTGAATTTTTTCCCACGCATCTTTGCCGGTGACATGCATCAGATGCGGAATTTCCATCGCGTTCAGTCCTTTCTCCAGCATCGCCCTGGCAACTTTGGAGTCTTCCGCAACAATGGCCACCGCACCCGGCGTGACAGTGAATTTGCTGGTTTTCAGGTCGGTTGCACGTAAATCGTGGTTGGACGGCACAATGTCATACAGGATCTGTTCGACATCAAGCACCAGCGCCAAATTGTTGGTTTCTTTGTCGTCGTCCAGACAAGCAATACTGGTGATGTAGCGACCATTAACGGCTTTCTCAGCAGTGTGCACCTGTTGCCAGTCGAGACGCATAATGTTCTCTACTGACTCCACCGCAAAGGCCTGTACGCTGCGGGCGTACTCTGTGATCAACAGGATATTAAGCCCGGTTTCAGGTTTACACCCGGCGACAGCAGGCAGGTCGATCACCGGGATCACCTGGTCCCGGATATTCACCATGCCTAACAACGGAGCCTTCATGCCGGCAGGGCGTGTAAAGGTCGGCATCGGTACGATTTCACGCAGTTTGAATACGTTGATGCCAAACAGCTCTGATTTCTGCTCCTCAACGGATTTGCCAAGGCGAAACAGCAGCAGTTCAAAACGGTTAGACAGGGTTAGGTTTGTCCTGTCATCAATATCTTTCTGGAAATTGTTCATCCTGTCCTCAGTGTGAAAGCCAGCCTTTCCACTGTTATCGGCACTGAGGCGGAAAAATGGAGCACTAAACGGTGAAAATGGCGAAATCGTGAGCCAGTTCCGTGTCTGGAAAAATCGCTCTGCACTCTTCAAGTAACCGCTGGCAGCCTTTTGCATCGTAGCGTGAGCTGACGTGGGTCATGATGAGTCTGCCCACACCGGCGTCCCGTGCCAGCTGTGCGGCCTGCCGGGTGGAGCTATGCCCGCGGCTGTTGGCTTTTTCCTCCATTGAGGCGTCCAGCGTGGTTTCATGTACCATCACGTCCACCCCTTTTGCCAGTTCGATAGCGCTCGCACAGGGCCCGGTATCGCCGAAAATAGTCACGGATTTCCCTCGGGTTGCCGGGGAGAGGAAATCGGCACCGTTAATCGCGCGACCGTCTTCCAGTACGATGGTTTTCCCGGCTTTCAAATCCTGAAACCACGGGCCCGCTTTAACGCCTGCCGCCTTCAGGGCGCTGGCATTAAGCGCGCCGGGTTTGTCGTGTTCTTCAACACGAAAACCGTAGCACTCCAGCGGATGTTCCAGCGGGTACGCCGTGACTTTACGCAGGCCGTCATCGACAACCTCACCGGCGGTAATTTCTACAATATCCAGCGGGTAATCGGTCCAGGAGCCGCTCAGACGTAATGCGGTTTCGGTAAACTCTCGCAACCCCTTGGGTCCGTAGAGCGTTAGCGGCTGGACGTTCCCGGCCATTGAACGACTGCACAGCAGCCCCGGTAAACCAAACAGGTGGTCGCCGTGTAAATGGCTGATAAAAATACGATCGAGTTTTCCCGGATTAAATGGCGTGCTAAGCATTTGATGCTGTGTCCCTTCGCCGCAATCAAAAAGCCACAAACCTGCCTGAGTAGGGTGTTGCAGATTCAGTAATATTGCCGTTACATTGCGAGAGCGTGTGGGAACTCCCGCTGACGTACCTAAAAATAGTAATTCCATCTTTACGTTACACTTTTCGCCATCAATGAGGCAGGGTGTTCAGGTTATCACAACAAAGGGGCAGACAATGATCCACTGGCAAGATCTTCATCATACAAAGCTGAGTGTTCAGGAGCTGTATGCCATTCTTCAGCTTCGCTGCGCGGTATTCGTTGTTGAGCAACAATGTCCGTATCAGGACGTGGATGGCGACGACTTAGTCGGCGAGAACCGTCACATTCTGGGATGGCATAACGATGAACTGGTGGCGTATGCGAGGATTCTGAAAAGTGACGATGATCTGGAGCCGGTAGTAATTGGCCGGGTGATTGTCAGCGAAGCGCTGCGCGGTGAAAAACTGGGGCAGCAGTTAATGACGCAAACACTGGCATCCTGTGCGCAGCATTGGCCGCATAAGGCGTTATACCTGGGGGCTCAGGCACATCTGCAATCGTTTTATGCGAGATTTGGGTTTGTTCCAGTCACGGAAGTCTATGACGAAGACGGGATTCCACACATCGGCATGGCGCGTGAGGGGCATCAAGCGTAAACAGCCCCTGTCGTCTATAGTTAGCGGGTACGTCAATAGAAAGGGAGAATACAATGTCTTTTCATTCTTACGAGTCACGTATTGATGACGATTTGGAATTGTTGAGCGAAACGCTGGAAGAAGTGCTACGTTCTTCCGGCGATCCTGCCGACCAAAAATACCTTGAGTTGAAAGCGCGGGCTGAGCAGGCGTTAGAAGAGGTGAGAAATCGCGTTAGTCACGCCTCTGACAGTTACTATTATCGTGCAAAGCAGGCTGTTTGCCGGGCAGATGACTATGTACACGAAAAACCCTGGCGTGGGATCGGCGTGGGGGCGACAGTCGGTTTAGTGATGGGATTATTGCTGGCACGGCGATAAATACAGCGCTGTCATCGCACTCCCTATACGGGGGTACTGCTTTTTCTGCTCAGTACCCCGTATAATGTGAGGTTTTTAACAGGGAGAGGTCCGCGTGCATTCAATCACTACTGCGCTGGAAAGTTTGATGCGTCATTTGTCGCAAGAGATACCAGCCGCACCTGGAATTCGTATTTACGATATACCTTTCCCTCTGAATGATGCGTTTGACGCTTTAGGATGGCTGGCCAGCCAGCCCGTCTGGCCTCAGTTTTACTGGCAGCAACGTAACGGTGACGAAGAGGCTGCCGTACTGGGAGCCGTCGCCGCATTTTCCTCACTGGACTCTGCCCAACGGTTTTTACGCCAACATGATAATTACCCCGAACTGCGCGTCTGGGGCCTGAATGCGTTTGAGCCGCAGCGCGGTAATTTATTACTGCCGCGACTGGAATGGCGACGCTGTGCCGGGGTTGCGACCTTACGACTACACCTGTATAGCGACGTGTCGTTGCGTGAAGATGCCGCGCAGGCCGCTGCGTTTATTTCAGCGCTGGCGCAGGTAAAACCGCTTCCCGCACTGCGCCTGAATTTAACCGGTGAACAACACTGGCCAGATAAAGCAGGCTGGACGCGCCTTATTGAGCTTGCCACGCAAACTATTGCCGGGGAAGAACTCGACAAAGTGGTGCTGGCGCGTGCGACCGATTTACAGTTTTCTCAGCCAGTTAATGCCGCGGCGGTTATGGCCTCCAGCCGTCGTTTAAATCTCAACTGTTACCACTTCTATATGGCGTTTTCCGCCGAATCTGCTTTTCTTGGCTCTTCCCCTGAACGTCTGTATCGGCGGCGTGACACGGCACTGCGCACTGAGGCGCTGGCCGGAACCGTTGCCAATCACCCTGACGATCATCGCGCCTGGCAGTTGGGTGAATGGCTGATGAAGGACGATAAAAATCAGCGTGAGAACATGTTGGTAGTGGAAGATATTTGCCAACGGCTGCAGAACTGTACGCAAACCCTAGATGTCCTGCCGCCGCAGGTACTCAGGCTGCGCAAAGTACAGCATCTGCGCCGCTGTATCTGGACTGCGCTCAATCAGGCGGATGATACGCTCTGTCTGGTACAGCTACAGCCTACTGCGGCCGTAGCGGGTATTCCACGCGAGCTGGCGCGCGAATTTATCCAACATAATGAACCCTTTGAACGCGAGTGGTATGCCGGTTCTGCGGGTTATCTTTCACTGCGTCAGAGCGAGTTTTGCGTGTCATTACGTTCAGCGAAAATTAGCGCAAATGTCGTCCGTCTGTATGCCGGGGCGGGGATCGTGCGCGGTTCCGATCCTGAGCAAGAATGGCAAGAAATAGATAATAAAGCGGCAGGGTTACGTACTTTATTACAGATGGAAGGATAATGATTTCGTGTATATTCCCGATTCATATCAAAAATCCATTTATTCGATTCTTTATACTGTGTCGCAATATTGATACCGGACAATCTCATGTCAGTAAGCGCATTTAACCGACGCTGGGCGGCGGTCATTCTGGAAGCTCTCACTCGCCACGGCGTCAGGCATGTCTGTATTGCCCCTGGCTCTCGTTCGACGCCGTTGACTTTAGCGGCAGCGGAAAACCCCGCTTTTATCCACCATACTCATTTTGATGAGCGTGGGCTTGGGCATCTGGCCTTAGGTCTGGCAAAAGTCAGCAGGCAACCTGTTGCCGTGATTGTGACGTCCGGTACAGCGGTGGCGAATTTGTATCCCGCGTTGATTGAAGCGGGCCTGACCGGTGAAAAACTGATTTTACTCACGGCTGACCGACCGCCTGAGCTTATCGATTGTGGCGCTAACCAGGCGATTCGTCAGGCCGGTATGTTTGCCTCGCATCCGTCGCAAACGCTCTCTTTACCGCGTCCGACGCAGGACATTCCCGCAAGCTGGCTGGTGTCTACCATCGATAACGCCTTAGCCGCGCTACATAGCGGAGCGGTGCATATCAATTGCCCATTTGCGGAACCGCTGTATGGTGACATGGATGAAACAGGGGGTGCCTGGCAGCAGCGTCTTGGTGACTGGTGGCAGGATGACAAGCCCTGGCTGCGTGAAGCGCGTCGGCTGGAAAGCGACAAACAGCGTGACTGGTTTTTCTGGCGGCAAAAACGTGGCGTGGTACTTGCCGGGCGCATGAGCGCCGAAGAGGGCAAGAAAGTTGCGCTCTGGGCGCAGACGTTAGGTTGGCCGTTGATTGGCGATGTTCTGTCGCAAACCGGACAACCGTTGCCGTGTGCCGATTTGTGGCTCGGGAATTCGAAAGCGGTGGCAGAGTTACAGCAGGCGCAGATTGTGGTGCAGCTTGGCAGCAGCCTGACCGGAAAGCGACTCCTGCAATGGCAGGCCAACTGCGATCCGCAGGAATACTGGATCGTTGATAATATCGAAGGCCGCCTCGATCCGGCTCACCATCGTGGACGCAGGCTGGTCGCGAAGGTTGGCGACTGGCTGGAGCTGCATCCGGCGGAGAAACGCCAGCCCTGGTGTGTGGAGATCCCGCGGCTGGCGAAACAGGCATGGCAGGCGGTAGAAGCCCGCCGTGATACGTTTGGCGAAGCACAGCTGGCACACCGTATTCACGAGTATCTGCCAGAGCAGGGACAGCTGTTTGTGGGCAACAGCCTGGTGGTGCGCCTGATTGATGCGTTGTCGCAGCTTCCGGCTGGTTACCCGGTCTATAGCAATCGTGGCGCGAGCGGCATTGACGGCCTGCTGTCAACCGCAGCTGGCGTACAGCGCGCCAGCGCAAAATCGACGCTGGCTATCGTCGGCGATTTATCTGCATTGTATGACCTGAATGCGCTGGCGTTATTGCGTCAGGTTTCCGCGCCGTTTGTCCTGATCGTGGTCAATAATAACGGTGGACAAATTTTTTCCCTGCTGCCGACGCCAGCAAGCGAACGTGAACGGTTCTACCTGATGCCGCAGAACGTCCATTTTGAGCATGCTGCCGCCATGTTTGACCTCAAATATCACCGTCCGGAGAACTGGGCGCAACTGGAGAGCGCGCTGACGAATGCCTGGCGTACTCCGGTGGCAACGGTGATTGAGCTGGTAGTGAATGAAACTGACGGGGCGCAAACCCTGCAGCAATTGCTGGCGCAGGTAAGTCATCTATGATCCTGCACGCGCAGGCGAACACGGGTCAGGTGGATTTCCCCTGGCTGGTTTTCCTGCACGGATTTTCCGGTGATTGCCGGGAATGGCAGGCGGTCGGTGAAGCATTCCCGGAGTTTTCGCGGTTGTATATCGACCTGCCTGGCCACGGCGGTTCTGCTGACATCAGCGTGAGCGGATTCGATGACGTCAGCGATTTGTTGTGTAATACGCTGCTTAGTTACAACATACTTAACTACTGGCTGGTGGGATATTCCCTTGGCGGCAGAGTCGCTATGATGGCGGCCTGTCAGGCGTTTCCCGGACTGTGTGGTCTGGTGGTTGAAGGTGGGCATCCAGGGCTGCAAAGTGAAAATGAACGCACCCAGCGTCGTCTCTCGGATGGCCGCTGGGCCGCGCGTTTTCGTACTGAGCCGCTGCGCGAGGTGTTTAATGACTGGTATCAACAGCCGGTCTTTTCCTCACTGAATGTCGCGCAAAGAGAGGCGCTGGTCGATATGCGTAGCCAGAATAACGGGCAAACGCTGGCGGCAATGCTGGAGGCCACCTCGCTTGCCGTACAACCTGATTTACGTGCGCAACTCACTACGCGCACATTTCCGTTTTATTATTTATGTGGTGAACGTGACGATAAATTCCGCGCTCTGGCGACGGAAATGTCAGTACCAAACCATGTGATTCGTAATGCCGGACACAACGCGCATCGGGAAAACCCCGCTGGCGTGGTGGACTGTCTGGCTCAGATTCTGCGTCGCTGACTATAGGACATTTTATGATCTATCCTGATGAAACAATGCTTTACGCACCGGTAGAATGGAACGATTGCTCTGAAGGCTACACCGATATTCTCTACGAGAAATCCACCGACGGTATCGCAAAAATCACCATTAATCGTCCGCAGGTACGCAATGCCTTCCGTCCGGTCACCGTGAAAGAGATGATCCAGGCGCTGGCGGATGCCCGCTATGATGACAACATCGGCGTGATTATTCTGACCGGTGCGGGCGATAAAGCGTTCTGTGCAGGCGGCGATCAGAAGGTACGTGGCGACTACGGCGGATACCAGGATGACTCCGGTGTGCATCACCTGAACGTACTGGACTTCCAACGCCAGATTCGTACCTGTCCGAAACCGGTTGTCGCGATGGTGGCAGGGTATTCCATCGGCGGTGGTCATGTGCTGCACATGATGTGTGACCTGACCATTGCGGCTGAAAACGCCATCTTTGGTCAGACCGGGCCGAAAGTCGGTTCCTTCGACGGCGGGTGGGGCGCGTCCTACATGGCGCGCATCGTCGGTCAGAAAAAAGCACGTGAAATCTGGTTCCTGTGCCGTCAGTACGATGCAAAACAAGCGCTGGATATGGGCCTGGTAAACACCGTGGTTCCGCTGGTCGATCTGGAAAAAGAGACCGTACGCTGGTGCCGCGAAATGCTGCAAAACAGCCCAATGGCGCTGCGCTGCCTGAAAGCTGCGCTGAACGCCGACTGCGATGGTCAGGCGGGTCTGCAGGAGCTGGCCGGGAACGCGACCATGTTGTTCTACATGACTGAAGAAGGTCAGGAAGGCCGTAACGCCTTTAACCAGAAACGCCAGCCTGACTTCAGCAAATTCAAACGGAATCCGTAATGCGTAGCGCGCAGGTATACCGCTGGCAGATCCCCATGGACGCGGGGGTGATTCTGCGCGACAGGCGGTTAAAAACGCGTGACGGGCTGTACGTTTGTCTTCGTGACGGCGAGCGCGAAGGGTGGGGAGAGATCTCCCCCCTGCCGGGCTTCAGTCAGGAAAGCTGGGAAGAGGCGCAAACTGAGCTGCTGGCCTGGGTGAAGGGTTGGCTACAGGGCGATGCTTCCTTACCGCAAATGCCTTCGGTCGCCTTTGGCGCAAGCTGCGCGCTGGCCGAACTGGCAGGCACTCTGCCAGAGGCGGCGGACTACCGTGCTGCGCCGCTGTGTACGGGCGATCCTGACGATCTGGTGCTGCAACTGGCGGACATGCCGGGCGAAAAAGTGGCGAAGATTAAGGTCGGTCTGTATGAAGCTGTTCGCGACGGTATGGTCGTCAACCTGTTGCTGGAGGCGATCCCGGAACTGCACCTGCGGCTTGATGCCAATCGTGCCTGGACGCCGCTGAAAGCCCAGCAGTTTGCGAAATATGTCAATCCTGAGTATCGCGGGCGCATTGCCTTCCTCGAAGAGCCGTGTAAAACCCGTGATGATTCCCGCGCGTTCTCGCGTGAAACAGGGATTGCCATTGCCTGGGATGAAAGTCTGCGTGAAGCGGATTTCACCTTCGAAGCCGAAGAGGGCGTGAAGGCAGTCGTCATCAAGCCTACGCTGACGGGTAGCCTCGACAAGGTGCGTGAGCAGGTTGCCGCCGCACACGCGATAGGTCTCACCGCCGTGATCAGCTCCTCTATCGAATCGAGCCTGGGCTTAACCCAGCTGGCGCGCATTGCTGCCTGGTTGACGCCACAGACTATCCCTGGTCTGGATACGCTCAGCCTGATGCAGTGCCAGCAGGTACGCGCGTGGCCTGGCAGTACGTTGCCGTGCATTGAGATTGATGCGCTGGAACGATTGCTATGACCCAGCGGGAAATGCCCGATGGCGCAAGCGCATCGGGCCTGGAACGGTTGTCCGATACGCCTGATTTTACCGACTGGCCGTGGCGTCACTGGCGACAGGCTCGTACTGACGCGCCAGCCTTACGCCTCAACGATGAGGTGTTACGCTGGGGCGATCTCTGTACGCGAGTCGATCGTCTGGCAAGCGGCTTTGCGGCTCAAGGGGTGGGAGAGGGCGATGGCATATTGCTCCGCGCCTGGAATCATCCCCGTCCGCTGCTGGCATGGCTGGCACTGTTGCAGTGTGGGGCGCGGGTTTTACCTGTGAACCCACAGTTGCCTCAGTCGCTGCTTGATGCGCTGGTCCCGGAGTTAACGCTGCGTTTTGCGCTGGATCTGGAAGGCGAAAGTCCGCTCCCGGGGTTGGCACCGCTGCGGATGCTGGAACAGTCTGGCGAGCATGCTGCCGTCTGGTTGCCTCAGCGCTTGAGCACAATGACGTTAACTTCCGGCTCAACCGGACTGCCTAAAGCAGCGGTACATACCTGTCAGGCGCATCTGGCGAGCGCACAGGGCGTGCTGTCATTAATGCCGTTTGGCGCTGAAGATGACTGGCTGCTCTCATTGCCGCTGTTTCATGTTTCCGGGCAGGGCATTTTGTGGCGATGGTTGTTCGCCGGCGCGCGTATGACCGTGCGCGATAAGCAGCCGTTAGAGCAGATGCTGGCGGGTTGTACCCATGCTTCGCTGGTTCCCACGCAGCTTTGGCGACTGTTGGTCAATCACACACCGGTATCGCTAAAGGCCGTGTTGCTGGGCGGTGCCGCGATTCCTGTTGAATTGACTGAACAAGCGCGTGAGCAGGGTATTCGCTGCTGGTGTGGTTACGGGTTAACGGAATTTGCCTCCACGGTGTGTGCGAAAGAGGCCGATGGTAAGGCGGATGTCGGCTCTGCACTACCAGGCAGAGAAGTCAGGATTGTTGATGATGAAGTCTGGCTTCGTGCCGCCAGCATGGCGCAAGGGTACTGGCGCAACGGACAGCTTTATCCACTGGTTAATGCGCAAGGCTGGTTTGCCACCCGCGATCGCGGCGTGTTAAAGGATGGCAAGCTAACCATAGTCGGGCGTATGGACAATCTGTTCTTTAGCGGTGGAGAAGGGATCCAACCGGAAGAGGTGGAGCGCGTTATTGTATCGCATCCCCATGTTCTGCAAGCTTTTATTGTTCCAATAGAAGATGAAGAGTTTGGCCACCGCCCCGTTGCGGTTGTGGAGTACGATACTGAAGCCGGAAGAATTGATCTGGCAGAATGGGTGAAAGATAAGCTGGCACGTTTCCAGCAACCCGTTCGTTGGCTAACCTTACCCGCAGAATTAAAAAGCGGTGGTATTAAGGTTTCTCGCCGGGCGTTGCTGGAGTGGGTCCGTACCCGCGGTAAAGCTTAAGAAAACATTAAATTTATCTCGCATAATTGCCATTCCCTGGCCATTGTCCTTTGGTTTATCTGCTAAAGTGTAACCTGGTGTGAAAATCATTAGCAAAAGGTGCGCTATGGAATGGCATGTGAAGAAGTCTTGCTGTAACCAAAAAGCAGGGAGGCTCTATATTGTACTTTGTGATACCGGTGGTTCGTTGAAAATGTTGGCTGAAGCGCAAGCCAGCGAGCGTGTAAAAGCAGGCGATCTCCTGTCACCGTTAAAAGATGCCCAGTATTGTATTAACCGTGATGCATCGCGAGTGATTAAAATCATTGATGCCAGACAGTATCTCGCCGAAGAATGGGAGCGTCTGCGACAACTGTCTGACGATAAATGATCTCAGGGCGTGTGTTGGCGGGCGGGTAAGAATATGGTCATTAATCCCGCCATAATACACAGCACACCCACCAGGGCTTTTACTGAAAAGGTTCCTTGCCAGCCCGGTAAAATCATTGATGCGATCCACACCAGCACATAGCTGAGGCTGAGCAAGGCATAGGCTTTGCTCAGCGCGAGCTGATGCAGGGCTTTATGCCAGCACATCACTGACAGTAAATAACCTACCAGCCCGCCATATAAGGCGAATGCGCTGCTGCTGGTTGCAAAAACGGCGGAGATAAACGCCAGCGGTTGCAGCATGGGCGGCAGATTATCCATCGCGTAACCCAGACTTAGCTGAGCAACCGACGTAATAATCACGCTACACAGCCCCCAAAAAATGCCCATTACACCGCGCTCCCAAGAATAAAGATGCCGGTGATGAGTAGCCCAACCCCCAACCAGTGACGCGTTGTGACAGGTTCACGCCAGATTTTCCATGCCGCCAGCGTGACCCATACAAAGTTCAGGCTTAGCATTGGGTAGGCGATACCGACGGGAATATTCTGCAATACTGCCAGCCAGAGCAGCATGGCCAGTCCCAGACAGGCCAGCGCCAGACCAATCCACTGTGCGATATAGCGTGTTCGCACGTGGGCGGGTACCGGGCGGGTGGCCTGCTTCTGGCACAATTGCCCACAGACGCTGAGCAGGCTGGCAGAGACTAAGGTTAGCCAGATCATTTAGGCCTGTACTGAATCAAGACCAGGCGCCCCTGATTGTCGATATAGTCAGCGGGAGGAATGGCAAGCTGATTAATATCCTCATCCTTCGAAATTGACAGCACAAGCGTAATGATCCCTTCCTGACGATGTTGCGCCAACCAGCCGGCAAAGTCATCCCGGCTGACGAAGCGTCCCTGGGCATCCGGATAATTAAGGCCGTATTTTAACTCACCTGTTTGCCCGTACATGTTGATGTCATCGCGTTTCAGGCTCCAGGCCAGGCCAGCGGCAACGCCAACACTGTCGGTGAAAATATAACGGCTCGACTCCAGCGACTCTTTGGTCATCTCGACAAAAAACTGTGGCTGTTTGGATTCCATTACCCGGTCAGGTACTGAGAAGCCGAACAACAGCGCCAGTCCCAGCGGGCAGAGCGCTGCTAATTTCCAGTTTTTTTCACTGTTGTTAAGCGTATACCAGCCAAATAGCGTCCAGGTGATAAAGATACCCCATGAGCAAAACACTTTATACGTTTCGATATGCGACCAGACCGGTGTCTTCAACGGTCCGAGCGTGGACACGATAAATGTGGCGACAATACCAATAACACCGAACAGAATGTTGATCCAACCGTTGACGCGCAGGGCTGCAGAACCTTTTTCAGCAGCCTGCAAGCCAAACCGCGCGGTAAGGATTGCCAGCGGTGCGAAGCAGGAAAGAATATAGGTTGGCAACTTCCCTTTGGCGATACTGAAAAACAGGATCGGCATAATAATCCAGCTCAGCAGGTATAAGGCGCTACGTGGTACATCCCGTTCACGCCAGCCGGTACGCAATGCGCCCGGTAGTAGCCCGAGCCAGGGTAAGGCACCCGCCACGAAAATCGGTATGTAGTACCAGAATGGCGCTTTATGCTGGGCATCATCCTGCGCAAAACGCTGAATATGCTCAATCCAGAAAAAGTAGTGCCAGAAGTCGGGTTCGCGTTGCGCAATCGCCAGACCCCACGGCAGGACAATGGCAATACAGCTGATAATCGACAGCAGGCCGTAAATAAAGATCTCTTTCCAGCGCTTTTGCACGAAAACCCATGGCAACACGCTGAGGACAGGGACAGCGAGCGCGAGAAAGCCTTTGGTCATCACGCCCATGCCGCAGGTAAATCCTAACAGCAAAAAGGCGACAATTTTACGTGTTCTGGTGGTGGCTTGCATTCCCTCCCAAAAACAGCACATACCCGCCATCAGCCACAGCGCGATAATGGGATCAAGTACCGCATAGGTTCCGATACTGTAAACAGAGAAAAACGTTAGAAAGATGACGGCAGAGAGTAGGGCCGTACGTTTATCACGCCATAGCCGCATTGCCAGCCAGGCGACCAGGAGTGCAGTCAGTAGGGTTGCAAAAATAGCCCCCGCTCTGACGCCAAAGTTGTTTGCGCCAAATAACCATTGCCCGATACTGTTTAACCAGTATCCCGCGATAGGTTTTTCAAAATAGCGTAGTCCTAAAAAATGTGGGACGATCCAGTCGCCAGACGTCAGCATTTCCCGGCTGATTTCAGCATAGCGCGTTTCGTCGGGCTGCCAGAGCAGGCGGCTATTGATGGGTAAAATAAAATACAGTGCAATAAATGCGACAAATGCCAGGGCGTAACGTGCGGATTTCATGATGTCACACTCGCGGGTTGCTGGCAGCCGAGCCATCCCTCTCTGCCGGGTATTTTGCCACGAACGATCTGGCCCGTTGGCAGTGTACTGATATCGTCTGGTAACAGTTCGCCCAGTGGACAAAACGTAATCCCGGCGTCGGCGGCACGAATGAGCAGATCGTCAAATTGCTGCTGAAAAGCAATGCCTTCCACCTCTGCGTGAATCGTGTAGACCGGGGTACCTTTGTCCCTCTGAATGCGGGAGAGAATATAGTCGTTGAAGTCCGCTGCCTGCACCTCCTGACCAACTACTTCATCCCATGTCGGTAGCGTGACCGGAATTTGTGGTGTCCCTATTTCTCCCGTTTCAAGTACAGGACGGAATAACGATGTCCCCCTGCAATCGCTGTTATAGCGCAGATGGAATGTTTCTTTCGCCTCGACGACGCGCGAGTCGGCACGCCAGCCAGCGACGGCAGAGCAGGTAACGGTTTGGCCGATGATTGTTTCGAGTGCATTAATGCCCCGCGAAATATCATCAATCAGCTGTTTATCGTTCCAGTTGCCACTTCGTGATTGCCAGGCATGATGATCCCAGGCGTGTAAGCCTGTTTCGTGATACCGGGCAGCTTGCGAAATGATGGCCGCATTAGCCAGGCCAATTTCTTTTCCAGGCCAGGCGGTGCCGGCCAGTAAAATGTCCCACCCGTAGAGTGAGGCTGCGTTTGAGCGCAGCATCTTCCACAAAAATTGCGGCTTCACCAGACGCCAGAGATGGCGTCCCATGTTGTCGGGCCCGACGCTAAAAAAGAAACTAGCCCGAACGTTATGCCGGTTCAATGTCTCCAGCAGGCGGGGCACGCCTTCGCGTGTCCCCCTGAATGTATCGACATCTATGCGCAAGCCCACTTTGGTCATGATGTGTGTTCCGTGATGTCCACACTGCGTAAGAAGAAGTCCAGCGTCTCTTCAACCGTTTCTTGCATATCGATTGTTGGTTCCCAGTTCAGGCAACGTTTGGCATTACGAATACTGGGTTTGCGGTGCTCAACGTCCTGGTAGCCTTTACCATAGTAGCTGCTACTCTCAACGTCGCGGAAACCAGCAAACGGCGGAAAGTGTTGGCGCAACGGATGTTTTTCGAAGCAAGAAAGGAGCATTTCAGCCAGTTCCTGAATACTTGCTTCGTTATCCGGGTTACCGATATTGATGATCTCGCCATCACAGCGCCCGCCGTCGTTTTCAATGATACGGAACAGGGCTTCGATACCGTCACGAATGTCGGTAAAGCAACGCTTCTGCTTGCCGCCTTCAATCAGCTTGATGGGAGAGCCTTCCACCAGATTCAGGATCAGTTGGGTAATGGCGCGTGAGCTGCCGATACGTGCGGCGTTCAGGCTATCCAGACGCGGTCCCATCCAGTTAAATGGACGGAATAAGGTGAAACGTAACCCTTCTTTTTCACCGTATGCCCAAATAACGCGATCCAGCAGTTGTTTAGAGACCGAGTAGATCCAGCGCGGTTTATTAACCGGGCCAACGATCAGGTTGGAGCTGTCTTCATCGAAGTCTTTATCGGTACACATACCGTAGACTTCAGATGTTGACGGGAAAATGATGCGTTTGCGGTACTTGACACAGTAACGAATAATTTTCAGGTTTTCTTCAAAATCGAGTTCGAAGACGCGCAGCGGGTTGCGGGTATATTCAATCGGTGTGGCAATGGCGACCAGTGGCAGCACGACGTCGCATTTTTTCACATGATATTCAATCCATTCGGAGTGAATGCTGATATCACCTTCCACAAAATGGAATCGTGGGTGTTGCAGAAAACGCTCAATCGCATCGCTGCCAATATCAAGCCCGTAGATTTCGTAGTTATCTTCGCGTAGCAGGCGTTCGGTCAGGTGGTTGCCAATAAAACCGTTAACGCCAAGGATCAACACGCGGGTACGACGTTTGCTGGCGGAAACGGGCTGGCTGTTGAGGCGAGAACCGGCAACCAGACCCAAAACTTGTGCCAGCTGTGAGCCCTGCATGGTAATGCCATCACCCGCTTGCCCGGTAATGATTTCGAGTGCGCCATCGGCACAGGCAATCAGCAATGGCGATACGGAGATAACCGTTCCCGGCAGCGCTGCAGATGTATTTGCACTCTGGCGCGATGACCAGATGGTGAATTTTTGCGTACCGGCATAGCTAAATGCACCCGGCCATGGATCGGACACGGCGCGAACCATGTTATGCAGTTGTGCGCAGGGTTTGTTCCAGTCAAGGAAACTGTCTTCCGGCGTGCGGCGACCAAAACAGGTGGCGTCGGCTTCCTGTTGTGGATACTCCTGAAAATCACCGGCTTTGATGGCTGGCAGCGCCTGTGCCAGTACCTCGCGGGCAGACTGGCATAATTTATGATGCAGGGTTAACGCTACGTCATCGGGGGAAATGGTAATGCGTTGTTGGGCGACGATGGCACCGGCATCTGCGCGCTTGACCATGCGGTGCAGCGTCACGCCTGTTTCGGTTTCGCCATTGACTAATACCCAGTTCAGCGGTGCACGGCCACGATATTTGGGCAGTAATGAGCCGTGCAGATTAAAGGCCCCCGCTGGTGCAAGACGCAGGATCTCATCGCTGAGTAAATGGCGATAGTAGAATGAGAAGATCACATCGGGGGCGAGCTGGCCGATCCGCTCGATCCACAGCGGATGATTGACCTCGTCCGGAGCGTACACCGGAATACCTGCGCTGGCAGCGAGGCGGGAAACTGAGCCAAAAAACGCTTTTTCACCTGGGTTATCGGCGTGCGTAAAAATAGCAGCGATGTCATAACCTGCATCCAACAGGGCCTGAACCCCCTGACATCCCATATCGTGATAGGCAAATACGACGGCTTTCATGCGCGGTTTTCCTCAGTTGACTGCGTGGTTTGTGGACGGATAACGTGTTGAACAAAATAGCGAGGGCGTGCGCGGACATCGTTATAGATGCGACCGATATATTCGCCGAGTAATCCCATGCCAATGAATTGCGCGCCGATAAAGGTAAACAGCACGGCAAACAGCATAAACACACCTTCTGCCGCCCACTGCGGGCCGAGCGTCAGGCGAAGAACAACAAGCAGGACCGACAGGGTAAAGCCTGTGGCGGCAATGATGCTGCCCAGCAGGCTCAACATACGCAATGGCGTGGTGGTCAGGCAGGTTACCAGGTCATACATCAGGTTTATCAGACGCATGAAACTGTACTTAGAGTCGCCAAATTCACGTTCGGCATGGTGTACCGGGATTTCCGTGGCGCGGCGGGCAAAGATGTTAGCCAGGATCGGAATAAAGGTGCTACGCTCCTGGCAATGCAACATGGCATCGACGATGTGACGGCGATAGGCGCGCAGCATGCAGCCATAATCGCCCATGGCTTTACCGGTCGTGCGCTGAATCAGATGGTTGATCATCCGTGAGGCGGTCTTACGAAAGCGGCTGTCCTGGCGGTTCTGACGCACCGTTCCTACGACATCGAAGCCTTCTTTTGCCGTGGCAACCAGCCGCGGGATCTCCTCTGGCGGGTTTTGTAAATCAGCATCCAACGTGATGATCAGGTCGCCCGTGACGTGGCTGAAACCGGCCATAATCGCCGAGTGTTGTCCATAGTTTCGATTCAACAGAATAGAGACAATATGGCTGTTCGGTGCCTGGGAGGCGTCCATCATCAGTTGAGCCGAATTGTCACTGCTACCGTCGTCAATGAGCAGGATTTCATATTCAGTATCCAGTTTTTCGCAGGCGGCGCTGGTGCGCCTGATTAATTCTGGCAGGCTTTCCTGTTCGTTAAAAACGGGAATGACCACCGAGACTTTACTAATCGGTGTGGCTTCAAACATGCTTATTGTCCTGCAATCTGGCGAAGTGCCGTAATGACGCGTTGTGTGTCATCGTCGGTCATGTCGGGAAATAGCGGCAGTGAACATATGCGTGCGCTATTCCATTCGGTATTAGGCAAAGAAAGATCGGTGAAACGTTCGCGATAATATTTCTGCGTGTGGGCCGCGCGAAAATGCAGGCCTGTGCCAATATTTCTGGCCTTTAGTGCTTCCATCAGAGCATCTCTGCTCAGCCCGCAGCGGGCTTTATCCACGCGAATGATGAACAAATGCCAGGCGTGCACATGTGACCACTGAGGCAGGGTGAGCGGTTGAAACGGCGTATCGGCCAGCGCCTGTTGATACTGCTGCGCAATTTGCGCACGTCGTGCGTTCAGACGAGCCAGCTTGTCCAACTGTACCAGGGCGATGGCAGCGTTGATATCAGTCAGGTTGTACTTATATCCCGGCGCGAGAACTTCAGCTTGCGGCGCGCGGCCATAGGTTTGACGGTCATACGCATCTACACCCAGGCCGTGAAATTTCAGGCTGCGAAGCCGTTGAGCGAGCGGGCTGTCGTCAGTAACAATCAGTCCACCCTCAGCACAGGTCACATTCTTGATAGCGTGAAAGGAAAAGATTGCGGTACCACGAGCACCGACATGACGACCCTTGTATAACGTTCCGACGGCGTGTGCTGCGTCTTCAATAACAGGGATTCCATAGCGTTCACCGATGGCGTAAATGGCATCAAGATCGGCTGGGGCCCCGGCATAATGCACGGGAATAATAGCTTTGGTTCGTGGTGTGATAGCGGCTTCAATTTGTTCGGGAGTCACCATCAGCGTATCGCGGTCAACATCGATCATAACCGGTGTGGCGCCCAGCAGGACAATCATGTTGAGTGTAGATACCCACGTCATCGACGGGGTGATCACTTCATCGCCTTCACCCACACCCAGCGCCATTAGCGTAATGTGCATACCTGCCGTCGCGGAACAGACGGCAACGGCGTTTTGGTTTCCTGTGAGCTGGCAGAAAGCGTCTTCCAACTGCTGATTTTTAGGACCCGTGGTTATCCACCCTGAATCCAGAACCGCCTTAACTGCGGCAAGTTCTTCATCACCCATTGCCGGACGGGAGAAAGGCAAAAAGTCAGACATCATTATTCCTTCAAGCCATTTAACGCCACCGCAGTTTTATTTTTAGTGATAAACAGGGGCATCGTTAATTATTTCATCAGGCCACAAAGGTTAAAGACTGAAGGTTAATTTATCCTTAAGAGTTTAAGGTTTGGGGTATAAAGATAAAAACAGGGAGGGGTGATTTATTTATTTGAATATAAAGTGTTTTTAGTCGTTATGGCGGCATTGGTCTCTGTTGCTGAATGCTGAGAACAATACCGCTATTGTGAACATCGTTTATATTACGTTTAAACTCGTGGGATTTACAGTAACCCTTTCAAGGTCAACGTTTTACGCGTGGCGATATTTAAGTCGTAGGTGCCAAGATCTTCAGCTTTAACCCAGGCGAAGTCCTGGAACTCTTCGTTAATGTTCACTTCACGATTAGCCGCCACACAATCGAAGATGAGATAAATCATATAAATCTCTTCCTGACTGCCATCGGCATAGGTTTTGGTCCGAATATCGTCGCTGAAGGTCCACGGAGTAATTTCTGATAATACCAGTTGTTCACCCAACTCTTCCCTCACTTCCCGACGCAAAGCCTCTTCGATGCGCTCACCTGGCTCAACGCCGCCGCCAGACAGCGCCCACTGACCAGGGAAAACACCGCGATCGTCGGCCATTTTGCACAGTAAAAAACAGCCTTCATTTTGAATGAGTGGGCAAACAATCGTTCTTTGACGCATAAGTCTGTTCCTTGTAGGGGAGGGGCGGAGGAGTCCATTGTTAACACATCTTACCTTTTGCAGGCGACAGAAAAAACGCTTCATTGCCGTTTAAGCCAGCTTTGCCGGGGAAGATGACGTTGTCTGTTGAAAACGGCAATCAGGTGCCTTTTATCATCTATTTCGGGTAAGAACTTAACCTTACTGAAACATTGCAGGTAGTATTTAGTTACAATATGTCATTGCATCGCTTTTTTAGCTCATTGATTCCTCGCCATCTGGCAGTACAATCCAGCGGTTTTGGGGCTATGTTTTGATTCTTGCTGGAAAGGATAGAAAATGAAAAAAAGTTTATTACTGGGTTTTGCCGGAATGCTGTTTGTTTCTGCGTCGGCGAATGCGATTAGCATTAGCGGTCAGGCAGGCGAAGATTACACCAACCTCGGTTTTGGTATGGGTACTGAGTCCACTGGACTGGCTGTTAGCGGCAACTGGATGCATAACGATGACGACGGTGATGTTGCAGGGCTTGGCCTTGGTCTGAATATCCCTCTGGGTCCGTTGCTGGCAACAGTCGGTGGGAAAGGTATCTATACCAACCCGAAAGACGGTGATGAAGGCTACGCGGCAGCTGTCGGTGGTGGTTTACAGTGGCCGATTGGCGACAGTTTCCGTCTGTTTGGTGAATACTACTACTCCCCGGATTCACTCTCCAGCGGGATCGACAGCTACGAAGAAGCAAATGCCGGTGCGCGCCTGACGATTATGCGTCCGCTGAGCATTGAAGCAGGTTACCGTTACCTGAATCTGGCGGGTAAAGATGGCAACCGCGATAACGCGATTGCTGACGGCCCATACATCGGGGTAAACGCCAGTTTCTAATCGACCAGGCGCGGCGTTCAGTCGCGCCTTCCCCCCTCCATGCGTTATAGTGTTTTCATCATAAAAGCAGGAGAACACGATGTTAAACGTGGAGATGCTATCCACCGGGGATGAAGTGTTGCACGGACAAATCGTCGACACTAATGCCGCCTGGCTGGCCGATTTTTTCTTTAATCAGGGATTACCGTTAACACGCCGCAATACAGTTGGCGACAATCTGAACGATTTGGTCGCTATTCTGCGTGAGCGTAGCGAACATGCTGATGTGCTGATCGTCAATGGCGGCTTAGGGCCGACCAGCGATGATTTGAGCGCACTGGCGGCGGCAACCGCAAAAGGTGAAGGGCTGGTGCTGCATGAAGCGTGGCTGGCCGAAATGGCGCGTTTTTTCCGTGAGCGGGGACGCGTCATGGCGCCGAGCAATCGCAAACAGGCTGAGCTTCCGGCCAGTGCGGAGTTTATTAATAATCCGGTCGGAACTGCCTGCGGGTTCGCCGTAAAGCTTAATCGCTGCCTGATGTTCTTTACGCCGGGTGTACCGTCAGAATTTAAAGTCATGGTTGAACATGAGATCCTGCCGCGCCTGCGTGAGCGTTTTTCTCTCTCTCAACCCCCGCTATGCCTGCGCTTAACGACCTTTGGTCGTTCTGAAAGCGATCTGGCGCAGAGCCTGGATCCTTTGGTTTTACCGCCTGGGGTGACAATGGGCTATCGCTCGTCGATGCCGATTATCGAGCTGAAGTTAACCGGACCCGATTCCCAACGTGAAGCGATGCTGGCGCTATGGCCAGAGGTGAAACGCGTTGCTGGCCAGAATATGATTTTTGAAGGTACCGAAGGGTTACCTGCGCAAATTGCCCGTAAGCTCCAGGAGCGCCAGTACAGTCTGACGCTGAGCGAGCAATTTACCGGAGGCTTAATTGCCCTGCAGCTCTCTCGCGCCAGTGCCCCGTTGTTAGCGAGCGAGGTAGTGCCATCTCAGGAAGAAACGCTGGCGCAAACGGCGCACTGGATAACCGAGCGACGCGGCAATCATTATGCCGAACTGGCGCTGGCGGTATCGGGTTTCGAAAACGAACATATTAACTTCGCACTGGCAACACCTGACGGCACGCATGCCTTGCGGGTGCGACTCAATGCAAATCGCTATAGTTTGGCTGTTCGTCAGGAGGTTTGCGCAATGATGGCGCTTAATATGCTGCGGCGTTGGCTAAATGGTCAGGATATCGCCGGGGAACACGGCTGGATCGATGTGGTGGAATTCCTGACGGTTTGATTAGTGGCAGGGAAGGTTACAAACCTTCCCTGTCTGACTCACGCTGTGACATCGTCTGGCAACAACCCGGTAATTAACTGAACCAAATCACGATCAATTCCTTGTTCCAGCATCATGCGAGCGATCCGTATTGCTTCTTCTTGCGTACCTTTTTGTACTCCTTGTTCCAATCCTTGTTGTAACCCTTGTTGCAGCCCATCGTGGTGGCCTTCTTGTCTGAGTCTCTCTGCGATTGTCATCAGCCTCTCCTTGTTATGAGGGGAACGTTCGGCAACTTTATGGATAAATTCGTTGACGTGAGAAACGTCGCCGTACCGTAGCAGATAATTAAATAGCGTCTGTAGCTGGCTGTCATTAGCGGTGCTTGTAACTAATAACGAGACCAGTCGGTCCACTAACCCCATCAAATCGCGATCGCGGATATGTTTTTGCATCAATTCAAGCAACGCAACACGCCGATGTTGCGCGATTTCATCGTCAGGAATCACGGTAATGTCGACCAGCGGAAAAGCTTCTGAATAAAGTTGCCGCGCCAGTTGTGGGTTGTCAAATTCATCCAGCCAGTTGAGTGACCAGGGATAGGGACTTTGTTGACCGTGATAAAACAACATGGGGATCACCAGCGGCAGCGTTTTATTCCCGGCATCAAGATGATGCTGCATCGCAGCGGTGGCATAGCGCATCAGGCGGAATGCCATGTGCTGCACAGCTGTACTCTGATGTTCGATGACACAATAGATATAGCCATCACCTTCGTGGGTTTTTAGCGACCACAATACGTCGGAGTAGTACGCGCGGAGATCCTGTTCGATAAAACTGGTGGACTCCAGCTTCAGCGTTTGCAAATTGCAAATCTCACGTAATGTGACGGGGAGGTGAATCTCCAGAAAATCCCGGGCCATCTCAGGATAAGAAATGATCTTTTTAAAAACCGCATCATGCGGTGTGGATGTGGTGGGTTTAGCCATGGTAGTCCGTTACCAGAAAGAGAAGATGGCGTGACGGTATCCACTTTTCGCAAGCGCTGCATATGAGAAATTGATTCTTTGCGTGGGTGAATCAGAGATAAATACGCCCGACTGCAACGTATTCAAATAAGCGGAACTGGATGCACAAAAATGCCCGGTAGCAAACACCACCGGGCAACTGAGTTACCCCAACGCTTTGGCAAGCAGGGTGATAGGATGTTCGCAACGCTTACTTGTCGACATCTCAATCTGCCATTTACACGTTTCGCAGTCGGTCACGACGATATCCGCGCCGCTTTCTTCAATCTGGCGGAATAGCGGTGCGCCAATTGACTGTGACGTCGGGTAGTTTTCCTTTTTGAATCCGTAAGTTCCGGCGATCCCGCAGCACTGTGAATCCAGCACGGTCAGTTCAAGTCCCGGAATTTGTCGCAGCAGTTCCAGCGTATAGAGTGTCCAGCCCATTTTCTCCATATGACATGGTGTGTGATAGACCACTTTTAGCGGCAACGTTTTCAGCGGCAACGTTTTCCCTTCGTCCAGCTTGCGCCACAGCCAGCGTGTAGCCAGTTCAATATGTTCGCGTAGCCCTGAGTTGTCGACATCCAGCACTTCAGGGTATTCATCGCGTAGCGCAAAGGTACAGGTTGAAGAGGTGGCAATAACCGGGATGCCTTTTCCGTCAATCGCTTCTCGCAGTGAAGCCACATTACTTACCGCCTGCTTACGTGCTTTATCGGTGAAACCGTTGGCGATCAGTGGTACGCCACAGCATTTCTCTTTACTCAGCAGTTGTACGCCAGTACCCATCGCGTTCAGCACTTTTATCAGATCTTTACCGAGTTGCGGATGGTTGTAGTTCACAAAGCAACCGTGGAAAAATGCAACTTGATCCTGATACTGCGCCTGCTGTGCGGCTATGCTGCGATACCAGCGGCGGAAGGTACCGAAGGAGTACTTCGGCAGCGTACGGCGATGATCGATTTTTAGTGCATAATCAAGAAGCTGGCGCACCGGTTTCAGTGAAGTCGCGGTGTTCACGATGGGTGCGAACGGCGTAGAAACACTGCCCATCAAATCGGTATGGCTTAAGACAAAGTTACGTATCGACGGACGTGTCGTGTCGTATTTGGCACGCGCGCGCTGGATGATATCGCCAATTTTGACATCCGAAGGGCAGGCCACTTCACAGCGTTTGCAGTTGATGCAATATTTCAGCGCATCGTCATATAACGCACCATCTTTCAAACGCAGACGTTCACCGTCAGGGCCGGCTTGTTTAGGGCCAGGGTAACCTGGGTTGACACGGCTTACCGGGCAGGCAGTGGTGCACACTGTGCATTTGATACAACTTTCAAAACGTGTGTCGCTCATTGCTGGCCTCCTGCACGTTTCGCAATATGATGTGCGGCGTGTAAAGCGCTCACTGCGCACACTCCGCCTCCGCAACCCTGGGCGATAGGGTCAAAACCGCCAAGTACCGATCCGATGGCAAACATATTCTCTACTGTTTTTCCTGCAAGCGATGGACGCAGTTCAGCATCGGTGGTTACGCCAAACTGTTGCCACGGTTGCGGATCAAAGACGTCACGCTGATACCACTGCGCACGTGTGGCGGTTTGGTGCACATCCAGACCGAGAATCGGCTCATGAACGGCTTCGCGCGTGGCGACCAGTCCGCTGCTAAAGAAACTACCGCTGGCGAGTACGGCGAAGCGTGGGCGCAATGGAATATCGGCATGGTTGCGGGTCCAGATTTCGCTGACAACGCCATCCTGACAGGTGATTTTTTTCACTTCATCACCGGGCATCCACACTCCACCCTGGCGTACAAACTGGCGCTGCAATTTGTTATGCAGGCGCATGCCCAGCACTGACGGCGGTAAAGTTGGTAATAACATCAGTGAGCAGGGCAGGCGGTCATTGAGCCACTTCCATAGCCGATCGTCAGCCAGGCCGAAACAGGCTGGCATAATTATCATGTCGCAGGTTTTCGCGATTGGTAACAGGGCGTCATAGAGCAGCGACCATTTATCTTCGTTATCTAACAGACGTGCAATGTTGACGGCGCGAAATTCGGTTGGGTTATCACGCAGGACATCCAGTTCTGGCAAATCGATTTCAGCCGTTTCGACGCTGAGGTTACGCTGGCGCAGTGAGGCCGCGGCAAGGTGCGCCTGGAAATCCAGTAAGCCGCTAATTCCCACCACACAGACACGTTGTGCTGATAACGGCCAGACCGGCACTTCCGCTGAACTAAGCCAGGTTGAACGCAGGGTTCCCAACGGTGTTACACGTTGATGAGCCTGATGAACCTTACCGTGCAAATGCGTTCCGCACTCTTCCAGCAAATTCTGCGCCTGCTGCGCCAGCGCCAGTACGGTCTGCGTGCCGATGGTGCTATACGGATGACCAGGTGCCTGAGTGCGCAGCGCATTCAGCCCCGCTTCAATGTCGGTTACCGGTTGACCATCGGGCAGGTTGCTGAGCAAATCCAGTGAGCCGGAGGAAAAGTGCAGCGCGCTTTGGCCGCGGGTAACAATCGTACAGCGCAACCCGCTTTTTTGCAGTTGTAGGCCACACATCAGCCCGGCGAGACCGCCGCCGATAATGACGGTATCAAATTTCATCCTGGTGCTCCTTTTCCAGACCGCACAATCCCTGATAGACCCAACGCGTGAATTCGCTTTCGCGCAGCGCATCTCCCCACGCGATAGGCTGCACGCCTTTCCAGCGTTCGTTGAGGAATTCAGAAAGCTGGGTGATAGATTGTGCGGCGGTGGTGACATTAAAACGTTGTAGCAAACCTGCAGCGCGGCAGGCACACAATTCGCCCTGACACGTCCCCATCCCGACGCGGGTGCGACGACGTAAATCGAGCAAACTGTTGACGGTTAAATTTTCAACGGCATATTGCACTTCACCTGCGGTGACGGCTTCACATTCACAGACCAGGCTGCGGTGCTGACGGCCTTCGCTAAGCCACGCCGGGGTGCGGTCGCCATGGCGGTAGACCGCCGAGCCGCGCAGTGGCGCTGGCAAAGAGATAACGCGTTTAAGCGTGTGTTCGGTCGACTCCTGTGAGCCTGGCAGAGCTGTCTCTGCGGTTGTACAAGGGCGAGAATTGCCCAGTTTGCGGCATACTGCGTCGGTGGCCCATTCCGCCATCAGGCGGTAGGTCATCAGTTTGCCACCGGTAATGGTGATAAATCCGTCCAGTCCGTCGCGCGTTGCGTGATCGAATAACACAATACCGCGGCTGACGTTACGACCGGTCGGATCGTCGTCGCTGGCCACCAGCGGACGCACACCGGAGTAAGCACGCAGGATGCGAGTTTTCGCCATAATTGGTGCCAGCTTCTCACCCTCACGCAGCAGAATATCCACCTCTTCTGCGGTGACGCGGTTGCTGTCGATATCGTCGTAATCAATGTGTTGTGAGGTTGTACCGATCAGCGAAATGGTATCGCCAGGCACCAGAATATCGGCATCAGATGGCTTACGGCAGCGGTTGATAACATGCTGATTTATGCGATGATCCATGATCAACAGAGAACCTTTCGCCGGGAACATACGGATGCTCAGATCGGCATATTCCGCAATGCGCTGACCCCAGATCCCGGCGGCATTCACGACCACCGGCGCATGCAGAGATTGCATCTCGCCCGTCAGATGGTTGCGTACGTTTACCCCGCACACCGTCGCACCTTCACGAATCAGCCCCGTCACTTCATGGGCCGTTAAGATAATCGCACCGTGCTCTCGTGCATCCAGCATGTTGGCGGCGGTTAAGCGGAAAGGATCAACGGTACCGTCTGGTACTTTCACTGCGCCAATCAGTTGTGGGTTTACCGAAGGTTCGATAATACGCGCCTGTTGTGGATCAATCGCTTCTGCGCGGATGCCCGCGTCTTCACAGGCACGAATAAAGGTTGCCTGGAAAGAGAGTTCATCTTCCGGTAGCGTAATAAACAGACCGTCCGTCGGCTCAACACAATGGCGGGCGATACGTTTCAGAATTTGGTTTTCGCTAATGCATTCGCGGGCAGATTCAGCGTCAGTAACGGCGTAACGTGCTCCGCTGTGCAGCAGACCGTGGTTACGGCCCGTCGCGCCTGTCGCGATATCGTGGCGTTCTACTAAGATGACGCGCAATCCGCGCAGGGCACAGTCGCGTGCGATCCCTGCACCTGTTGCTCCTCCACCAATGATAATCACGTCACTTGTTTGCGAGTCGCGAGTTTTCATTGTTTTTCCTCACAGTTCGTTTTTTATCATTTAGCCACATAAAAAACATGGATTGTTTGATTTCGCTCATAATCGCTCATAATTCGAAAATGAAACGTGATTCCGTGCGCTTTTATGAACATTTGTCATAAATGTGTAACAATCTGTGCTGTAATTCACATTATTGCCCGGAATGTTTCCTTAACATCGCGGCCACACTGGGAGCGGTAGGGTTGCTACGGCAATCTGCAGTGTTTCCTTCGAATGAAAGACGGCCACGGAGGCTACTATATATGTTGAGCATTTTTAAACCTGCGCCACACAAAGCGCGTTTAGCTGCAGCGGAGATCGATCCGACTTATCGTCGATTGCGCTGGCAGATTTTCCTGGGAATATTTTTCGGTTATGCCGCGTACTATCTGGTACGTAAGAACTTTGCTCTGGCCATGCCGTATCTGGTTGAGCAGGGTTTCTCGCGTGGCGATCTGGGTTTTGCGTTGTCCGGTATCTCCATTGCATACGGATTTTCGAAATTCATCATGGGGTCCGTCTCAGATCGCTCGAATCCGCGCGTTTTCCTGCCCGCGGGTCTGATTCTGGCTGCTGCGGTGATGCTGTTCATGGGCTTCGTGCCGTGGGCGACATCCAGCATTGCAGTCATGTTTGTGCTGCTGTTCCTCTGCGGTTGGTTCCAGGGGATGGGGTGGCCGCCGTGTGGTCGTACTATGGTGCACTGGTGGTCGCAGAAAGAGCGTGGCGGTATCGTTTCTGTCTGGAACTGTGCGCATAACGTAGGTGGCGGTCTGCCTCCGCTGCTGTTCCTGCTGGGTATGGCCTGGTTTAACGACTGGAAAGCGGCGCTGTACATGCCTGCCTTTGGTGCGATAGTCGTTGCGCTGTTTGCTTTTGCGATGATGCGTGATACGCCGCAGTCCTGTGGCCTGCCGCCTATCGAAGAGTACAAGAACGACTATCCGGATGATTACAACGAAAAAGCGGAAGAAGAGCTGACTGCCAAGCAGATCTTCATGCAATACGTACTGCCGAACAAACTGTTGTGGTACATCGCTATCGCCAACGTGTTTGTGTATCTGCTGCGCTACGGCATCCTCGACTGGTCACCGACCTATCTGAAAGAAGTGAAGCATTTTGCACTGGATAAATCGTCCTGGGCTTACTTCCTGTACGAGTATGCTGGTATCCCGGGTACGCTGCTGTGCGGCTGGATGTCGGATAAAGTCTTCCGCGGTAACCGTGGTGCCACCGGCGTGTTCTTTATGACGCTGGTTACCATCGCGACGGTCGTTTACTGGATGAACCCGGCAGGCAATCCGAACGTGGATATGGCTTGTATGATTATCATCGGCTTCCTGATCTACGGCCCGGTCATGTTGATCGGTCTGCATGCGCTGGAACTGGCACCGAAAAAAGCGGCGGGGACGGCGGCAGGCTTCACTGGACTGTTCGGTTACCTGGGCGGTTCTGTCGCGGCGAGCGCCATTGTCGGCTACACCGTCGACTTCTTCGGTTGGGACGGCGGCTTTATGGTGATGATTGGCGGTAGCGTGCTGGCGGTGATTCTGCTGGTAGTCGTCATGATTGGTGAAAAACGCCATCATGAAGAGATGCTGCTCAAGCGTAACGGGGGCTAATAGATGAAAACCACATTGAAAAGTCTTAGCGTGGCGCTGATGCTGGCAGGTATGGTTGTGAGCAGTGCGGCGGTTGCCGCAGATAAAATTGTCATTGCGCACCGTGGCGCCAGCGGATATTTACCGGAGCATACGTTACCTGCGAAAGCGATGGCTTATGCTCAGGGCGCGGATTTTCTGGAGCAGGATTTGGTGATGACTAAAGACGACCATCTGGTCGTCCTGCATGACCACTATCTTGACCGCGTCACCGATGTTGCTGATCGCTTCCCGGATCGTGCGCGTAAAGATGGGCGTTACTATGCCATCGACTTTACGCTGGATGAGATCAAATCGCTGAAATTTACCGAAGGTTTCGATATCGAAAATGGCAAAAAGGTACAGACATATCCAGGGCGTTTCCCGATGGGTAAATCTGATTTCCGTGTGCACACTTTCGAAGAAGAAATTGAATTTGTTCAGGGATTAAATCATTCAACCGGCAAAAATATCGGTATTTACCCGGAAATGAAAGCGCCGTGGTTCCATCACCAGGAAGGGAAGGACATTGCGGCTAAAACGCTGGAAGTGCTGAAAAAGTACGGGTACACCGACAAGAACGACAAGGTCTATCTGCAGTGTTTTGATGTCGCAGAGTTAAAGCGCATTAAGAATGAACTGGAACCGAAGATGGGGATGGATCTCAATCTGGTACAGTTGATTGCGTACACTGACTGGAATGAAACTCAGGAGAAAAAGCCAGACGGCAGTTGGGTGAATTACAACTACGACTGGATGTTTAAACCGGGTGCCATGAAGCAGGTTGCGCAGTATGCGGACGGCATTGGGCCGGACTACCATATGCTGGTTGATGAGAAGTCCAGTAAGGGCAACATCTCATTGACGGGTATGGTACAGGACGCGCACCAGAACAAGATGGTGGTGCATCCTTATACTGTTCGTGCCGATCAGTTGCCGGATTATGCAACGGATGTAAACCAGCTGTATGACGTGTTGTACAACAAGGCGGGCGTTGACGGGCTGTTCACCGACTTCCCCGACAAAGCGGTGAAATTCCTGCATAAAGAGTAAGGGCAGAAGGCCTGCGATGAACGTATTTCCGCAGGCCTTATTTGTGAAGCGTGAGCAGATTGCTAGATGAGGCCGTCAGCAGTCAACGATTCCATATATGCCTGCAGTAGAAATAAAGGGCTGCCGTCTACCGGCGGCTCTTTTGCCAATAACGATATTTGTCGATAAAACGTTGGCTCCAGCGCCACTGAGCGAATTTCCCCGCCAACCGCCTTCAGCGTGAGTTCCGGTAATAATGCAATCCCCAGCCCCTGGCGAATAAAGCTCATTGCGGTATCCGGGTGGTTAAATTCGTATTTAATAATTGGCTCAATCCCTTTTTCTTTAAACAACGTCATGATGCTTAATTCATAGCGGCCTTTACTGATAATCAGCGGTTCTCCCATCAGTTCTTCCAGCGAAATAGTGGTGTTGGCTGCCAGTGGGTGGCTTTCGGGAACCACTACGGTAAATTTATCGCGGTAGACCGGTACGCAGTACATGCCATTGACCGGGAAATGCACAAATCCAGCATTGATATCCCCGCTGCGCAGGGAATCAACGATCGCCGGGCTGTTCTCTTCGAAGGGGATAATTTTGATGTGTGGATGCTGCTGTTCAAAGTGGCGGATAATGCCAGGTAAAATGCAGGCGCAGGCGCTGGGAAAACAGCCGATACGCAGGGTTCGGGCTGGATTTTGTCGTTCCTGCTCGGCAATTTCTTTCACCGCGTTGGTTTCTGACACGATGGCTCGCAGGCGTGGCACGATCCGGTGTCCCGCCGGGGTGAGCCTGATGTCTTTGCGACGTTCGCGGATTAAAATATCAACGCCCAGCTCTTCTTCTAATGCTGAAATTGCCTGACTCACGGCGGACTGGGTCATATACAGCCGCTTGCTGGCTTCGGTAAAACCGCCGTACTCGAGCACGGCAAGCAAAGCGTGGATCTGTGTTAGTGTCATTAGTTCCTTCTAATTAATAATATTAAAACGATTAATTTCTCTAATATCATGAGCCTATTTATACTGGCGTTCTGGTGTTTAACTCACATTTTGACGCACTTGTCCGTCGTTCAGTTGTGCTGAGCGTTGCCTGCGTGCGCCGTCTGGACAAGGTTGTCGAATATGAAAGAAAAACTGTGGACGAAGGATTTCTGGGCAATAACGATTATCAGCTTTATTATCTTTTTTGTTTTTTATGTCCTGCTGACCCTGCTTCCGATCTATATTTCGGATCGCCTGCATGCTACTCCTGATAAGGCCGGTTTATTAGTCACGTTCTTTTTGGGCTCTGCCATTCTTGTTCGTCCTTTTGCCGGGCAGTGGGTGGGGAAATATTCGAATAAAACGATTCTGGTGCTCTCTTCTCTGGCCTTTTTGGTGGTCACTGCGCTGTATCCGGTTTGCCATTCAATTGAATCACTCCTGCTGATTCGGGTGCTTCATGGTGTAACGTTTGGCGTTATAACCACGGTAAAAGGAACGATTTCCGCGCGGTTGATACCGGCCTCCCGACGTGGGGAGGGCATCAGTTTTTTCTCTTTAGCCATGGGACTGGCAATGGTTGTGGGGCCATGGGTAGGGCTGAACATGGCGCGCTGGGAAGCCTACACTGCTGCATTCTGGCTGTGCACGGTTGTGGCGGTGTTGGGGATTGTGCTGTCACTGATTGTCGCCGTGCCGCCAGTGATTTGTCACGCTGATGGTTCCAAACCGAATCTGGGCTTTGCCGCCATGTTTGACCGCGCCGCGCTGCCTTTCGCGATGGTGACATTCTTTATGACCTTTTCCTATGCGGGTGTTTCAGCCTTCCTTGCATTGTATGCCCGCGAATTGGATTTGATGGCAGCCGCCAGTAATTTCCTGCTGTGCTACGCCATTTGCCTGATGGTCTGCCGAACCTTTACCGGCAATATCTGTGATAGAAAAGGGCCGAAATACGTGGTTTATCCGTGCTTACTGGCCTTCACCGTTGGGTTGGTGGCGCTGGGTTACACCAACGGGAGTATCATGATGATTCTGGCCGGAGGATTAATCGGTATTGGTTACGGCTCAGTGACGCCGGTATTTCAGACACAAATTATTAGTTCAGTGGAGCCGCACAAAATCGGTGTTGCCAATTCGCTGTTTTTCAATGCAATGGACGCGGGAATGGCGATTGGTGCGTTCATTATGGGGATGATGGTTGAAGGCGTGGGGTATCGGGCGATTTACCTGGTCGGGGCTTTGTTGGTGGTGCTGGCCGGGGCGTTGTATATCATGCAGATGAAAAAACGCCCAGACGTGGTATTGGTCTCCACGCATGAAGTCCACTAAGCACTACATTTCAATCTCAATATCCCCGTTTGCCCGGCAACAGCAGGGCAATATCTCACCCGGCTGAATAAAGGCCAGAGGTTCTGCAATCCAGTCAACCTGTCCCGCCACCAGGCGGGTACGGCAGGAACCGCAGTAACCTTCACGGCACTGATACTCGACTTCGATGTTGTGCGATTCGAGCGCGGCGAGCAGGGAAGGATGTTCATCCTGGCACAGCAGTTGTGTGCCAGAGATGCGCAGAGTAACGCGCCCCATCAGAGCTGGAAATTACTCAGGTCGTCGGTATCAACTTCGGCGTCGATTTGGCCGACCAGGTAAGAGCTGACTTCGACTTCCTGCGGTGCAACCTGGACGTTATCGGATACCAGCCAGGTATTGATCCACGGGATCGGGTTAGAGCGTGTCTGGAATGGCAAGTCAAGGCCAACAGCCTGCATACGGATATTGGTGATGTACTCAACGTACTGGCACAGGATATCTTTGTTCAGACCGATCATCGAACCGTCACGGAACAGATAATCCGCCCACTCTTTTTCCTGCAGCGCGGCCTGTACAAACAGGTCATAGCACTCTTGTTTACACTCTTCGGCGATTTCCGCCATTTCCGGATCGTCCACGCCGCTGCGCAACAGGTTCAGCATATGCTGGGTGCCGGTCAGATGCAGGGCTTCATCACGGGCAATCAGACGAATGATTTTTGCATTACCTTCCATCAGTTCGCGTTCTGCAAAAGCGAAAGAGCAGGCAAAGCTGACGTAGAAGCGAATCGCTTCCAGCGCGTTAACGCTCATCAGGCACAGATACAGTTTTTTCTTCAGTTCACGCAGGTTGACGACAACCGTTTTACCATTGACTGTATGGGTGCCTTCGCCCAGCAGATGCCAGTAGCTGGTCATCTCGATCAACTCATCGTAGTAGCTGGAAATGCCTTCCGCGCGTTTCTGGATCTGTTCGTTGGTGACGATATCGTCGAACACCACCGCAGGATCGTTCACGATGTTACGAATGATGTGGGTGTAGGAGCGGGAATGGATCGTTTCAGAAAACGCCCACGTTTCCACCCAGGTTTCCAGCTCAGGGATAGAAATCAGCGGCAGCAGCGCCACGTTCGGGCTACGTCCCTGAATAGAGTCCAGCAGCGTCTGATACTTCAGGTTGCTGATGAAGATATGTTTTTCATGTTCCGGCAGTGCCTGGAAGTCAATGCGGTCACGTGAAACGTCGACTTCTTCCGGACGCCAGAAGAAAGAGAGCTGCTTTTCGATCAGTTTCTCGAAGATGTCATATTTTTGCTGATCGTAGCGGGCGACGTTCACCGGCTGGCCGAAAAACATCGGTTCCAGAAGCTGGTCATTTTTCGTCTGTGAAAAAGTGGTGTATGCCATTGATGTGAATCCTTTGTGGGATGAGGCCGGAGGCGGTGCAAGCACCTTGTCCGGCCTACAAACCGTGCAATCGTGGCCGGGTAAGCGTAGCGCCACCCGGCATCATTCATCAGATCTTACATGCGCCGCTTTCGCAGCCATCATCCTGAATGGATGGCACCAGATCGTCCTGAGAATCTTCCGCACCGTCGCGGGTGTTCTGATAATACAGCGTTTTGACACCAAATTTGTAGGCGGTGAGCAGGTCTTTCAGTAACTGCTGCATCGGCACTTTTCCTGATGGGAAGCGTGACGGATCGTAGTTGGTGTTGGCAGAAATCGACTGATCGATAAATTTCTGCATGATCCCTACCAGTTGCAGATACCCGTCATTGTTCGGCATCTCCCACAGCAATTCGTACGCGTCGTGCAGGTGTTCGTAGTCCGGCACAACCTGGCGCAGAATGCCATCTTTGGATGCTTTAATGCTCACGTAGCCGCGCGGTGGTTCAATGCCGTTAGTGGCGTTGGAGATCTGCGAAGAGGTCTCCGACGGCATCAGCGCGGACAGCGTGGAGTTACGCAGACCGTGGGTCTTAATGGACTCACGCAGTTGCTCCCAGTCCAGGTGTAACGGCTCGTTGGCAATGGCATCCAGATCTTTCTTATAGGTATCGATCGGCAAAATACCCTGCGCATAGGTGGTTTCGTTGAACCATGGGCATGCGCCTTGCTCTTTTGCCAGTTCGTTAGAGGCTTTCAGCAGGTAATACTGAATAGCTTCAAAGGTTTTGTGAGTCAGATTGTTCGCGCTGCCGTCAGAATAACGCTTACCGTTTCTCGCCAGCCAGTAGGCGTAGTTGATTACGCCAATACCCAGCGTACGGCGGCCCATGGCGCCACGTTTAGCGGCCGGAATTGGATAATCCTGGTAATCGAGCAGCGCATCGAGAGCACGCACAGCCAGTACGGCCAGCTCTTCCAGCTCGCTCAGATCTTTGATTGCCCCCAGGTTGAATGCGGACAACGTACACAGCGCGATTTCACCGTTCTCGTCGTTAACGTCGGTCAACGGTTTGGTCGGCAGGGCGATTTCCAGACACAGGTTGGACTGGCGTACCGGTGCGACAGCCGGATCAAACGGGCTGTGGGTGTTGCAGTGGTCAACGTTCTGAATGTAGATGCGACCAGTAGAAGCACGTTCCTGCATCATCAGCGAGAACAGCTCAACCGCTTTCACGCGCTGTTTGCGGATGCTGTCGTCGTTTTCATATTTTGTGTACAGGCGTTCAAACTCGTCCTGATCGGCGAAGAATGCGTCGTACAGACCCGGAACATCGGACGGGCTGAACAGGGTGATGTCACCGCCTTTCAGCAGGCGGGTATACATCAGCTTGTTGATTTGTACGCCGTAGTCCATGTGACGCACGCGGTTGCCTTCGACGCCGCGGTTGTTTTTCAGCACCAGCAGGCTTTCAACTTCCAGATGCCACATCGGGTAGAACAACGTGGCAGCACCGCCGCGAACGCCGCCCTGGGAGCAGGATTTCACCGCCGTCTGGAAGTGCTTGTAGAACGGAATACAGCCGGTGTGGAACGCTTCACCGCCGCGAATCGGGCTACCCAGCGCACGAATGCGACCCGCGTTGATACCAATGCCAGCACGCTGAGAAACGTATTTTACAATTGCGCTGGACGTGGCGTTAATCGAATCCAGGCTGTCGCCACACTCGATCAGTACACAGGAACTGAACTGACGGGTTGGGGTGCGCACGCCGGACATGATGGGGGTTGGCAGCGAAATTTTAAACGTAGAAACGGCGTCGTAGAAACGTTTAACGTATTCCAGACGGGTTTCACGCGGGTAGTTAGAAAACAGGCAGGCAGCGACCAGAATGTAGAGGAACTGTGCGCTTTCATAAATCTCACCGGTAACACGGTTTTGCACCAGATATTTGCCCTCTAACTGCTTCACTGCAGCATAAGAGAAGGTCATATCACGGTCGTGCACGATGAACGAGTCCATCTGCTTGAACTCTTCTTCCGTGTAGTCTTCCAGCAGATGATTGTCGTATTTGCCCATTTCAACCATTTTGACCACATGGTCGAACAGTTTTGGCGGCTCAAACTCGCCGTAGGCTTTTTTACGCAGGTGGAAAATTGCCAGGCGAGCAGCCAGGTACTGATAATCCGGCGCGTCGCGGGAGATCAGGTCTGCAGCTGCTTTGATGATTGTTTCATGGATATCGGAAGTCTTGATACCGTCATAAAACTGAATGTGGGAGCGCAACTCGACCTGTGAAATCGATACGTTATTCAGTCCTTCTGCCGCCCAATCCAGAACTCGATGGATTTTGTCGAGATTGATGCGCTCTGTACTACCATCACGCTTTGTCACCAGCAGACTCTGATTCATGTGGTTTTTACCTGTCCGTGAAAGAAAAAATATCCCCCATATTATCCACAGTGCCACGTTGTGACTAAGTCTGTGGATAAATACTATATGTAGGGGTTGTTTGATAAAATAGACGCTATATGGTGAGTATTCTAGTAGGGATTCTTTTCAGCACAAGAGTTGATTTTGAGGTTAAATTGAGGTTGCAAAAGGGTAAGAATCGCTAAGTGCGCGTCTTATAAGGCCTGGCGGGGATGTCAATAATTGAGAAAAAAAATAGAAAATTTGATCGAGTGCTGATTTCTTCATCTAAGGCAAAGAAAGTTCTTATGATCTGGCACAAAAATTGCCCTGAGACGCCTGCTCAGGATCAGTAGGCGATGCCTAATCACGTAGGCCTGATAAGCGAAGCGCCATCAGGCGTTAAAGCCCGGAGTCGTGCCGGATGGCGGCGCTGGCGCGCTTTATCCGGCCTACAATCCAGCGTCATCAGGCCATGAGAGCCGGTTTATTCGCTTTTGGCGGTGGTATGCACCATATAGTTCACATCCACGCCGGGGCCCAGTTTAAAGGTGTTGGTAATGGGGTTGTAGTGCAGGCCGGTCATATGACGCTCTTTCAGTACGGTGTGGTCAACCCACTCTAACAGTTCAGCGGGCTTAATAAATTTTTTCACATCGTGCGTACCTTTAGGCACCATGCGCAGAATATATTCCGCGCCGACCACCGCCATCAGCCAGGATTTGCCGTTGCGGTTAAGCGTGGAGAAAAACACTTCGCCGCCCGGTTTAACCAGTCTGGCACAGGCCCTGACAACCGACTGCGGGTCTGGTACGTGTTCCAGCATTTCCATACAGGTGACGACGTCATACTGGTGCGCATATTTCTCGGCGTGTTCTTCGACTGTCTCCTGCACATACTCAACATGAATGCCACTTTCCAGCGCATGCAGTTTTGCCACCTGTAAGGGTTCAAACCCCATATCCAGGCCGGTGACTGTTGCGCCTTCACGCGCCATGCTTTCTGCCAGAATCCCGCCGCCGCAGCCGACGTCGAGTACCTTTTTACCAAACAGACCACCTGACCGTTCGGCGATATAGCCCAGACGCAGCGGATTTATGCGGTGCAGAGGCTTAAATTCACCCTCAAGATCCCACCAGCGCGACGCGACTGCTTCAAATTTGGCAATTTCTTCATGGTCAACGTTGTGAGTTACCGGGGGTTTTTCGGCATTCATTGGGGCTTCTACTCCTAAATTTGCGATGCAAACGAGTATATCAGCCTGACGGGATGAATAAAGCCTCTGTCTGGGGGAATCCATTTACCTGAATCTTCACGTATGTGTTATAATTTGCGACCTTTGAATCCGGGATACAGTAGAGGGATAGCGGTTAGATGAGCGACCTTGCGAGAGAAATTACACCGGTCAACATTGAGGAAGAGCTGAAGAGCTCCTATCTGGATTATGCGATGTCGGTCATTGTTGGCCGTGCGCTGCCGGACGTCCGAGATGGCCTGAAGCCGGTACACCGTCGCGTACTTTACGCCATGAACGTATTGGGCAACGACTGGAATAAAGCCTATAAAAAATCTGCCCGTGTCGTTGGTGACGTAATCGGTAAATACCACCCTCATGGTGATACCGCCGTTTACGACACCATTGTTCGTATGGCGCAGCCATTCTCCTTGCGTTACATGCTGGTGGATGGTCAGGGTAACTTTGGTTCTGTCGATGGCGACTCCGCAGCTGCGATGCGTTATACGGAAATCCGTATGTCGAAAATCGCCCACGAGCTGATGGCTGACCTGGAAAAAGAAACGGTTGATTTCGTCGATAACTACGACGGCACCGAACGCATTCCAGACGTTATGCCAACCAAAATTCCTAACCTGCTGGTGAACGGTTCGTCCGGTATCGCGGTAGGTATGGCAACCAATATTCCGCCACACAACCTGACGGAAGTGATCAACGGCTGTCTGGCATATATTGACGATGAAGACATCAGCATTGAAGGGCTGATGGAACATATTCCGGGTCCGGACTTCCCGACCGCAGCGATCATCAATGGTCGTCGTGGTATCGAAGAAGCTTACCGTACCGGTCGCGGCAAGGTATACATTCGCGCACGTGCAGAAGTCGAAGCTGACGCGAAAACTGGCCGCGAAACCATCATCGTGCATGAAATTCCGTATCAGGTGAACAAAGCACGCCTGATCGAGAAAATCGCCGAGCTGGTAAAAGATAAACGCGTTGAAGGCATCAGCGCGCTGCGTGACGAGTCTGACAAAGACGGTATGCGCATCGTGATTGAAGTGAAACGCGATGCGGTCGGGGAAGTGGTGCTGAACAACCTCTACTCCCAGACCCAACTGCAGGTTTCTTTCGGTATCAACATGGTTGCGCTGCACCATGGTCAGCCGAAGATCATGAACCTGAAAGAGATTATCGCTGCATTTGTTCGTCACCGTCGTGAAGTGGTTACCCGCCGTACTATTTTTGAACTGCGTAAAGCCCGCGACCGTGCGCACATCCTCGAAGCGCTGGCGATTGCTCTTGCCAACATCGATCCGATCATCGAACTGATCCGTCGTGCGCCGACCCCGGCAGAAGCGAAAGCGGCGCTGGTTGCGCGCTCCTGGGAACTGGGGAACGTCTCTGCCATGCTGGAACGTGCGGGTGATGACGCTGCGCGTCCTGAGTGGCTGGAACCTGAGTTTGGCGTGCGTGATGGTCAGTACTACCTGACTGAACAGCAGGCCCAGGCGATTCTGGATCTGCGTCTGCAGAAACTGACCGGCCTTGAGCATGAAAAACTGCTCGACGAATACAAAGAGCTGCTGGAGCAGATCGCCGAACTGTTGCACATTCTGGGCAGTGCCGATCGTCTGATGGAAGTTATCCGTGAAGAGATGGAGCTGGTTCGCGAGCAGTTCGGCGACGCGCGTCGTACCGAAATCACCGCGAACAGCGCTGACATCAACATCGAAGATCTGATTAGCCAGGAAGATGTTGTCGTGACCTTGTCTCATCAGGGCTACGTGAAATATCAGCCGTTAACCGACTACGAAGCACAGCGTCGTGGCGGGAAAGGTAAATCAGCAGCACGCATTAAAGAAGAAGACTTTATCGACCGCCTGCTGGTGGCCAACACCCATGACACGATCCTCTGCTTCTCCAGCCGCGGTCGTTTGTACTGGATGAAGGTTTATCAGTTGCCAGAAGCCAGCCGTGGCGCGCGTGGACGTCCAATCGTCAACCTGCTGCCGCTGGAAGCTAACGAACGTATTACCGCGATTCTGCCAGTACGCGAGTACGAAGAGGGCGTTAACGTCTTCATGGCGACCGCCAGCGGTACCGTGAAGAAAACGGCGCTGACCGAGTTCAGCCGTCCGCGTTCAGCCGGTATCATTGCGGTTAATCTGAACGAAGGCGACGAACTGATTGGCGTTGACCTGACGTCCGGTTCCGATGAAGTCATGCTGTTCTCTGCTGCCGGTAAAGTGGTGCGCTTCAAAGAAGACGCCGTTCGTGCGATGGGGCGTACCGCGACCGGTGTACGTGGTATCAAGCTGGCCGGGGAAGATAAAGTTGTTTCTCTGATTGTTCCGCGCGGTGAAGGTGCCATCCTGACCGTGACGCAGAACGGCTACGGTAAGCGTACCGCAGCGGAAGAGTATCCGACGAAGTCTCGTGCGACGCAGGGCGTTATCTCCATCAAAGTCACCGAACGCAACGGCTCTGTTGTTGGCGCGGTACAGGTTGAAGATACTGACCAGATCATGATGATCACCGATGCCGGTACGCTGGTGCGTACACGCGTGTCGGAAATCAGCGTGGTAGGGCGTAACACCCAGGGCGTGATCCTCATCCGTACTGCGGAAGATGAAAACGTTGTGGGCCTGCAACGTGTTGCTGAACCGGTTGATGATGAAGAGCTCGACTCCATCGACGGCAGCGCTGCGGAAGGGGACGAGGATATCGCTCCTGAAGCTGAAAGCGACGATGATGCGGCAGACGACGCAGAAGAGTAATTAAGTTGTGATGAGAAGGGCCGGAGAAATCCGGCCCTTTTTTTTAGTTCATGCGCTCCACGATCATCGCAATACCCTGGCCGCCGCCGATACACAGCGTTGCCAGACCGAGCGTTTTATCCCGTGCCTGTAACGCGTGCAGCAATGTGACCAGAATACGCGCGCCGCTGGCGCCGATAGGGTGACCCAGCGCAATCGCACCACCGTTAACGTTGACCTTTTGTGCATCAAACCCCAGTGTTTTACCCACCGCAAGAAACTGCGCGGCAAAGGCTTCGTTAGCTTCGATAAGATCGATATCCGACAGTTGCAGCCCGCTCCGTTGTAGCGCTTTTTGCGTGGCAGGAACGGGTCCCATGCCCATCATCGCCGGGGCGACGCCGCCGCTGGCCCAGGCTTTGATCCGCGCCAGCGGTTTTAGCCCAGCCGCCAGTGCTGCCGACTCTTCCATTACCACCAGAGCGGCAGCACCGTCGTTAATCCCCGAGGCGTTGCCAGCGGTAACAGTACCTGCTTTGTCGAAGGCCGGACGCAATGCGGCAAGACCTTCCGCCGTGGAGTCTGCCTTGGGAAACTCATCGCGTTCAAAAATGAGGGTTTTCTTACGTGATTGCACGCTGACAGGGACGATTTCGGCCTGGAAAGCGCCGGACTCTATTGCGGCAATGGCTTTCTGCTGTGATAACAGTGCCAGTTCATCCTGCATTTCGCGGCTGATACCGTACTCTTTAGCGACGTTCTCAGCGGTAATCCCCATATGATAGCCATGTTCGGCGCAGATCAGCCCATCGCGCAGAATGACGTCTGCCAATTGCCCGTCACCGAGGCGATATCCCCAACGGGCTTTCGCGTCTAACAGGTAGGGGGCCAGGCTCATGTTTTCCATCCCCCCTGCGACGATCGCCTGGGCTTGTCCTGCTTTGATTGCCTGGGCGGCAAGCGCCACGCTTTTCAGGCCGGATCCGCACACTTTGTTGACGGTGAAGCCGCAAACGGTGTCGGAAAGACCGCTTCTTAGCAATGCCTGACGCGCCGGATTCTGTCCCAGGCCGGCCTGCAGCACGTTACCCATAATCACTTCTTCAACCTGCTGCGGATCAAGATGAGCGCGCTCGATTGCCGCTTTTATCACGGTTGATCCTAACTCGATAGCACTGGTGGTCGCCAGTGCGCCATTAAAGCTACCGATTGCGGTACGTGCCGCGCTGACAATGACACAGTTTTTCATTTTTCTGTTCCTTTATGTAAGTAATAGCTGTCAGAACAAGGTCAATCCAATGACAAAAATGACGCCTGAGAAGAGCAGGGCGGTGATGCAGTACCCCATGATGTCGCGCACCCCCAATCCGGCGATAGCCAATGCAGGTAGCGCCCAGAACGGCTGCGCCATGTTCATCCACTGCTCGCCATAGGCGATAGCCATCACTGACTTACCAAGATCGGCACCAAGCGCCTGAGCGGCGGGCATGACGAACGGTCCCTGAATAACCCAATGGCCGCCGCCGGATGGCACAGCAAAGTTAATCAGTGCTGAACTGAAGAAGGTCATCAGCGGGAAGGTGTCTTTGTTGGCGACGTTGATGAAGAACTCGGTAATCAATCCGCCGAGACCAGAGTGCTCCATCATCAATTGAATACCGGCGTAGAAGGGGAACTGCACCAGGATGCCGGCGGTGCTACGTGCGGCAGCGCTAACGGCACGCATATAGGCCATCGGCGTTTTATGCAGCAGCAGACCGGCAATCATAAACATCAGATTGACGGTGTTGATGGTGATGTTGAAGCCTTTCTCGGTGAAATAGAGGGCCAGATAAGCAATCCCTAATGCCCCGATGATCAGGGCCAGAATGCGGCTCTCTTCCAGTTTTTCCGATGGTGGAGCGTCGGGTGGCAGTTTTTTCTGGAAATCAGCTTCTTCCAGTAACAGCTTCGGATCGATGCTTACCACATCGGAAGGTTTTGGCGTCATCATGCGTGTGATGAACGGCATTACGACGATCAGTGCCACGGTGATGAAGATATTGAAGCCGGTGAAGAGAGTATCCGCGACAGGAATCAGGCCCGCTACGTGCTCGACCGGGTTACCGGGCGTTGCCGCCAGCAAAGGCATTGAGCCAGAGAAACCGCCACCCCAGGTCAAAAACCCGATATAAGCGCAGGCAATCAATAACGGATAATCTGAACCCGGTACCCGACGGGCGACTTCGCGGGCGAACATCGCCCCGACCACCAGACCAAATCCCCAGTTAATCACGCAGGCCACCGAACCAAAAAAAGTGACCAACATTACGCCCTGAGCGGGGGTTTTGGCGGCAGACGCCGCCGTACGCAGCAGACTTTTTACCGGTCCTGAACTGGCTAACGCATGGCCGGTTACGATGATCAGCGCCATCTGCATACCAAACGCCAGCAGGTTCCAGAAACCGTCACCCCAGAATTTCACCATGCTGATAGGCGTCTGTGGTGTTAACCACAGTGCGATGCCAAAAGTCAGCAACGTTAACAACATGGCGAAAATCAGCGGATCGGGCAGCCAGCGGCTGACCACCCGCGTCATAAAGCGAGCGATGCGGCCAATCATGCGTCACCTCGCAGGATGCGCAGATCGTCGGCAATATCAAAATGGGCTTCGGTTTTTTCACGCAGCGTGGCGATGTCGCATCCTTCGACGACTTCAGTCAGCCACATTTTGCCGTCAATAAAGCGAAATACGGCAAGCTCAGTGACCAGCATGTGCACAGCATGTTGCGCAGTAAGCGGCATGGTGCATTGGCGCAGGATTTTCGCTGAGCCGTCTTTCGCGCAATGTTCCATGGCGATAATGACTTTACGCGCACCGGTCACCAGATCCATTGCGCCACCCATGCCGGGCACCATCTTGCCGGGAACCACCCAGTTGGCGAGGTTAGCCTGCTCATCGACCTGCAACCCGCCAAGCACACAGGCATCAACGTGACCGCCGCGAATCAACGCAAATGACATGGCGCTATCAAACATCGCCGCGCCTGGCAAAATACCGCACGGTTGCCCACCAGCGTTTACCAGGTCGGGATGCGCAGTTGTGACCGGACCCAGACCGAGAAAACCATTTTCTGACTGCAATGTGATATGAATGTCAGCGGGCAGGTAGTTGGCAACCATCGTCGGCAGACCAATCCCCAGGTTGACGACATCCCCATCGTGAAGCTCAAGCGCCACACGGCGCGCAATACGTTGTTTAGCATCCATGATTAGCTCTCCTGTGGAATGACGATATGGTCGATAACGGCACCAGGGGTGACGATCTGGTCTGGCTGGAGTTCACCGATCTCGACCATTTCATCCGGTTCTACCAGTGTGATGTCGGCGGCAAGGGCAATCAGTGGGTTAAAATTACGGGCGCTAAGTTGATAGGTCAGGTTGCCAAGCGTGTCTGCGCGGTGTGCGCGGATCAGCGCCAGATCGGCACGTAATGGACGTTCGAGCAACCAGACTCTGCCATCGAGCGTCATGGTCTGCTTGCCATCTTCTACTACGGTGCCGACACCGGTTGGCGTCAGGAAACCGCCAAGGCCTGCGCCACCGCAGCGAATTTGCTCAATCAGAGTGCCTTGCGGCACCAGTTGTACGTCCATTTCGCCGGCAATCATGCGGCGACCGGTTTCAGGGTTGGTGCCAATGTGCGAGGCAATCACTTTGCTCACGCGACCGTTGACGATTAAGGGGCCGATACCGGTATCGACAAATGCGGTATCGTTGGCAATTAACGTCAAATCTCTGACGCCAGATTCAAGTAAGGCTTCGACAAGGCGAGGTGGCGTGCCAACCCCCATAAAACCGCCGACCATGATGGTCATGCCGTCACGAAAGAAGCTCGCTGCGTCTTGTAAAGTAATCAGTTTTGTTTTCATTATGTTTCCCTTTTGCATACTCCATTTTGGGTACGCTCAGGGAATTGCAAGCCGGGTGCCAGAATGATAAATGGTAAAATTATTTTTTAATTATTTGAATTTTATGGTTTATTTTTTATTGTCTGGCGAGAGGAAGGTGGAGTTGCTATGCAGAGTTTTGCGCAGTGTGCAAAATTCTGCATAGCAAATTTAGGTATCAGGAGCCTGACGGGTCAATGCCATACTCTTGCAATTTGTACATCAGAGCGCGCCGACTGATCCCCAGCATTAGCGCGGTGCGGGTGCGGTTGCCATCCTGATTGTCCAGCACCTCAAGGATGATGCGTTTTTCCTCACGCTTAATTTCTTCCTTCAGATTGCGTTCTCCGGTCTGAACTGCTTTTACTTCTGTTACGGTACTGACAGGTGATCGGAACTGCGCAGGCAGGTCTTCGGCAAAAATCACCGCGCCGGTATTCATGACCACTGCACGTTCGATGACGTTAGACAGTTCACGAATGTTTCCTGGCCATGGCCAGGCTGTAAGCATGGACATCGCCGTTGGATCGATCTCAATGATATCCCGCTGATTTTCTGAGCTAAATTTTTGTAAAAAGTGATTCGCTAACAGAGCGATGTCTTCGCGGCGTTCGCGTAACGGGGGAAGGGTCAGATGAATCACGTTGAGCCGGTAAAACAGGTCTTCGCGGAACGTTCCTTCCTTCACCATTGTTTGCAGGCAGCGATTGGTGGCAGCAACAATACGGATATCGACGCGAATAGTTTGGTGTCCGCCGATGCGCTCGAACTCTCTTTCTTGCAAAATACGCAGCAGTTTGGCCTGCAGAACCAGCGGCATTTCACCAATCTCGTCGAGCAGAAGCGTTCCCTGATGCGCACGTTCGAACAGTCCCTGGCGTAGAGTTTGCGCACCGGTAAATGCCCCCTTTTCGTGACCAAACAGTTCGCTTTCCAGTAATGATTCCGGTAAGGCCGCACAGTTGATTTTGATAAAGGGACCGTTGGCGCGTCTGCTGTTGTAGTGGATGGCGCGGGCAATCAGCTCTTTTCCTGTGCCACTTTCACCGCTAATCAGTACGTTCGCCTGTGAGAGGGCGATTTTTGCCGTGTCTTTACAAATATCCATCATCACCGGGCTGTTAGTCAGGATATGCCCCCATTGCCAGCTGGTGCTTAGCGCCTGATGTAGATTGCGGATCTCCTGCTTCATTGCCTGAAGCTGTAGTGCGCGCTGAATGACCAGATTGAGCTCATCCAAATCAAAGGGTTTAATCACATAGTCAAACGCGCCGCTACGGAGAGCCTCCACTGCGGTCTCCACTTCGGCGTAGGCCGTCATCAGAATAACGGGGATCCGCGGCTGCTGGGCGCGCATGACTTTCAAAGCATCAATACCGTCCATCTCTGGCATGCGGATGTCCATCAGTACCACGTCAGGATGCGTATCAGCAAACAGAGTCAGCGCGGCTTTTCCATCGCTGGCGCAGTGCGTCTCATGCCCTTGCAGGGAAAACGCAGTGGCAAGCATACGGCGAACATTTTCTTCGTCATCAACGATGAGAATACGGTAGGTCGTTTTCATTCTGACGGATTTCCCTGCGGGTTAAGAGGTAAAATCAGGGTGAAGGTTGCGCCGCAGCCCGGCATACTTGTCACGTGGATATCCCCCTGATGCGCGTTGATAATGCGCTGGCTTAGCGCCAGTCCAAGACCCGTACCTGATGCTTTGGTCGTAAAGAAGGGGTCGAATATTTTCTTCTGAATGGCAATATCGATACCGTTGCCATTATCTTCAATCATCACCGCCTGCTGTGAGGCCGAGTATTGCCAGGTGCGGATTCGAATTTCGCCCCGTGCGGCTATCGCCTGCACCGCATTGATTAAAATATTGAGGATCACCTGCTTGAGGAGTTCGCGATCGGCGACGATGGCTGGCAGGCTGGTATCTAATTCCGTGGTAAACGTGATTCGAGCCTGTAGGCCCGCGGTTTGCACGAGGATCAGCGTTTCTTCAATCAACGCATTGAGCTGTACCTGCTGCCACTGGCTTTGTCGCGGGCGTGAGAAATCCAACAGTTGTTGGATGACTTTATTGATTGAGTCAATTTCGTTCAGCACAACGGATAAATATTCCTGATGTTCTGGTAAAGATGTTTGTTGGCGGATGATCTGTACATAGCCACGGATTGCCGTCAGCGGGTTACGTACCTCATGCGCCACTCCAGCCATCAACTCGCCGAGCGTCGCGAGCCTTTCCGTTTGTGCCAGCCGGCGCTGTGTCTCTTTGCGGGCCGTTAAATCAGAGAAGATCACCAGAGCTCCGATTAGCTCGCCATGCGCGTTATGGATCCTGCTGGTGGTGACGCTTATTTCAATAGTGCGGTCGCGGCCAGGAAAACTCACCTCCTGGGCGACATGTTCGGTGCCGTGCTCCAGCGTATCCAGTACCGGGCTGGAGAACTGAGTATCGGCAAAGAGGGTTGCATAGGGTTGCCCGACCAGTTCATGCAACTGATAGCCAGTGATTTGCTCTGCCGCCGGATTCATGGTGGTGACATCACCCTGTCTGTCGATGGCAATGACGCCGTCTGCTGCGTTCTCAATTATCAGGTCGTTAAGGGTTTTGGTTTCCCGAAGCGTTTGTGCCAGCGCATTGACGCTGCGGCTGATTTGCCCCAGTTCGCCGGGCAGTTCAGGCAGGCGGGCAGGTGTTTTTTGCGCCAGCGTGGAGAGGCCGTCGGTGATAATATCGATATTCGCACTGAGACGGCGAGAGAAAAGCACAATCAACAGCAGGCTACTGATGAGTCCGGCAGCCAGTACGGCAATGATCCTGACGTCCATTTTCCAGGCTTGCTGGCGGATATCTTCCGTTAGTTCATTCGCCCAGATATAGCCAATGACTTCACCTTGCCGTTCGATGGGGATCATGGAGTTGAGGATGTCGCCACGAACCTGTCGTCCGGAAAAAACCACAGGTGCGTTGCTGCGCATCACTTCGCGACCGGGGTGATCCTCGGTGATGGTGATACCGACATTACTTTGGTACAACGCAGAGGGGGCGTAGGTGATGATTGCATCCAGTGCTTTGTTGTAATACCCCGCACCGATGCCAGGAAATGCCTGGGTGATCCGTTCGGTGATGGGCCCCAACTCAAGATTCAGCGCCCGAATGCGCGCTTCACGCGGTAAATCCGCGTAGTGGCTAAAGCGATCGCCCAGCGCGCCGTTAAGCAGAGTGAGCACCGATGACAGTTTTTTCTCTTTTTCAGATAAGACTGCTGACCGGCCTTCGGTTTCTACGATATAACCAATAGAAATCGTCGGCACAATGACCATCAGAATGGCCATCATGATCATTTGGTTGCGTAAACGTCGCGGGTATAAACGACGCGTCAGCCATCTCAGCTTGCGCATTCTCACATCCGTGCAGTGTTTTTTAGGCAAACGACGATTATCAGGGGTTAAGACAACGGTGTCAGAGCGGTGTATCATATTCCCGTAAAGAGAGGGCATTGCGACGTCGGACATTTACCGCTACCTTAACCACACTCTATTGATATCCTGAGGCGGAGCTTCGCCCCTTTGAAATACCTTGCTTCCGTTCATTCAACTCTAAAAGTCTCACGCTACCTGTTCAGAGCGCTGGCCTTACTGGTCTGGTGTCTGATTGCTTTTGCGTCGGTGTTCTACATTGTGAATGCGTTGCACCAGCGAGAGTCTGAGATCCGCCAGGAGTTTAATCTCAGCTCCGACCAGGCTCAACGCTACATTCAGCGTACTTCTGACGTGATAAAAGAGCTGAAATACATTGCTGAAAACCGATTAACGGCAGAAAACGGCGTGATGTCATTGCGGGCACGGGATGATAAAACCGTGGTGCCGAATTTTGAACCGCTGTTTGCCGATTCCGACTGTGCGGTGATGGGTAATGCCTGGCGTGGCTCGCTGGAGTCATTGGCGTGGTTTATGCGCTACTGGCGCGACAATTTCTCAGCGGCTTATGATTTGAACCGTGTGTTCCTGATCGGCAGCGATAACCTCTGCATGGCCAATTTCGGTCTGCGGGATATGCCTGTCGAACGTGACGAGGCGCTGAAAGCACTGCATGAGCGCATCATTAAGTATCGCAATGCGCCGCAGGAAGAAAACGGCAATAACCTGTTCTGGATAAGCCAGGGACCGCGTCCGGGCGTGGGGTATTTTTATGCGCTGACGCCGGTCTATCTTGCCAATCGTCTGCAGGCGTTGCTGGGTGTGGAACAGCCGATTCGTATGGAGAACTTCTTCACGCCGGGCAGTTTGCCGATGGGGGTGACAATCCTTGATGAAAATGGTCATGCGCTGATTTCACTCACCGGTCCTGAAGGCAATATTCAGTCTGAACCGCGCTGGATGCAGGAGCGCTCGTGGTTTGGCTACACGCCGGGTTTTCGCAATCTGGTGTTGAAGAAAAACCTGCCGCCATCATCGCTCAGTATTGTGTACTCCGTGCCGGTCGATCTGGTGCTGGAGCGGATACGCATGATGATCCTGAATGCGGTTCTGCTGAATGTACTGGTAGGTGCGGCGTTGTTTATGCTGACGCGCATGTATGAGCGGCGTATTTTTATTCCAGCGGAAAGCGATGCCCAGCGCCTGGAAGAGCATGAACAGTTTAACCGTAAAATTGTGGCTTCTGCGCCGGTCGGTATTTGTATTCTGCGCACAATTGATGGCATTAACATTCTGAGCAACGAGCTGGCGCATACCTATCTCAACATGCTGACGCATGAAGACAGGCAACGGTTGACGCAAATTATCTGCGGCCAGCAGGTTAATTTCGTCGATGTGTTGACCAGCAATAATACCAATCTGCAAATCAGCTTTGTGCATTCACGTTATCGTAATGAGAACGTAGCCATATGCGTCCTGGTCGATGTGAGTGCGCGTGTGAAAATGGAAGAGTCGTTACAGGAGATGGCGCAGGCGGCGGAACAGGCCAGCCAGTCAAAATCAATGTTCCTTGCGACGGTGAGTCATGAACTACGCACGCCGCTGTATGGCATTATCGGCAACCTTGACCTGCTGCAAACGAAAGAACTGCCCAGCGGAGTGGATCGCCTGGTGACGGCGATGAATAACTCCTCCAGCCTGTTGTTGAAGATTATCAGCGATATTCTTGATTTCTCGAAAATTGAATCCGAACAGTTGAAGATTGAACCGCGCGAATTTTCACCGCGGGAAGTAATGAGCCATATTACGGCCAACTATCTGCCGCTGGTGGTACGCAAGCAACTGGGATTGTACTGTTTCATTGAGCCGGATGTGCCTGTGGCATTAAATGGCGATCCGATGCGCTTGCAGCAGGTCATTTCTAACCTGTTGAGTAATGCTATTAAATTCACCGATACCGGCTGTATTGTGCTGCACGTTCAGTGCAGCGGCGACTACCTCAGCATTCGTGTGCGTGATACTGGCGTGGGGATCCCGGCCAAAGAAGTCGTTCGTCTGTTCGATCCCTTCTTCCAGGTGGGGACGGGCGTGCAGCGTAATTTCCAGGGGACCGGGTTAGGTCTGGCTATCTGTGAAAAACTGATCAGCATGATGGACGGGGATATTTCCGTTGATTCTGAACCGGGGATGGGGAGCCAGTTTACGCTGCGGATACCGCTGTATGGAGCCCAGTATCCACAGAATAAAAGTGTGGACGGTCTTGCCAGTACCCGCTGCTGGCTGGCGGTGCGAAACGCGTCACTCTATCACTTTATCGAATCCAGCCTCACGCGTACCGGGATGACGGTGCTGCGTTATGAGGGGCAGCAACCTGATGCAAATGATGTATTGATCGCTGATGATGTGCTGGATCAGGCGTGGCAGGGACGAGCCACGGTGATTTTCTGTCGTCGCCACATTGGTATTCCGCTGGAAAGAACGCCTGGCGAGTGGGTGCACAGCGTGGCATCACCGCACGAGTTGCCGGCGCTGCTGGCGCATATCTACAGCGTTGAACTGGGCAGTGAAGCGCTTTCCACCGCACTGCCAGCTCCGGACAAAGTGGGAGCCACAAACGATGACATGATGATTCTGGTGGTTGACGATCATCCGATTAACCGTCGTTTACTGGCCGATCAGTTGGGATCGTTGGGGTATCAGTGTAAAACCGCCAACGACGGTGTGGACGCGCTCAATGTGTTGAGTAAAAACCATATTGATATCGTGCTGAGCGACGTCAACATGCCGAATATGGATGGTTATCGCTTGACGCAGCGTATTCGGCAACTGGGGTTAACGCTGCCGGTGATTGGTGTGACGGCCAATGCTCTGGCGGAAGAGAAGCAGCGTTGTCTGGAGTCGGGAATGGACAGTTGCTTATCCAAGCCAGTGACGCTAGACGTGCTGAAGCAGACGCTAACGGTCTATGCGGATCGCGTAAGAAAAACGCGGGGATAAAAGAGGCAGGGTAGCGGTGTTTGCCTTATCCGGCCTACAGAACATACACAACACTGTATTGTTCGTAGGCCAGATAAACGCGGTGCCATCAGGCAGATGATATGAAACCGAATTACTCTTTGTCTGACGGGCTTAACGTCACGGATGACAGGTAATTCAGCAGGGCGATATCGTTTTCCACGCCGAGCTTCATCATTGCAGACTTTTTCTGGCTACTGATGGTTTTAATACTGCGATTGAGCTTTTTAGCGATTTCAGTCACCAGGAAGCCTTCGGCAAACAGGCGCAGAACTTCACTTTCTTTCGGTGACAGGCGTTTGTCGCCATAACCGCTGGCGCTGATTTTTTCCAGCAGGCGAGAGACGCTTTCCGGGGTGAATTTCTTACCTTTTTGCAGCGCCGCCAGCGCCTTCGGCAGGTCAGTTGGCGCACCTTGTTTCAGCACGATCCCTTCAATGTCGAGATCCAGTACCGCGCTCAGGATGGCCGGGTTGTTGTTCATGGTCAAAACGATGATCGACAGGCTCGGGAAATGGCGTTTGATATATTTAATTAACGTGATCCCATCACCATATTTATCTCCCGGCATTGAGAGATCGGTAATCAACACATGAGCATCTAATTTAGGCAAATTGTTGATCAGTGCAGTGGAGTCTTCAAATTCGCCGACAACGTTCACCCATTCGATTTGTTCAAGTGATTTACGAATACCGAACAGTACAATCGGATGGTCATCGGCAATAATTACGTTCATAGTGTTCATGTATTGGGCTACCTTGCTACAGCAAGCTCTTGACGTAAACGTCAATGTCGCTGATGTACTTTTCTATACCTGGAGCATCTTTCTCTTGAATAAGATGTTCCAGCGCTTCACATAACTGCTTGCCGGGTACCAGATTAAGCATGGCAAACACGCCTTTCAGGCGATGGGCCGTTTGGGCTAACGCAGCGAAATCGCTGGTTGCTGCCTCAGTATACAACCTCTTAACATCATCCGGTACTGTGTCTACAAAGAGTGCATAGTAACCACTGGCATGAAGTTCGGCGTTTTCATCACCGCCGAGGGGGAGTTCCTGGATCTCTTCTTGCGCCAGTTGTTCTTCTATTAGCTCCAGGACAGCTTCCTGCATAGCATTGCTCATATTAAAGTTGACGCGCAGCTGACCGGGGCCAATTTTTCGCACGCCAGACTCATCATCGCTTAAAAGCAAGCCCGAGGCAGTAAGATTAGACGGATTATCAGTGATAAAGAGATCATATTCTTGACTATTCAGTCGCTCATCGGGCGTGATGCAGGTTGCTCCCCAGTTTTCCAGCTGACGCAATACAATGCTGCGTACGTCATTCGAGGTGACGTCAACCATCACGCAGACGTCATCTAACAGCCGTTCTTCATTATTAGCATGTTGGTCATGCAGCGGCATCTTAACATGGACGATATAACGCGTTCCAAGTTCTTCCCGCGCTTTAATATTCAGATGTCCACCCAGTTTGCGCGCTAGCTGATCGCACAACCAGAACGTGAGTGGATTCGCTTTGCCATATCGATCGCTCTGCGTGTCATTGCTGAACGGAAAGTGCAGATTATCAATTTCATTCAGCGCGACGCCTTCCCCGGTATCCAGAATACGGAAGGTCAGACGCTCTGCCTCCGACTCATCCTGGTCGACGTCCAGCGTAATTTTGCCAATCTGCGTTGTGGTCACGGCATATTGGATGAGTAGCAGCAAAATACGACGTAGGGCATCGCGGTCGCCGCGGCGCTCATCATTGGCGCTCAGGTGATTTTTAATCAGCAGCTGTAACCCTTTACGCTTGATGGCGGGTAGTACTTCAGGCACTACGTCGTCAATTAACGCCTGCACGGAAAACAGCGTTGATTCACTTTTCCAGTCATCGCTTTCCAGAAGATTGGCCAACTGAATCTCATCGACCATACGTACCAGAACGTCTGCCTGGTTTGCCAGTTTGTGGCTGTCGGGCGTATTGAGTGCGGCAGCATTGATGGCCAGCGTTTTGGCGGGATCTTTCAGTGCGCGACCAATGTTTTGCATAAAGGCGGCGCGAGCCTGTTGGTTTTTCTCATACAGTCGCTGCGCTTGTTTCAGCTTTTTATTTACCAGCACTTCGCGGTCCTGGTCGCGAATGATAAAGATCTGCGTGCGGGCTGAGATCTGGCTGCGGAACAGCCTGATCTCATACAATTCATTATTGATTGTGGCCTGGATTACCCCCTGATGCTGCTCCGCCATGCTGGTGATATTTTGCAGATTTAAATGTGGCAGCAGGTGGTCGGCAATTTTATTGCTGATAACCGTGCGGTTGGATTCCTGGTCGTGTACCAATAACCCCAGCGGCAGCAGCGAAACAATTTCTTCATTGATTGCACGAAGCACCCGGAGTTCATTATTTGCGGCAAGGTTTGGCGCCACTTCGTTTGAGCGGGCAGGGAGGTGGCGGAAAGTGGTATAGCCAAACAGCGCCAGCGCCAGCAGAGCGATATTCAGTAACAGCGGCAGCAGAATGCTTTGCAGCGTATCAAGCAGTAATGAACCAAAGGGAACCTGCCAGACCAGTCGCATATCCGTTGAATTTAGCGCTGAAGAGATCTCAATCTTGCTATTGTTAAAGTTGATGCTGACGCTGTCAGGCGACTCTTTTTCACTGAGATGCTCAGCCGTAGACGTGGCATCGGGCTCCAGGTGAAAGCTGTCCAACTGCATGCCCGGGGGGATCAAATCATTAATCGGCAGGTCAAACGCGACCACGGTTGCCAGATGCCCTGGCTGATTAAAGGTTGTGCGTAACGTGAAGTAATGACCGTTTTGCCAGACCAGCCGGCGAAGGGACGAGAAGCTTTCACGCTCATCGAGCGCATTGGCCTGTTGTAACATCTCAGCGCGGCGCGAGTCGACAATGTTGCCAATTGTCGATTCTTTAAAGCCGGAGGTGAGATCTTTCAGCGGCAATGTTGAGATAAGAATCAGGCTATTGTCCTGACCATTCAGATAATACATGGACCATGGGACATTCTCCGCGCCCCACAGTGTATCCAGATAGGTTGAGATCCGCTGGGTCATTTCCAGCGTAGAACTGTCATGCGAGCCGAAAATCAGCGCTTCAGTCTTTCTACGGGGTTTTTCAAGATAGTAGACATCTTGCTTGAGTCGGGTTTCCTGTAACCCGTCGGCAGTCGATGAGTTGGTTGTCGCTGCAATATTGTCATAGATTTGCCAGGTCACGTATCGCCAGGTATCTACCCTTTTATGAATAGCGTGGGTGATATCGACAATCTGATAGCTCTTATCTTTAAGCCAGGTGTTGACCGCGCTCTGGACCATCACGCCCATCATCACCAACAGCACCACGATCAATAATAAGAAGAAACGGGTAATACTTCCCGGAAGCAGGGAGAATCGGGTAGAAGCCGTTGTGTCAGACTGACTCATTCGTGTTTATGACCTGTTAAAACGACGCTAAAGATGAAGGGGCAGTATAAAGGGTAATGTATGAATTGCCATACTTACGCAACATCTGCGGAGCTGCGTTTTTTATTGCTGTGTATCGTTGCCAGGCAGGCAATGCAAACGTGTACAGCCGGTCACTATCAGTACAAATAAAGGTATGAAACCTACAGATTTAGCATTAAATAACAAGAAATTATTTGCCTGATTTATATGCGATGGTGAACAGGTGAGATAGTTAATAGTCGTTATAGTTTTTCATCGGTAGCACAGAACCGCGATGTTTGTGTAAAGAAGGGTAAAAAAAAACCGAACGCAGAGCATTCGGTTGAAATAGGGGTAAACAGACATTCATGAATGAATGACGGTAATAAATAAAGTTAATGATGATAGCGAGTTTATTTTAGTTGCGAGTGAAGATTTTTTTTTATCATTCAGTGCTATGGCTGTGCTTTGTGTAATTTATTGATTTATATGTATTTTGTAATGGTTCTTGACTATTCGTGCTTATTCTCTCCATTTTCTTAATTAAAAAAAGTTCCCTTTTGTTAATGTTTTGAAACATCTACATAGATAAATGAAACATCTTTAAAGTATTAGTATCATATTCGTGTTGGATTATTCTGTGTTTTTGCGGAGAATGAAGTTGCCGACTGGTTAATGAGGGTTAGCCAGTGAGCAGTGGCATAAAAAAGCAATAAAGGCATATAACAGAGGGTTAATAACATGAAAGTTAAAGTACTGTCCCTCCTGGTACCGGCTCTGCTGGTAGCAGGCGCAGCAAATGCGGCTGAAATTTACAACAAAGACGGCAACAAATTAGATCTGTACGGTAAAGTCGACGGTCTGCACTATTTCTCTGATGACTCTACTAAAGATGGTGATCAGACCTATATGCGTATCGGCTTCAAAGGTGAAACCCAGGTTAACGACCAACTGACCGGTTACGGCCAGTGGGAATACCAGATCATGGGTAACTCCTCTGAAAACGAAAACAACGCCTGGACGCGTGTCGCGTTTGCCGGTCTGAAATTCGCTGATGCAGGTTCTTTCGACTACGGTCGTAACTACGGCGTGGTTTATGACGTCACGTCCTGGACCGACGTTCTGCCGGAATTCGGCGGCGATACCTACGGTTCTGACAACTTCATGCAGCAGCGTGGTAACGGCTTTGCAACCTACCGTAACACCGATTTCTTCGGTCTGGTTGATGGTCTGAACTTTGCCCTGCAGTACCAGGGTAAAAACGGTAGTCCGGAAGGTGAAGGCATGACCGGCGTGACTGGCAACGGTCGTGACGCACTGAATCAGAACGGTGACGGCGTCGGCGGATCTATCACTTATGATATCGGTGAAGGCTTCTCCCTGGGTACCGCGGTCACCAGCTCCAAACGTACTGATGAGCAGAACAAGCTGAACTTCGGTACCGGCGATCGTGCTGAAACCTACACTGGCGGTCTGAAATACGACGCGAACAATGTGTACCTGGCAGCACAGTACACCCAGACCTACAACGCAACGCGTGCAGGTAAACTGGGTTGGGCTAACAAAGCACAGAACGTTGAAGCTGTTGCACAGTACCAGTTCGACTTCGGTCTGCGTCCGTCCGTGGCTTACCTGCAGTCAAAAGGTAAAGATCTGGACAACGGCTACGGCGACCAGGATATCCTGAAATATGTTGATGTTGGCGCGACCTACTACTTCAACAAAAACATGTCTACCTATGTTGATTACAAAATCAACCTGCTGGATGACAACCAGTTCACCCGTAATGCAGGTATCTCTACCGATGATATCGTAGCACTGGGTCTGGTTTACCAGTTCTAATCTGTATCTATTTCTATCAAAGGCCCTACGGGGCCTTTTTTAATGCCGTTTTTCTGACGTACAAACACTCTTTTTTGGTGTACTCTTGCGCCCGTTTTCATAAGGGTAATCACGTATGGATATGATTTTTTGTCGTGCAGCGCTCCTGGCTGTAACACTCTTTTTTGTCGGGTGCGATGAGGCCCCGAAATCAACCCAGACCCCGTCCTCAACCGCGACAGTCCTGGAAGGCAAAACCATGGGCACTTTCTGGCGGGTCAGTGTGGTTGGCGTGGATGCCAAACGTGCCGGGGAGTTGCAGGTGAAGATCCAGACTCAGCTCGATGCTGATGATCAACTGCTTTCTACCTATAAGAATGATTCTGCGCTGATGCGTTTTAACCTGTCAAACAGCCTGTCACCGTGGCCGGTGAATGATGCGCTGGCGGATATTGTGACATCGGCGTTACGTATTGGCGCAAAAACCGACGGCGCGATGGACATCACCGTCGGTCCGTTGGTCAACCTGTGGGGCTTTGGTCCACAGCAGCAACCGCTGCATACTCCTGTGCAGGCAAGAATTGATGCGGCAAAAGCGCAAACCGGGCTTTCACATCTGAAGGTTGTTAATGAGGCGCACCAGAATTATCTGCAGAAAGATCTGCCGGCGCTGTACGTTGATCTCTCCACCGTGGGGGAAGGGTATGCGGCTGACCATCTGGCGCGATTGATGGAACAGGAAGGGATCGCCCGCTATCTGGTTTCTGTTGGCGGCGCGCTGAATAGCCGTGGAATGAATGCCGAGGGGCAACCGTGGCGTGTGGCAATACAGAAACCGACCGATCGTGAAAACGCGGTCCAGGCGATTGTCGATATCAATGGGCATGGTATCAGCACCTCCGGTAGCTATCGCAACTATTACGAACTGGATGGCAAGCGTCTTTCCCATGTCATCGATCCGCAAACCGGCCGTCCGATTGAACACAATCTGGTCTCTGTGACGGTGATTGCACCCACGGCGTTGGAGGCTGATGGTTGGGATACCGGGCTAATGGTGCTTGGCCCGCAAAAAGCCAAAGAGGTTGTGCGTCGCGAAGGGTTAGCGGTGTATATGATTGTTAAAGAAGGCGAAGGGTTTAGCACCTGGATGTCGCCGCAGTTTAAAAGCTTCCTGGTCAGCGAAAAAAATTAAAAAGCAAGATTGCGGGTTTTTATAACCCGCAATGCGGACACACTGAGGCTAAGCGCTATGCTTAACAAAGGAGTCCATCATGACAAATCTCTTACACATCACTGATGATGAACGCTGGCAGTCTGTGCTGGATCGTGACGCCAGGGCTGACGGTCAGTTTGTTTTTGCTGTTCAGACTACAGGCATTTTTTGTCGACCGTCCTGTCGGGCAAAACATGCGCTGCGCAAAAATGTCAGTTTCTTCGCGGATGCCGAGCAGGCACAGGCGGCAGGGTTTCGTCCCTGCAAACGCTGCCGGCCGGACAAAGATAGCGCGCAACAGCAGCGGCTGGACAAAATAGCCCACGCCTGTCAGTTGCTGGAGCAGGAGTCCCCCCTCACACTGGAGGCTCTTGCGCAGCATGTTGCGATGAGCCCGTTTCACCTGCATCGCCTGTTCAAAGCAACCACCGGGATGACCCCCAAAGCCTGGCAACAGTCGTGGCGTGCCCGTCGCCTGCGTGACGCGCTGGCAAAAGGCGCACCGGTCACGCAGGCGATTCTTGACGCCGGATTCCCCGACAGCAGCAGCTATTACCGCAAAGCGGATCAGGCGTTAGGCATGACCGCCAGGCAATTTCGTCAAGGCGGCGGTAATGTTTCTGTGCGCTATACCCTCACAGATTGCGCCCTCGGCCGTTGCCTGGTGGCTGAAAGTGAACGGGGTATCTGCGCGATCTTGCTGGGCGACGACGATGCTACGCTGATAGCAGAATTGCATGAACTGTTTCCGACGGCACGTGACGAGCCCGCCGATACGGAGTTTCAACAACATGTGCGTGAGGTGATCGCCGTGATTAACACGCGCAATACCGCACTGTCACTGCCGCTGGATATTCAGGGAACCGCCTTTCAGCAGCAGGTATGGCAAGCGCTGCGGGCAATCCCTTGTGGTGAGACGGTGAGTTATCAGCAACTTGCCAGCACTATCGGCAAGCCGAAGGCGGTGCGTGCCGTAGCCAGCGCCTGCGCGGCGAACAAACTGGCGATTGTGATCCCGTGTCACCGCGTAATCCGCGGTGATGGCGCGCTTTCTGGCTATCGTTGGGGAATAACGCGCAAGGCGCAACTGTTGCAACGTGAAGCCACCCGCGAGGAAACGTAATGCTCGATCTCTTTGCAGATGAGAAACCCTGGCACGAGCCGCTGGCGTCAGGTGCGGTGATTTTGCGGCGCTTTGCATTTGAATCCGCCCCCGCTTTACTGCGGGCAATCGCGGCGACAGCCAGACAGTCGCCGTTTCGCCAGATGGTCACCCCTGGCGGTTATACGATGTCGGTAGCCATGACGAATTGCGGCCATCTGGGCTGGACAACGGATCAACATGGCTACCTCTATTCACCGGTCGATCCATTAACCGGCGTTCACTGGCCGCCATTACCCGAGGTCTTTGCTGAGCTGTGCCAACAGGCGGCAACGGCCGCAGGCTATCCTGATTTTCAACCGGATGCTTGCCTTATTAATCGCTATACGCCGGGGGCAAAACTGTCTTTACATCAGGATAAAGATGAGCCTGACCTGCGAGCGCCTATCGTCTCTGTATCGCTGGGCCTGCCGGCGATTTTTCAGTTTGGCGGCTTACGGCGCAACGATCCCTTAAAGCGAGTATTGCTGGAGCATGGTGATGTGGTGGTATGGGGGGGAAACTCGCGGCTGTTTTATCATGGCGTCCAGCCGCTTAAGACGGGGTATCATCCATTGACGGGAGATTGTCGTTATAACCTGACGTTTCGCCAGGCAGGTAAAAAAGAATAAAAATAAGAATTATTATTGCTGTCAGCGAAGAGATGTTTAAACTGCGGGCTGTTATTACTTGTCCGGGTTGTTTGCATGGAACTTTTACTTCTTGTCTGGCGGCAGTATCGCTGGCCATTTATCAGCGTCATGGCGCTCAGCCTTGTCAGTGCCGCGCTGGGGATTGGGCTGATTGCGTTTATTAATCAGCGCCTGATTGAAACGGTCGACACCACGCTGATGGTGCTACCGGAGTTTCTTGGCCTGCTGCTGTTACTGATGGTCGTCACCCTCGGTTCACAGCTGGCGCTCACCACGCTGGGGCACCACTTTGTCTACCGTCTGCGTAGCGAATTTATCAAACGAATTCTGGACACCCACGTCGAGCGTATCGAGCAAATCGGTAGCGCCTCGTTACTGGCCGGTTTAACCAGCGATATCCGTAACATTACCATTGCCTTTGTCCGCCTACCTGAGCTGGTACAGGGGATTATTTTGACCGTGGGGTCGGCGGCGTATCTGGCCATGTTGTCGACGAAAATGCTGCTGGTGACGGCAATCTGGATGGCAATCACCATCTGGGGCGGATTTGTGCTGGTGGCGCGGGTGTATAAACACATGGCTACCCTGCGTGAAACCGAAGACAAGCTGTACAACGACTACCAGACGGTGCTGGAAGGGCGCAAAGAGCTGACGCTCAACCGGGAACGTGCGGAGCATCTCTTTAATCAGCTGTACGTCCCGGATGCCAAAGAGTACCGTCATCATATTATCCGTGCCGATACCTTCCACCTGAGCGCGGTCAACTGGTCGAACATTATGATGCTGGGCGCCATTGGCCTGGTATTCTGGATGGCCAACAGTCTGGGCTGGGCGGATACCGCCGTGGCGGCGACCTATTCGCTGACGCTGCTATTCCTGCGCACGCCGCTGCTCTCTGCCGTCGGCGCGCTGCCAACGCTGCTGACTGCACAGGTGGCGTTCAACAAGCTGAATAAGTTCTCCCTGGCCCCCTTCAAGGCTGAATTTCCACGGCCAACTGCATTTCCGGACTGGCAAACGCTGGAGTTGCGCGACGTGGTTTTCCGCTATCAGGATAATGCGTTCGCCGTTGGGCCAGTGAATCTGACCATTCATCGTGGTGAACTGATCTTCCTGATTGGCGGTAACGGTAGTGGGAAATCTACGCTGGCGATGTTGCTGACCGGGCTATACCAGCCGCAGTCTGGTGAGATTTTATTGGATGGCAAGGCGGTTGCTGTCGAAAAACCGGAGGACTACCGCAAGCTGTTCTCCGCGGTGTTTACCGACGTCTGGCTGTTTGACAAATTGCTGGGACCTGAAGGCAGAGACGCTTCTCCGGCGCTGGTAGCGAAGTGGCTGGATCATCTGCAAATGGCGCACAAGCTGGAACTGAACGACGGGCGCATTCTCAACCTGAAGCTGTCGAAAGGGCAGAAAAAGCGTGTGGCGCTGTTGCTGGCCTTAGCAGAGGAGCGCGACATCATTCTGCTGGATGAATGGGCCGCCGATCAGGATCCGCATTTCCGGCGTGAATTCTACCAGGTGTTGCTGCCGCTGATGCAGGAGATGGGCAAAACCATTTTCGCCATTAGTCATGACGATCATTACTTTATTCATGCAGACCGTTTGCTGGAAATGCGTAATGGGCAATTGAGTGAACTGCTGGGCGATGAACGCGATGCGGCTTCGCGCGATGCGGTGGCTCGCACAGCATAATCCCACATGCCGCCGGTTTTTTATCCACCCGGCGGCCTCGTTTATTGTTATTTACATAATTCGGCATCATGATTGATGATATTTCATATCATGGATTTATGATTAATGTCCGCAATAAACAAAAACAGCGCCAGGCTACGTGATGAAGAGCGTGCGCGTCTAATCTGGCTGCTGACCACTGATAAAGCCATCATTTCAACATTATTGGGTAAGCTTACCCTGGCTGAGCAATATGACGTCGGCACGTTAGCCGACGATATTGCTGAGGTAGGGGCTCTGGTGGCGCATTTGCCGCCACCCGATCTGGCCGATACCCTCGAAGCACTGCCCTCCGAAGAGCGTCACGCCCTGTGGCGACTGGTCGAAAGTGAAAAACGCGGCAACGTCCTGCTTGAAGCATCAGAAAATGTGTGGGATGACCTGATCGACGAGATGAGCGACCGCGAGCTACTGGATGCGCTGCAATATCTCGATATCGACGAACAGATTTATCTGGTACAGCATTTACCCCGTAACCTTACCGGTCGACTGCTGGCATCATTGCCTGCTGAAGAGCGGGCGCGCGTACGTCAGGTGCTGCACTACGAGAAGAATCGCGTCGGTGCGATCATGGAGTTCGAAGTCATCACCGTACGTCCGGACGTGACGCTGGAAGTGGTGCAGCGGTACTTGCGGCGGCTGGGAAAAATGCCGGAGAACACCGATAAACTCTTCGTAACCGATCGCAATAAAGTGCTGGTGGGTGAACTGACGCTAACCTGTATTCTGCTCAATGACGTGCAGCGTAAAGTCAGCGAAGTGATGGAGGATGATCCGCTCACATTTTCTCCGGAAGATATCGCCGAGAATGCTGCGCGTACGTTTGAACGTGACAACCTGGTTAGTGCTGCGGTGGTTGATCCCTCAGGCAAACTGATGGGACGCTTAACCATCGATGAGATCGTCGACGTGGTTTATGAAGAAACCGATACCGATCTGCGTCGAATGGGGGGCTTAAGTGCCGAAGAGGATGTATTCGCTCCGGTCACTAAAGCGGTAAAAACCCGTTGGGCGTGGCTGGCAATTAATCTCTGTACCGCTTTTATCGCCTCGCGGGTAATCGACGGTTTCGAGCACACCATTTCACAACTGGTGGCGCTGGCCTCGCTGATGCCCATTGTGGCAGGGATTGGCGGTAATACGGGTAATCAGACCATCACCATGATTGTCCGGGCGCTGGCGTTGCAGAATATTCAGCCCGGCAACCTGACGTTTCTGATCCTGCGTGAGATGGGGGTAGCGCTGATCAACGGCCTTGTCTGGGGCGGCATCATGGGCGGCATCACCTGGTGGCTGTACGATGATATGGCGCTGGGCGGCGTGATGACCCTGGCGATGATGCTCAATCTGCTGATGGCGGCGCTGATGGGCGTTATCATTCCGATGACGATGGTGAAGCTCGGGCGCGATCCGGCGGTCGGCTCCAGCGTCATGATTACCGCTATCACCGACACCGGCGGATTCTTTATTTTTCTGGGTCTGGCGACGCTGTTTTTGATGTAGACGCCCGTTTCCTACTGACGATGCGCGGCAGTATCAACATCGTGATCACGCCGGCAACCACGCCAATCGCCAGGTTGCCGGTAGAGACTGTCGCGGCGACGGTAACCAACATTGCCAGCGTTTCGGTGACCGGCATGTTGGTCAGCGTCGCGGGTCGGATGCTGTGCCAGCTAAACGTTTTTACCGCCACAATCACCATAATTCCCGCCAGTACTGACATTGGTATCTTTGCCATCACCTCGCTGAGTGCGGTGACGAGCAGCAGCAAGACCAGGCTGGCGGCAAACGTGGAAACACGGCTGCGAGCTTTCCCCATCTCAACGTTGACAATCGTTTGACCGATCATCGCGCATCCGGCGATGCCGCCATAAAAACCGGCCAGGATATTGGCTACGCCCAGTCCGGTGCTTTCACGGTTTTTATTCGACGGGGTGACCGTCAGGTCGTCAACCAGTCGGGCAGTTAATAGCGATTCCATCAATCCAACAAAAGCGATGCTCAGCGCGCAGGGCCAGATAATGGTTAACGTTTGCAGGTTGAGTGGTACAAGTAACTGCGTCAAGCCCGGCAGACCGCCGCTCATTGAACCTTCGTCACCGACGGTCGGTAACAGTTGCCCGCTGGTGACAGTGAACACCGTCAGCAGCACGATAGCGATCAGCGGCGCGGGGATGGCTTTGATAAACCGCGGAACCCACAGCACAATCAGCAGCGTCAGGACGAACAGCCCCCAGATTAACGGGCTGTTTCCCCAGAAATGCGGGACCTGGGCAAAGAAAATCAAAATACCCAGCGCATTGACAAATCCTGTCATCACGGCCGTGGGGATGAACCGCATCAAACGCGCCATTCCTGACACACCAAACAGGATCTGAATAATCCCGGCCAGCACTACCGCAGGCAGGATGTACTGCACGCCGTGTTGATGCACCATCGGGCCAATGACTAATGCAACCGATCCTGCAGCGGCGGTAACCATTGCCGGACGCCCACCTAAAAAGGACATCGCCAGGCACAGTACGACCGAGGCTATCAAGCTGACTTTCGGATCGACGCCAGCAATAACGGAAAAAGAGATCACTTCCGGGATCAGCGCCAGGGCGGTTACCACACCGGCCAGCGTTTCACGAACCAGCAGGCGGGGGTGGCGTAACACGGTGTGGGTGGTGTGTTCTGCCACCGCGGCAGGGGAAGAGTGTGTTGCAGACATAGTTACTCTCAGGTCAGAAAAGGCCTGATGACAGCAGACCGACAGGCATCCGTGCGGTGAATAGCAAAGCGCAGCATAGTACCCGTCTGACGGGGAGGTTTCCAGAAATGATTGTCAATAACCATATAAAGAATCAACGTATTAATAACATTTTTAAAATTTAAATATAATTTATAAACAATATTTAATTATTTTTACTTAAGTGTTACCGTTGTTACCGCTCGATTTTCACCTGCATAAAAAGCAAAAAGCGATACTAAAAGTAAGGCATTAACATTATGAAAAAAGTGACTGCCATGCTCTTCACCATGGCTGTAGGGCTGAATGTTGTCTCGATGGCAGCAAAAGCGAAAGCGGCGGAAGAGCAGGAAACGGATGTACTGTTGATTGGCGGCGGCATCATGAGCGCCACACTGGGAACCTATTTACAGGAGCTGGAGCCGCAATGGTCAATGACCATGGTAGAGCGACTGGATGGCGTTGCTCAGGAAAGTTCAAACGGCTGGAACAATGCCGGAACAGGCCACTCCGCACTGATGGAACTGAACTACACGCCTAAAAAGGCTGACGGTAGCATCAGTATTGAAAAGGCAGTCGAAATTAACGAAGCCTTCCAGATTTCCCGCCAGTTCTGGGCGTATCAGGTCAACAACGGCGTGATGCATGAACCCCGCTCGTTTATCACCACTGTTCCCCATATGAGCTTTGTCTGGGGCGACGAGAACGTGAATTTCCTGCGTGCCCGTTACACGGCACTCCAGCAAAGCACCCTGTTCCGCGGTATGCGCTACTCTGAAGATCACGCGCAGATTAAAGAATGGGCGCCTTTGGTTATGGAAGGTCGCGATCCGAAACAGAAAGTTGCGGCAACGCGTACCGAGATCGGTACTGACGTGAACTACGGTGAAATTACGCGCCAGTTGATTGCATCGTTGCAGAAAAAAACCAACTTTGCGCTGCAACTGAGCACCGAAGTTCGCGGCTTTAAGCGTAACGCGGATAATAGCTGGACGGTCACGGTTGCTGATCTGAAAAACAATGAAGCGGAACACGCTATTAAGGCGAAGTTTGTCTTTATCGGTGCCGGTGGCGCTGCCCTGAAGCTGTTGCAGGAAACCGACATTCCGGAAGCGAAAGGCTATGCCGGATTCCCGGTTGGCGGGCAGTTCCTGGTGGCGGAAAACCCTGATGTGGTCAATCGTCATCTGGCGAAAGTGTATGGTCAGGCCTCCGTTGGTGCGCCGCCGATGTCCGTACCGCACATTGATACCCGTATTCTGGATGGTAAACGCGTAGTGCTGTTTGGGCCGTTCGCAACCTTCTCCACTAAGTTCCTGAAAAACGGTTCATTGTGGGATCTGCTCAGTTCTACCACCACGTCGAACTTTATGCCGATGGTTAACGTAGGTCTGGATAACTTCGATCTGGTCAAATATCTGGTAAGCCAGGTGATGCTCAGCGACGACGATCGTTTTGCCGCGCTGCAAGAGTACTATCCACAGGCGAAAAAAGAAGACTGGCGTTTATGGCAGGCAGGCCAGCGTGTGCAGATTATCAAAAGTGATGCGGAGAAGGGCGGCGTTCTGCGTCTGGGAACCGAAGTGGTCAGCGATAAAGAAGGCACCATTGCTGCGCTGCTGGGTGCATCACCGGGGGCATCAACCGCGGCACCGATCATGCTGCATCTGATGGAAAAAGTGTTTAAAGATAAAGTTGCCAGCCCGGAATGGCAGGCGAAGCTGAAAACGATTATTCCGTCTTATGGCACGAAGCTGAACGGCAACGTTGAGGCTACGGAGCAAGAGCTGCAATACACCAGCGAAGTACTGGGTCTGAAGTACGATAAACCGCAGGTTGCTGATGAAGCGCCGAAACCACAGCTACAACCTCAGGCGCAACCGCAGCCTGAGCAGAAAGCTGTGGCGGATATCGCGCTGTAAAAAAAGGCCGGATGGCGCTGCGCTTATCCGGCCTACTTCTACTTCATGCGTCTGTATGCCGGATAAGGCGGTACGCCGCCATCCGGCACATTCTCACTTATCGCACGACGGCGTCCTGAATTTTATCTTCTGCTTTCCAGATGCGGTATTTCACCTCCACGTTTTCCGGGGTGTAAACCACAATCGGTAATTTGCTGTTGTAACGCAGCATACCGTCTTCACCCAGATACGCGGTGATGAATTTCTTCTCTTTCTTGCCGTCCGGGCAGGCCATCATGGTTGAAACCGGAGACGTAACTTTGTCGAATACATAGTAGTCATAACCCCAACCTTCCAGCGTTTTGCTGTCCAGTTCTCCGCCAAGGCGATGTTTGTTGCAATCAACTTCCAGCGTTTGTCCGATCAGCAGTTCTACTTTCAGAGTAGATTCATCTTTCTCAGGAGTAAGCTGAATAACCTGACGCTTCATTCCCTTGTCCGCTTTAGGATAAGGGGCGACTTTTTCCAGCGGCTGAGCGCTGGCATCGGTGGTTGTCGCCCACACAGAGGTGCTGGCGAAGGCGGCAAGGAGTACGGCAGGGACAATTGTCTTCATCTTATTGTTCACAGTGTTTCCTTTCTTCTGTCTTATGAACGTATCAAGGGCAGGTTAGCATATTCATATCGTCTATTAATCTAAATTTACTTATATTTTAAGTGCATTAATTAAAGGTTTATAATTTGTGTAGCGATAAATACCAGGAATTATCTTAATTGTGAGATTATTCTCTGTTTTATGTTTTCGCTATATAATTGATTATATAACTCATTGAAATGTGAGCAAAAGCGCACTTTTTCCCGCCAACTCAACACTCTTTTGATCCGGCAACAGCATTTACCCCAATTGGGGTATGCACCTCAAACACATCCTGAAATATCTTACGGCTAAAAATAACTACTCATAAATAGTGCGTTTTTTATTGTCGTTCAACCCGCCGAGGGAGAGCGTCATTATGGAAGGACAATGTCATGGTTGATTTATCCCGTCGAGGCATGTTGACAGGCAGTTGGCGTAAAGCCAGCAATGGGATTCGTCCGCCGTGGAGCATGGAAGACTCACATTTTCTGGCTCATTGCCTCCGTTGTGACGCCTGCATCCAGGCGTGTGAAACCGACATCCTGCAGCGAGGCCAGGGCGGTTATCCAGGCGTAAATTTCAAACACGGCGAATGCAGCTTTTGTTACGCCTGCGCAGAGGCCTGCCCCGAATCACTTTTTCTTCCGCGCCACACCAGGGCATGGGATCTGAATTTTTCGATCGGTGACAACTGTCTCGCGCATCAGTCCGTTGAATGCCATCGCTGTCAGGATAGCTGTGAACCCATGGCCATAACCTTTCGTCCCACGCTGTCCGGTATTTATCAGCCACAGCTCGACAATCAGGCATGTAACGGATGCGGCGCGTGTGTCGCTATCTGTCCGGTATCAGCCATTAATGCGGAGTACAACCATGGACACTAACTGGCAGGTCTGCAGCCTGATCGTTCAGGCCAAAAGTCAGCACATCAGTGATATCGCTACGCAGTTACGTTCGTTTCCGGGTTGCGAAGTTGCTCTCAGCGATGTGGAAAGCGGTCAACTGATTGTGGTGGTGGAAGCAGAGCACAGTGAAACGCTAATGAAAACAATTGAGTCAGTGCGCAACGTTGCGGGCGTACTGGCGGTGTCGCTGGTTTATCACCAGCAGGATGAGCAAGGTGAGGAAACACCATGAAACTCAGTCGTCGTAGCTTTATGAAAGCTAACGCCGTTGCGGCCGCTGCGGCGGCTGCCGGGTTAAGCGTGCCGGGCGTAGCCCGTGCGGTAGTCGGTCAGCAAGAAGCGATCAAATGGGATAAAGCCCCGTGCCGTTTTTGCGGTACCGGTTGTGGCGTATTGGTAGGCACTCAACAAGGGCGTGTTGTGGCATGTCAGGGTGACCCGGATGCGCCGGTTAACCGTGGGCTCAACTGCATCAAAGGTTACTTCCTGCCGAAAATCATGTACGGAAAAGACCGTTTAACGCAGCCGATGCTGCGCATGAAAGACGGCAAATATCACAAAGAAGGCGAATTCACCCCGATTAGCTGGGACCAGGCCTTTGATGTGATGGAAGAGAAATTTAAAACCTCTCTGAAAGAGAAAGGGCCAGACGCTATTGGTATGTTTGGCTCCGGTCAGTGGACCATCTGGGAAGGCTACGCTGCCGCAAAACTGTTCAAAGCCGGTTTCCGTTCGAACAACATCGATCCGAACGCGCGTCACTGCATGGCGTCAGCCGTTGTGGGCTTTATGCGTACCTTTGGTATGGATGAGCCGATGGGCTGTTATGACGATATCGAGCATGCGGATGCTTTCGTCCTGTGGGGCGCTAATATGGCGGAAATGCACCCGATCCTGTGGTCGCGCATCACCAACCGTCGTCTGTCCGATCCTAACGTCAACGTCGCCGTTCTCTCTACCTTCCAGCATCGTAGCTTTGAGCTGGCGGATAACGGCATCGTCTTTACGCCGCAAAGCGACCTGGTGATCCTCAACTACATCGCAAACTATATCATTCAAAACAATGCGATAAACCAGGACTTCTTTAGCAAGCACGTTAACCTGCGTAAAGGGGCGACGGATATCGGCTACGGTCTGCGTCCAACCCATCCGCTGGAAAAAGCGGCGAAAAACCCGGGTTCTGATGCCTCGGAACCGATCAGTTTTGAAGAGTACAAAGCGTTTGTTGCGGAGTATACGCTGGATAAAACTGCAGAAATGACCGGCGTGCCAAAAGATCAGCTGGAACAGTTGGCGCAGTTGTATGCCGATCCTAAGAAGAAAGTCATCTCCTACTGGACGATGGGCTTTAACCAGCATACCCGTGGCGTATGGGCTAATAACCTGGTCTATAACCTGCACCTGCTGACCGGTAAAATTTCTCAGCCAGGCTGCGGCCCATTCTCGCTGACGGGTCAGCCTTCCGCTTGTGGTACCGCGCGTGAAGTCGGGACCTTCTCTCACCGTCTGCCTGCGGATATGGTGGTGACGAACGAAAAACACCGCGATATCTGTGAAAAACACTGGAATATTCCGGCGGGGACCATTCCGGCGAAAATCGGTCTGCATGCTGTGGCGCAGGACCGCGCACTGAAAGATGGCAAGCTCAATGTCTACTGGGTGATGTGTAACAACAACATGCAGGCTGGGCCGAACATCAACGAAGAGCGTATGCCTGGCTGGCGCGATCCGCGCAACTTTATCATCGTTTCCGATCCGTACCCGACGGTCAGTGCTCTTGCGGCCGACCTGATCCTGCCAACAGCGATGTGGGTAGAGAAAGAAGGGGCTTACGGTAACGCCGAGCGCCGTACTCAGTTCTGGCGCCAGCAGATTAAAGCACCGGGCGAAGCGAAATCTGACCTGTGGCAGATGGTGCAGTTTGCCCGCCGATTCAAAACGGAAGACGTCTGGCCGGAGGAACTGCTGGCGAAGAAACCCGAGCTACGCGGTAAGACGTTGTATGACGTGCTGTTCGCCACGCCAGCAGTAACGAAATTCCCGGTCAGCGAACTGGCTGAAGATCAACTGAACGATGAATCTCGCGAACTCGGTTTCTACCTGCAAAAAGGTCTGTTCGAAGAGTACGCCTGGTTTGGTCGCGGACACGGACACGATCTTGCACCGTTCGATGATTACCACAAGGCGCGCGGGTTACGCTGGCCAGTGGTCGATGGTAAGGAGACTCAGTGGCGCTACAGCGAAGGCAACGATCCGTACGTGAAGGCTGGAGAAAGCTACAAGTTCTACGGCAAACCGGATGGGAAAGCCGTTATCTTCGCGCTGCCATTTGAACCGGCGGCTGAAGCACCGGATAAAGAATACGATCTGTGGCTCTCCACCGGTCGCGTGCTGGAGCACTGGCATACTGGCAGCATGACGCGCCGCGTGCCGGAACTGCACCGTGCGTTCCCGGAGGCGGTACTGTTTATCCATCCGCTGGATGCAAAAGCGCGCGATCTTCGCCGTGGCGACAAGGTCAAAGTGGTATCCCGTCGTGGTGAAGTGATTTCGATTGTTGAAACACGCGGCCGCAACCGTCCGCCTCAGGGGCTGGTGTACATGCCGTTCTTCGACGCCGCACAGCTGGTGAACAACCTGACGCTGGATGCGACGGATCCGCTCTCTAAAGAGACGGATTTCAAGAAGTGCGCTGTGAAACTGGCGAAGGTGTAACGCGTTATGTCCCGGTCAGCAAAACCCCAAAATGGCCGCCGCCGCTTCCTGCGCGATATGGTTCGCGCAGCAGGCGGGCTGGCTGTCGTTGGCGTGGCGCTGGGGTTGCAACAGCAAACCGCACGCGCAACCGGCGTGCGGCTGCGCCCGCCTGGGGCTCTGAGTGAAGACGCATTTGCCAGCGCCTGTGTGCGCTGTGGCCAGTGCGTCCAGGCCTGCCCGTATGACACGCTGAAACTGGCAACGCTGGCCTCCGGGCTGGCGGCCGGAACACCCTATTTTGTCGCTCGCGACATCCCCTGCGAAATGTGTGAGGACATCCCGTGCGCCAAAGTCTGCCCCAGCGGCGCGTTGGACAGGGAAATTGCATCCATTGACGATTCGCGTATGGGACTGGCGGTTCTGCTGGATCACGAAAACTGCCTCAACTATCAGGGACTACGCTGCGACGTTTGCTATCGCGAGTGCCCGAAAATCGATGAGGCTATCACCCTGGAGCTGGACCGCAACATGCGTACTGGTAAGCATGCGCGGTTTATTCCGACCGTGCACAGCGATGCCTGTACTGGCTGTGGGAAATGCGAAAAAGTCTGCGTACTGGAGCAGCCGGCAATAAAAGTGCTGCCGCTGTCGCTGGCGAAAGGGGAGTTAGGACACCATTACCGCTTCGGTTGGCTGGAGGGGAACAATGGCAAATCGTAAACGTGATGCGGGGCGTGAAGCACAAGCGAAAAAAGGGTGGTGGAAGAGCCATCGCTGGCTGGTGTTGCGTCGCCTGAGCCAGTTCCTGGTTCTGGCGATGTTCCTCAGCGGTCCGTGGCTTGGCGTGTGGATCCTGCATGGTAATTACAGTAGCAGCCTGTTGCTGGATACCATTCCGTTAACCGACCCACTCATTACCCTGCAAAGCCTGGCCAGCGGGCACCTGCCAGCAACAGTCGCGTTAACAGGGGCCGCCATTATTACGGTTCTGTATGCCCTTGCAGGTAAGCGACTGTTTTGCAGTTGGGTCTGCCCGATGAATCCGGTGACTGATTTGGCGAGCTGGCTGCGCAGAAGGTTTGACCTGAATCAGTCTGCGACCCTGCCGCGCCATATACGGTACGTCCTGCTGGTGGTTATCCTGGTCGGTTCTGCCCTGACAGGAACGCTGCTGTGGGAGTGGATAAACCCGGTTTCTTTGCTGGGACGTAGCCTGGTCATGGGCTTTGGCAGCGGTGCGCTGCTTATTCTCGCGCTGTTTTTATTTGATTTACTGGTCGTTGAGCATGGCTGGTGCGGACATCTCTGCCCCCTGGGTGCGCTGTATGGCGCATTGGGCAGTAAAGGTGCAATAACCGTATCAGCAAAAGAACGTAAGAGATGTAACCGCTGTATGGATTGTTTTCATGTTTGCCCGGAACCGCATGTGCTACGTGCGCCGGTGCTGGATGAGCAAAGCCCGGTGCAGGTGACCAGTCGCGATTGCATGGCCTGCGGTCGCTGTGTGGATGTCTGTTCTGAGGATGTTTTTACAATAACGATACACAAAATCATTTGAGATGCATCGCGGCGGCAAGCGAGAAATTCCCCAGGAGCATAGTAACTATGTGACTGGGGTTTCGGAGCGCAGCCAACAAAGAGGCAGCTTAAAGGATGAAGTGTAAATGCGATGGAGTTCGGGAGCGAAACAATGAAAAGCCATGACCTGATTAAAGCGCTGAGTCAATGGACAGCCGCGCTGGCCCTGGTAGTCAGTGGGGCCGTTTGGGCTGCAAACGGAGTGGATCTGAGCCAGTCACCGGAGGTCTCAGGGACACAGGAAGGGGCGATTCGCATGCCGAAAGAGCAGGAGCGTATGCCGCTGAATTATGTGAATCAGCCACCGATGGTTCCGCACAGTGTTGACGGTTACCAGGTGACGACCAATACCAACCGTTGCCTGCAGTGTCACGGTGTTGAAAGCTACCGCACCACCGGTGCACCGCGCATCAGCCCGACGCACTTTATGGACAGCAACGGCAAGGTACTGGCTGAAGTCGCCCCGCGTCGTTACTTCTGTCTGCAGTGTCATGTCCCGCAGGCTGACGCCGCGCCGATTGTTGAAAATACCTTCACCCCCTCGAAAGGTTACGGGAAATAAGAGGTCATTATGGAAAATTCTAACCGTAAACCAGGCTGGATTAAGCGCGTCTGGCAATGGTGGCGTCGCCCCAGCCGTCTGGCGCTCGGCACGCTGTTGTTAATCGGCTTTGTGGGCGGCATTATTTTCTGGGGCGGCTTTAATACCGGTATGGAAAAGGCCAATACTGAAGAGTTCTGCATTAGCTGTCACGAAATGCGCAACACGGTATACCAGGAATACATGGAAACCGTACACTACAACAACCGCAGCGGTGTGCGCGCGACTTGCCCTGATTGCCACGTCCCTCATGAGTGGGGGCCGAAAATGATCCGCAAAATCAAGGCCAGCAAGGAGCTGTACGCGAAAGCACTGGGGTTAATAGATACACCGCAAAAATTTGAAGACCACCGTTTATCGATGGCGCAAAATGAATGGCGGCGTATGAAAGACAATAATTCGCAAGAGTGTCGGAACTGTCACAACTTCGAGTTTATGGATTTAACCGCCCAGAAAGGCGTAGCGGCTAAAATGCATGATCAGGCCGTGAAAGAAGGGCAAACCTGTATTGACTGCCATAAAGGGATAGCGCACAAACTGCCTGATATGCGCGAAGTCAAACCGGGCTTTTAACAGGATGTAAATAATCAGGATGCTTGAGGCCAGAGAACTGCTCTGCGAGCGAGATGACAGAATACTGTTTAGCGATCTGTCATTTCGCGTCAATGCAGGGGAATGGGTACAAATTACCGGGAGCAATGGCGCAGGGAAAACCACCCTGCTGCGGTTGCTTACCGGGCTGGCTCGTCCTGACGCCGGAGAGGTTTGCTGGCAAGGGAAATCGCTGCACCAGGTGCGGGACAGCTACCATCAGGAACTACTGTGGATCGGACATCAGCCGGGGATAAAAACCCGGCTTTCGGCGTTGGAGAATCTGCGATTTTTCCATCACGATGGCGACTGTCTGGCGGCACTGGCGCAGGCAGGGCTTGCCGGATATGAAGATATTCCTGTTAATCAACTCTCCGCCGGACAACAGCGGCGCGTGGCACTGGCTCGCCTCTGGCTGACCCGCGCGCGACTGTGGATCCTCGATGAACCCTTTACGGCAATTGATGTGCACGGCGTTGAGCGACTGACTCAGCGCATGGCACAGCATACAGAGCAGGGTGGTATTGTGATCCTTACAACGCACCAGCCTCTGGGTGTTGAGACCGGTAAAGTTCGACGTATTGCGCTGACCAGCGAGAGGGCCGCGCAATGATGTGGCAAATCTTCCGTTTAGAACTGCGGGTTGCGTTCCGTCATAGCGCAGAGATCGCCAATCCGTTATGGTTTTTCCTGATCGTTATCACGTTGTTCCCTCTGAGCATTGGGCCGGAGCCACAGCTGCTGGCGCGCATCGCACCGGGCATTATCTGGGTTGCCGCATTGCTGGCCTCATTACTGGCGCTGGAACGTTTATTCCGGGATGACTTACAGGATGGCAGCCTCGAACAATTGATGCTGCTGCCATTGCCGCTACCAGCCGTGGTGCTGGCGAAGGTGATGGCGCACTGGGTTGTAACCGGTTTGCCGCTGCTGATCCTCTCGCCGCTGGTGGCATTGCTGCTGGGAATGGATATGTACGGTTGGCAAATTATGGCGCTGACGTTGCTGCTTGGAACGCCGACGCTGGGTTTTCTCGGCGCGCCGGGCGTGGGATTGACGGTGGGGTTAAAACGCGGTGGCGTGCTGTTGAGCGTGCTGGTACTCCCGCTAACCATTCCATTGTTGATTTTTGCGACCGCTGCGATGGACGCCGCCTCGATGCACTTACCCGTTGAAGGGTACATGGCGATTCTTGGCGCGTTGCTGGTAGGAAGCGCCACGTTAAGTCCCTTTGCGACGGCGGCGGCGTTACGTATCAGCGTGCAATAGCGCAGATATGACTTGTGCCGGACAAGGCGAAGCCGCCCTCCGGTAAAACGGAAATTTACTAATTTATTGAGTCTGGTGACTGAACTATGTGGAAAACACTTCATCAACTGGCGATGCCCCCACGTCTCTATCAGGTCTGTGGCTGGTTTATTCCATGGCTGGCGATTGCCAGCGCAGTGGTACTGGTAACAGGATGGGTTTGGGGATTTGGCTTCGCGCCAGCGGATTATCAGCAGGGGCAGAGCTATCGCATTATCTATCTGCACGTCCCGGCGGCAATCTGGTCGATGGGCATTTACGCATCAATGGCGGTTGCCGCATTTATCGGCCTGGTCTGGCAGATGAAAATGGCTAATCTGGCGCTGGCGGCGATGGCGCCAGTTGGCGCAGTGTTTACCTTTATTGCACTGGTGACAGGTTCCGCATGGGGCAAACCGATGTGGGGAACCTGGTGGGTCTGGGATGCCCGACTCACTTCTGAGCTGGTGCTGTTGTTTCTCTATGTTGGCGCCATTGCGCTGTGGCATGCCTTTGATGACCGCCGCCTGGCGGGGCGCGCTGCCGGTATTCTGGTGCTGATTGGTGTCGTGAACTTACCGATTATTCACTACTCGGTTGAGTGGTGGAACACGCTGCATCAGGGGTCGACCCGCATGCAGCAAAGTATTGATCCGGCGATGCGTACGCCACTGCGCCTGGCGATCGTCGGCTATCTGCTCCTGTTTGTCACGCTGGCGCTGATGCGCATGCGTAATCTGATTTTATTGATGGAAAAACGCCGCCCGTGGGTGAGTGAACTGATCTTAAAAAGAGGCCGCCAATGACCCCTGCATTTGCATCATGGAGTGATTTTTTCGCGATGGGCGGTTACGCCTTATATGTCTGGCTGGCCGTGGCCATGAGTGTAATTCCGTTGCTGGTGCTGGTGCTGCATTCTGCACTACAGCATCGCGCAATCTTACGCGGTGTGGCGCAGCAGCGGGCGAGAGAAGCGCGTATGCGTGCAGCGCAAGTGCAACGGGAGGCGGCGTGAATATTCGACGTAAAAATCGGCTATGGATAGCCTGTGCGGTGCTGGCGGGCCTGGCTTTGACCATCACGCTGGTGCTCTATGCGCTGCGTTCCAATATCGATCTGTTCTATACGCCGGGAGAAATACTCTACGGCAAGCGCGAAACTCAGCAGATGCCGGAAGTCGGTCAACGCCTGCGCGTTGGCGGTATGGTTATGCCGGGCAGTGTGAAGCGCGACCCGCAGTCGCTGAAAGTCAACTTCAGCATCTATGACGCCGAAGGCGTGGTGGATGTGACCTATGAAGGTATCCTGCCGGATCTGTTCCGTGAAGGGCAGGGCGTCGTTGTTCAGGGAGAACTGGATCAGGAAAATCATGTGCAGGCCAAAGAGGTCCTTGCCAAGCATGATGAAAATTACACCCCGCCGGAAGTCGAAAAAGCGATGCAGGAAAACCATCGTCGTCCGGAAAGTGTTTATAAGGATAAAACGTCATGATGCCTGAAATTGGCAACGCGCTGTTGTGCCTTGCGCTTGGCGTTGCACTGTTGCTGTCGGTTTATCCGCTGTGGGGGGTTGCGCGTGGCGATGTCCGGATGATGGCCTCTGCGCGACCCTTTGCCTGGGTGTTGTTTATCTGTGTGATGGGGGCGTTTCTGGTGCTGGTAAACGCCTTCGTGGTTAATGACTTTACCGTGACCTATGTCGCCAGCAACTCCAATACGCAACTTCCGGTCTGGTATCGCGTCGCCGCGACATGGGGCGCGCATGAAGGCTCATTGTTGCTATGGGTGTTGCTGATGAGCGGCTGGACGTTCGCTGTGGCGCTGTTCAGCCAGCGGATGCCGCTGGATATCGTCGCCCGCGTACTGGCGGTGATGGGCATGGTCAGCGTTGGCTTCCTGCTGTTTATCCTGTTTACTTCCAATCCGTTTGCCCGCACGTTGCCAGATTTTCCTATTGAAGGCCGCGACCTGAATCCGCTGTTGCAGGATCCTGGGCTTATTTTCCATCCGCCATTGCTGTATATGGGTTATGTCGGTTTCTCCGTGGCGTTTGCCTTTGCCATTGCCGCACTGATGAGCGGGCGTCTGGACAGCACATTCGCCCGTTTTTCGCGTCCGTGGACGCTGGCTGCATGGGTGTTTCTGACGCTGGGTATTGTGCTCGGGTCTGCGTGGGCCTATTACGAACTGGGCTGGGGCGGTTGGTGGTTCTGGGACCCGGTAGAGAACGCGTCGTTTATGCCGTGGCTGGTGGGGACTGCGCTGATGCACTCGCTGTCAGTGACCGAACAGCGCGCCAGCTTTAAAGCCTGGACGTTGCTGCTGTCAATCTGCGCCTTCTCGCTTTGCCTGTTAGGGACGTTCCTGGTGCGCTCTGGCGTGCTGGTGTCGGTGCATGCCTTCGCCTCCGATCCGTCACGCGGGATGTTTATTCTGGCCTTCATGGTGCTGGTTATCGGCGGTTCCCTGCTGCTGTTTGCTGTACGCGGTCACAAGGTCCGCTCGCGGGTTAATAACGCGCTGTGGTCGCGTGAATCTCTGCTGTTGGGCAACAACGTTCTGCTGATTGCCGCCATGCTGGTGGTGCTATTGGGTACGCTGCTGCCGCTGGTGCACAAACAGCTGGGGCTGGGTAGCATTTCGATTGGCGAGCCGTTCTTCAACACCATGTTTACCTGGCTGATGGCGCCGTTCGCGCTGTTGCTGGGAATAGGGCCATTAGTGCGTTGGGGCCGTGACCGACCGCGCAAGCTGAAAACGCTACTGATTGTCGCGTTTGTCACCACGCTGGTACTGTCGCTGCTGCTGCCGTGGCTGTTTGAAGACCGCATCGCTGCCATGACGGTCGTGGGTATGGCAATGGCATGCTGGATATTCGTGCTGGCGATGTCCGAGGCGTTCCTGCGTATTTCGCGCGGCACGAAGCTGACGCCGAGCTACTGGGGCATGGTTTCAGGTCACATAGGACTGGCTGTTACCATCGTCGGTATTGCCTTTAGCCAGAACTACAGCGTTGAACGTGATGTGCGCATGAAGGCGGGCGATAGCGTCAGTATCCATGATTATCAGTTCACTTTCCGCGAAGTAAAAGATATTACCGGACCTAACTACCGGGGGGGCGTGGCCGTGATTGGTGTTACCCGTGACGGCAAGCCGGAAGCGACGCTGCATGCGGAAAAACGCTTTTACAACAGCACCAGTTCAATGATGACTGAAGCGGCAATTGACGGCGGATTCACGCGTGACCTGTACGCTGCGCTGGGCGAAGAGCTGGATAACGGCGCATGGGCTGTACGTCTGTACTATAAACCGTTTATTCGCTGGATTTGGGCCGGAGGGTTGCTGATGGCGCTGGGCGGGTTGTTCTGCCTGTTTGATCCACGCTATCGCCAGCGCACGCGTCCTCGTGCTGCTGCGCAAAAAAACGCGCAGGAGGCTGTATGAAGCGCAACGCACTGTTAATTCCGTTTATTATTTTTCTCATCATTGCGGCGGCGCTGCTGTGGCAACTGGCACGTAACGCACAGGGAGACGACCCGACGAATCTGGAATCGGCGTTAATCGGTAAGCCGGTGCCGACGTTCCGTCTGGAGTCACTGGAAAATCCGGGCCAGCATTACCAGGCTGATGTGTTGACGCAGGGGAAACCGGTGCTGCTGAACGTCTGGGCGACCTGGTGTCCGACCTGTCGCGCTGAGCACCAGTATCTGAATCAGCTGTCGGCACAAGGCGTGAGGGTCGTTGGATTGAACTATAAAGACGATCGTCAGAAAGCCATTGTCTGGCTGAAAGAGCTGGGCAATCCATATGCGCTGAGCCTGTTTGACGGCGACGGGATGCTTGGTCTGGATCTTGGCGTGTACGGCGCGCCGGAAACATTCCTGATCGACGGTAAAGGCATTATTCGCTATCGCCATGCCGGCGACTTAAACGCCAGGGTGTGGGAGAGCGAGATCAAACCATTGTGGGATAAATACAGTAAGGAGGCTACGCAATGAGGTTCTTTCTGGGCCTGCTGATGCTGGTTATCTCGGGATCGGCGCTGGCCACTATTGACGTGATGCAGTTCAAAGATGAGGCGCAGGAACAGCAGTTCCGCCAGCTTACCGAACAACTGCGCTGTCCTAAATGTCAGAACAACAGCATTGCTGATTCTAACTCGATGATTGCCACCGACCTGCGCCAGAAAGTGTACGAACTGATGCAGGAAGGAAAAAGCCAGAAAGAAATTGTCGATTACATGGTGGCGCGCTACGGCAACTTCGTGACTTACGATCCGCCGTTGACGCCGCTGACCGTGCTGCTGTGGGTGATGCCGGTGGTCGCGATTGGTCTGGGTGGCTGGATTATTTTCGCCCGTACTCGCCGACGTGTCCGGGTGAAACAGGAAGCGTTTCCTGACGACGTTATCCCGGATGGCAAGCGCGGTGGGTTCGGGTTGTTTGTGCCCGGCATCGTGGTGGCGCTGGGGGTTGGCGCAGTGAGCTATTATGAAACCGGCAACTATAAGCAGGTTCAGGTCTGGCAGCAGGCGACTGCACAGGCCCCGGCGCTGCTGGAGCGGGCGTTAGATCCAAAGGCTGAACCGCTCAATGAAGAGGATATGGCGCGCCTGGCGCTGGGATTACGCACCCGGCTGCAAACCGATGCCGGAAACGTTGAAGGCTGGATTATGCTTGGTCGCATAGGCATGGTTCTCGGTAATGCCAGTACGGCGACTGAAGCGTATGCCAATGCGTACCGACTGGATCCTAAAAATAGCGATGCTGCGCTGGGCTATGCGGAAGCGTTGACCCGTTCTTCCGATCCAGACGATAACCGTCGGGGAGGGGAGCTGCTACGCCAGTTGGTGCGCGGCGAACATGCCAACGTGCGGGTTCTCAGCATGTACGCGTTTAACGCTTTTGAACAGCAGCGCTTCGGCGAGGCAGTTGCGGCGTGGGAGATGATGCTGAAATTATTGCCCGCCAATGATACCCGTCGGGCGGTAATTGAGCGCAGCATCAAACAGGCGATGGAGCAGCTAACGCCGCAGGAGAAGTAAGAGTGGAAGATGCCGGATGGCGACGCAAAGCGTCTTATCCGGCCTACTGATGCACGTGACTTGTAGGCCCGATAAGCGTAGCGCCATCGGGCAATATCTGATTACTGCATGCCGCGTGTTTGTAAGAACAGGATGGTGGCGGCAACGCGAGAGCGGACGTTAAGTTTTCGCAGCAGGTTGCGGATATGCACTTTCACCGTTTGCTCGGAAATATTCAGTACGGATGCAATCTGTTTATTCGATAATCCCTGAGCCAGTTCATGTAACACATCCAGCTCGCGTTCGGTGAGTACGCTGAACGGATCTTCCTCGGCGCCAAACAGTTCCCGTTCCCGCAGATAATCGCTGACGCGTTGGCTAAAGGCTTTACCTCCTTTTGCGCCAGCGCGAATGGCTTCCAGCAGGACTTCAGGATCGCTGTCTTTAAGTAAATAGCCATCCGCGCCGGCATCAATTAAGGCATACACATCGCTGGCGGCATCCGAAACGGTAAGAATAATAATTTGCGCTGTGACGCCATCCCGGCGCAGCGCATTCAGGGTGTCCAGTCCGCTCATGCCTTTCATATTGAGATCCAGCAGGATCACATCAAGATCCAGACGGTTTGCCAGATCGATAGCGCTTGCGCCATCGCCGGCTTCGGCAACTACGTCAAATGCGCTATCCAGCTGCAGTAATTGACTGATTCCTCGCCGCATGAGTGGGTGGTCGTCAACAATCATCACCTTAAAAGGTGTTAATTCAGGCATCTTCTTCTCCTGAGCACTCTTAATTTCTTTATATTCCGGGGCATGGGATAATCCTGATTTATCACGTAGATGATAAGGCAACGTGACCTTACTTTTTACAGGTGCAAATAGTATATCCTGACTCAAAAAGCTCTCATTGGAATTTTTACAAAGAATACTCTTTATGATTTGAATCAAGGTGCTGGCGGTTTGCGAGACGAAAGTATTCTCGATTTGCTGTTTGACAACATTAATTAAATATCAACATTAATAAGTGGCAATAATAAGCAATGTTGATATTAAGGGTGCGGGCAGTTGGAAGAAAACTTCGCAGACGTCACCCATGCGGCACGACGTGCGCGACATACTCATCCCCGCGATCTTCCTGCAAATAGGCGACTAGCTATGGGATTGGGCCAATAGAGTAATTTAACTTAAGAATATAAAAAATCCTGAAATGCAATAGGAATAAAGTGAAAGCGCATTTATTGCCTTTACTTTTGTTTGCATTTTGTGCTTTTTTGGCAAGGGTCGTACAGCCAGGTTCGGTTTCGTACTTTTTGGGGGGTAGGGTGAAGTTCAGGGATGAAAGAAAGTTGGCATTACTGATTGGGATGTTAGTTTTGCCGTTCACAACGGTTTCTGCCGCACTACTCTCTCCTGCGGATCGTAATACCATTCAGCAGCAACAACAGCAGCTACTTAATGAAAACCAGCGCCAGCGTGAAGAGCTGGAGCGTAGCGTTACGCTGCCCGAAGCCGTCACGCCGGAAACGCCAGCCCGGACTGAAGGACCATGTTTTATGATTTCGCGCATTGATATTGACGGCGCAACGAAGTTGTCCGTCGCTGCCTCGGCAAAGCTTACCGCTCCGTGGGTGAATCAATGCCTGGATATTCCTCGCCTGACGGAACTGACAAATGCAATTTCCGACTGGTATATCAGCCGAGGTTACATCACCAGTCGTGCCTTTTTAACCGAACAGGATCTCTCCTCTGGGGTGCTGCACATTGCGGTGCTTGAGGGAAAATTGCAGCAAATACGTCTGGAAGGTGTCCCATCGCGCACGCTGAAAATGATCTTTCCTGGGCTGGAAGGAAAGATTCTCAATCTGCGTGACATTGAACAGGGTATGGAGCAGTTGAACCGGGTTCGCCAGACGCCGGTGGAAATTGAAATTTTGCCGGGCAGCCAGCAGGGGTTATCAATAGTTAATCTGAGCGCCACGCCTGAATTCCCCGTTAACGGCTCCGTCAGTTTTGATAACAGCGGACAAAAGAGTACCGGAACCGGACAACTAAGCGGGGCATTATTTTTCAATAATATGCTTGGGCTGGCGGATAAATGGTTTATCAGCGGCGGGCGTAGCAGCGATTTTTCGAGCAGTAAAGATGCGCAGAACGTTGCTGCTGGTGTGAGTGTTCCTTACGGCTACGGATTGCTGGATTACAGCTACAGCTGGAGTAACTATCTCAGCACCATTAATAACAATGGCTATGCCTGGCGCTCCACTGGTGACAGTGAAACCCATCGTCTGACCGGCTCCTGGGTTTTGTTTCGCAACGGTGATATCAAAACCGCAGCATCGCTGGGTCTCACGCATCGAATCAACCGTAACAGATTGAACGATGTGCTGCTGGAAACCAGTAGCCGCAAGCTTTCCAGCGTTTCGCTGGGTATCAACCATACGCAAAAAATTGCGTCCGGCGTTGCGACGTTTAACCCCACATTCACCCAGGGCGTGCCGTGGTTTGGCGCAGAGGATGATAATGATAAACAGGGTGATGTGCCAAAGGCAGAATTTCGCAAATGGAGCGTCAGCGGCAGTTTTCAGCGCCCGCTGACAGAAAAACTGTGGTGGCTGAGCAGCCTCTATTTTCAATGGTCACCGGACCGCCTTTACGGCAGCGAACGCCTGACGCTGGGCGGTGAAACATCGGTACGCGGCTATAAAGAACAATACATTTCAGGAGATAACGGCGGCTACTGGCGCAACGAAGTGAATTACTCGCTTTTTACGCTGCCGGTGTTGGGACAGATTGGCGCGATAGCGGCATTCGACGGCGGCTGGCTGAAACAAGATAGCGTTGACAGGTATGCCTCTGGCACGTTGTGGGGGGCCGCGCTGGGATTAACCAGCTCAGGGCGCTGGTTCTCCAGTCAGTTTACCGTAGGAACACCGGTGAATTATCCGGACTGGCTGGCACCGGATCATCTCAATGTGTATTACCGCGTTGCGGTGGCTTTTTAAGGAACAAGGATGATGAAAAAGGATCAGGTTCGTTTCTCCCAGCGTTTGCTAAGTGGCATGTTGAGTTTCCTGCTGGCTACCCAACCACTGCTCCCGGCGATGGCTGCCGCCATCACGCCTGAAGGCAATACGCAGATGGATAAAGCCGCCAATGGTGTTCCGGTGGTGAATATTGCCACGCCGAACCAGTCCGGGATTTCACACAACAAATATAACGACTACAACGTGGGAAAAGAGGGACTGATCCTCAACAACGCGACCGGGCAATTTACCCAAACCCAGCTCGGCGGCATCGTCCAGAATAACCCGAACCTGCGTCCCGGAAAGGAAGCATCAGGGATCATCAACGAAGTTACCGGCGCTAACCGTTCGCAGCTACAGGGCTATACCGAAGTCGCGGGGAAAGCCGCCAACGTCATGGTCGCCAACCCCTACGGCATTACCTGTAACGGGTGCGGGTTTATCAACACGCCTAACGCCACACTGACTACCGGTAAACCGGTGCTGGATGCTAACGGTAACCTGCAGTCGCTGGATGTGAGCAAAGGCAGCATTACCATTGAAGGCAAAGGGCTGGATGGAAGCCAGAGCGATGCGGTGTCAATTATTGCCCGCGCCACGGAAATTAACGCAGCGCTACACGCCAAAGATCTGAATGTTATCGTCGGCGCGAATCGCATCGCGGCGAATGGCCAGACGAGCCCGCTGAATGGCGAAGGAGAAGCACCGAAAATCGCGGTAGACACTGGCGCATTAGGTGGGATGTACGCTAACCGTATTCATCTGGTCTCCAGCGAGAAAGGGCTGGGGGTCAACCTCGGGGATCTGAATGCCCGCCAGGGTGATATCACCCTCAATGCTAACGGGAAATTAACGATCGGCAACAGTCTGGCAAACGGTGGTCTTTCTGCCAGGGGAGAAGGTGTCACGTTGACCGGTAGTCATAAGACCGCAAGCGGGATGGCCATCAACAGCACCGGGGCGTTAGCGCTACAAGGTGCAAATCTCTCCAGTGGTGCAGGCGTGCTGCTGGGTAGCGATGGCAAGATGACGATCGATGGTGGCGGGGTTGCCGCAGCTGGAGAGTTGCAGATTACGGCTAAACAGGATGTAGCCATTGCCGCAACCACTCTGGTTAGCCAGAAAAACACCTCACTGCGTAGTAACGGTTCGCTGACAATCACCGACGGCAGCCTGACCAGTAAAGAAAAACTGGATGTCGCGGGCACTAATGGGATGACGCTGACCCGTTCCACGCTGGGGAGTGATGCTGATGTTAGCCTTAACAGTCACGGCAATCTGTCGGCTAAAGGGGGATTGCTCTCTGCAGGTAACGGACTCACGCTGAAGGCACAGCGCATAGCACTGGATAACGCCAGTCGGGCCGATGCGAAAGGAGCATTAAGCCTGGCCGGTAGCGAAATGAACAACCAGGGACAGGTCAATGCGGGAGGCGCGTTGTCTCTTTCCGGTGACCACCTCGTGAATGGTGGTCAACTGGCTGCGAACGGCCATCTTGATGCGTCGGTAACCCGCCTCGAAAATGGGAGGCTGATGCAGGGTAACAGCGTATCGGTCCATAGCGGGTCGCTGGATAATAGGGGCACGCTGGCGAGCGGTGGCCTGCTTTCAGTACAGACAACAACGCTGAACCAACAGGGCACCCTCAGCGCGAAAAACGATGCGGATATCCGGGCAGATGCCACGCTGCTAAACGGTGGAACGTTGCTCTCTGATGGCTCATTAACGGTGCAGGCCGCGACAGTTGAACAATATGGCGTCCTCTCTGGCAGCCGGGGGGTGACAGTCAATGCTGTAAACCTCACCGCCGCGAAAGATTCGCTGATCGCCGGGCAACAGGGCATACAGTTAAACGCTGCGCAAAACCTGAACCTGAACGGTCAGGTTAATGCCGCTGGTGCGCTTAACGTGGGCGCAAAGCAGCTGACTACTGGCAAGGACGGCCATCTGCAGAGTGGTCTGGACCTTGCGATTACCGGCAACAGCGTCACGCTGGACGGTGTACAGGCGGCAAAAGGTTTGCTGGACGTAACGGCGGACAGGCTCAGTCATGGCGGAAAATCCACCGGGACACGCGTTGGTTTCAGCGCGCAGCAGTCAGTTGATAACCAGGGTGAACTGCTGGCCGATACCCTGATGCTCAGCGCGGCGACGCTGACTCATAGCGGTAGCGCCAGCGCTGAACGCATCTCGATTATTGCCCCTGAACTTTTCACCAGCAGCGGCTCTCTGGTAGCCGAAACGCTAGCTCTTCACAGTCAGCATGTTGTGAATAGCGGTCTGATGCAGGGCAACGCGGCAATGGACCTGCAGATTGATACGTTAGATAACCTTAGCGGCGGCTCGCTCTATGCCCGGCGTTCTCTGGCGCTGGATATACCGTATCTGACCAACCATGGGCTGATTACTACCGACGGTTCATTGCACCTCAACGGTCGCCAGTTGGTTAATGGCGGAGAAATTAACGGCGTTGATCTGCAAAGTGAATATGCGACGGTAAAAAACGAAACCGCGGGGCGCCTGCTGGCGGACACGTCATTATCTGTTAACGGACAGAAGACAGATAACCTCGGACTCATGGCCGCCGATACGCTTGTGCTGAACAGTCGGGACGTGAATAACGACGGCAATGTGCTGTCGGTGGGGGAATTAATCCTGAAGAATCAGACCCTCCACAACGCCGGCTTGCTGCAGGGCAGCACGCTGAATCTGGAAGCAAATACGTGGCAAAACAGCGGTAATGCGTTGGGTGAAACAGGGGTAACGGCAACGGTACACGACGTGTTCACTAACCAGGGCAACGTACTCAGCCAACAGGGTATGACCGTGCATGCCGCCAGCGTGAATAACGGCGGACTGCTGGCGGCGAAGGTGCTGGCATTACACGGCGATCTCAGTAACAGCGGGATCCTGCAGGGGAATCAGATGCTCGGCTGGGATGGCAATCGCTTCACTAACCTTGCTGGCGGGCAGGTAACCGGCGGCGAAGAGTTGCATCTTAGCGGAAAGCGTATCGACAACGATGGCCAACTGGAGGCCCGTACGGCGGCGATTACGCTGGACATCCTGCGGAACGGCGGCAGCATTCAGGCTCAGAATAGCCTGAAGATCACTGCCAGCGAGCGACTGGACAATCAGGGAGCGCTGCGCAGTCTGAATCTGTTCGAACTGGCTGCAGCGCAGTTGTTTAACGACAAAACGATTGCAGCAAAATCCCTTAGCATTTCCGCGCCGGAGCTTATGAATAACGGCACTGTGCAGGGTAATTCGGTGCTACAGCTCACCACCCGCAATCTGTTTAATGGTCAGCAGGGACAACTGGTTAGCGGCGCGGGGCTGGATTTAGGCCTCGACACGCTGGAAAACCACGGTCTGCTGTTGACGAATACCGACTTCACGCTGCGCGGCAGCACATTAATTAACGCCGGTGATATTCAGGCCGATTCCCTGGATCTGACGCTGGCAAACTCAGTTGAAAACCAGGGTAACCTGGTGGCGAAACAGGGGGCGTCGATAAATACCGCCTCTCTGGATAACCGCGGTACGCTGGCGGCGAAAAGTGTCACTCTGGATGGAAAATCCATCCGTAACAGCGGTCTGGTTCAGGGTAATGACAGTACCTCGGTTTCTGCGAATACCTTCACCACGGATGCCACAGGTAAATGGCTGGCCGGTAATGCGCTGTTGGTGCATACCAGTGCGATGGAAAACGCCGGTGTACTGCAGGGCGATGTCCTGACATTCACTGCCGACTCGCTGAATAACAGCGGCGTGCTTAACGGTTTACATGGCCTGGAAGGCAAGCTATCCGGGCGACTTATCAACCCCGGATACATTCAAAGTGGCGGCGCACTGACGCTGGCGGCTGATGATATCAACAGCGCCGGGCGTATTGCCGGTGACAGGCTGACGCTTGCAGCCTCGACGCTAAACAATACTGGCCTGTGGCAGGGGACGAACGGGCTTGCGCTGTCTGGCGATGTGCTCACGACGGGTATAACGTCCCGTACGCTGAGCGGTGGCGCGTTGACCTTCGATGTCGGCAATATTACGACGCAGGGAACGCTGCAGGGGCAGCAACTTACGCTGACCGCTGATGACTGGCTGCACAAAGGCTCGCTGATAAGCCTGGGTAATCTGACGGCGACGGTAAACAACGGCCTTACCACGTCAGGCGACATGATGAGTCATGGCGGAATGTCACTGACCGCGCAGCAGCTTGATAACAGCGGAAAGCTGCTCAGCGAAAGCGACGTAACGCTCGACGGCGCACAGCTTGATAACCGCGGCACGGTACAGGGAAAGACCCTGACCCTGCAGCAAAACCGGATCCACAATCAGGGCACGCTGACCGGTCTGCAAAGCCTGACGCTGGAAGTACGTCAGCGTCTGATGGCGCGCATGGCGATGGCTTCACCGCAACAGGAATTGATTAACGCAGCAGGTGGTTCACTACTGACGCAGGGTACGCTGAAACTCACTTCTGGCGATGTGACGAATAATGGCACATGGCAGGGGCAGTCGATTCTGCTCAATGCGCAAGCGCTGACAAACAATGGGGCAATACACAGCGCCGACGCCCTGCAGCTTACGCTCGCGAATAACCTGACTTCCACGGCGGGCAGCAAAATAACCGCGCTGGGTAACGCGACGCTACAGGCGCTTTCTCTGACTAACGCCGGGCAATGGACGGCGAAAAATCTTACGCTGAAGGGGACAACCCTCGATAACAGTGCGGCAATTAGCGGCGTAAATGCGCTCACGCTTGCCATGAACGGCGCGGTCAGGCAGCAGAAAGCGGGCAGTATGCTGAGCGGCGGCGCGTTGGATCTGACTGCGGCGTCAGTCACCAACGAGGGCAAAATTCAGGGGGCGACGCTGGGTATGACGTCCGGCGCATTGACCAACAGCGGACGCCTACAAGGGGATAATGGCGCAACGCTGTCGCTGAGTGGTGATTTGATAAACCAGGCTTCCGGGGAGATTGTCAGCCGCCAGGGGCTGACGCTTTCTACGCCAGTGCTGTCCAACTACGGTTTAATGCAGAGCGGTGGAGAGACCCATCTTAACGCCACAACTCGCGCGCTCAATGACGGCAAACTGCTTTCCGGCGCGGGAATGACGCTGACCACGCCGCTGTATTCCGGCGCAGGCTGGTTACAGGCGACAAACCTCATTCTGAATGCGACAACGGCAACCAATGGCGGGAGCTGGCTGGCCGACAGCGCCACGCTTACAGGTAACAATTTTACCAACCAGGGAACTACGCAGGCCGGTCAACTGGCGGTGAAATACACGCAGGTGACGAATAACGGTACGCTGTTGGGCAACTCGCAACTGAGTGTTAATGCCAGCCAGGTTAATCAGAATGCAGCAGGTAAACTGTTCAGCGGTGGTGATCTGTCCGTTGAAAGCCACGGGCTTGATGCGTTGGGGCAGGTGGTTGCGCTGGGTAATCTGACGCTGAAACTGGTGAATGGCTTTACTGCGCAAAGCGCGTTTGCTGCGGGTAAAACGCTGACCATGACCAGCGAGGGTGCTATCGACAACCGTAGCGTGCTTCAGGGGCAGTCGCTCAACCTGACGGCGGGCGGGCAGCTCAGCAATAACGGGCAAATCACAACGGGCAACGGTGCGAGCCACCTCAGCGGCAGCAACGTGGCGCTCAATGCCGCCGGAACGTTACAGGGCGGTGGCGATATTACGCTGACCAGTCGCGGTAATATTTCAGTCGATGGTTTCACCGGCACGCGTGGTTCTCTGACGCTCAATGCGCCTGGCGCTATCGTTAATACGGCGCTGTTGTACGCGGCAAATAATCTGGCGCTTTATGCCAACACCATTACCAATCAGCGCGGCGATATCCTCGCAGGCAACAATCTGTGGATGCAGCGAGATGCGGCGGGAAATGCCAACAGCGAAGTGGTCAACACCTCCGGCAATATCGAAACCCAGAATGGTGATATCACCATCAAAACCGGGCATCTGCTGAACCAGCGGGATGGGTTGACGATTAACCAGTCCGATAAAAACTATCCGGATGCTGTTCCTGCTCGGGATAAGTATCCTGCTTACTCCAGCTCTCTGGGTCAATATGCGGATTTTGCTGTCAGTCTGAACGAGTGGATTGACCGGGGTGATAATGTCGTCTGGAAGGAGTGGGAGCAGTGTACCGGTGGTAAGAATGACAACTGCCGGACAGGTGTTTCTTACCTTCTTACAGGTAATGATATCCGTCAGTTTGTACAGAGTGAGTCGGTTGTCACGGTCTCTGTAACGGGGGGGGCAGCCCGTATTGTGGCCGCCCGTGATATTATTGTTGATGCCGGTAACCTGGATAATCGCGCCAGCCAGATACTGGCTGGACGCAATGCAGGGCTTACCGGAGAAACACTGAATAATCTCTCCGCTGAGAGCGGGCGGCGAGTAACTTATATTCAGGCAGAGTACCGTTGTGAATGGTTCAGCAATGAGTGCGGCAGTGAGGATTGGCGCCCACTTTCTGGTGAGGGGGATAAATGGTACTGGTGGCGGGACAAAGAACGTGGCAGGACATCGGTCTCTTATATCCTGGGTGAAAGAAAAACTGAGTTTGTCGCTGATGGTGATGCTTATCGTGCAGTGATAAGCGCCGCTGGCAATATCAGCGCGACATTCACTCATAACATCAGTAATACCAATACAACAGCGAACAGTGGAGTTGGTACCACTATTTCTGTGCCAACCCTCAACACTCTCAGCAACCAAACCCTCAGTAATGGGGTGCAAAAACAGGCACTGGCAGACAATGACACGGTGAGCGTCAGTTCCCCACAGTGGAACGACCAACTGCAGGATGCATTACAGCAGATTACCGGCGGCGGCGCGCTGGAAAGCGGTGGCGTATCAGACGCCACGCTCAGTTCTGTTTCTACCACGCAGAAAGGTGATGCCAGCCTCGGTCAACTCAATGGCCTGATTAACCCAGGCGAGAAGGGCGTGAATACCGCCGGGCAAAATCAGGGCAAAACGGTGGATACCAGCGCGTATCCGTTGCCTTCCGGAAAGAACGGTTATTTCGTCGTCTCCGACGATCCGAAAAGCCCGTACCTGATCAACGTCAACCCGAAACTGAATGGCCTTGGTCAACTCGATCCCAGCCTGTTTGGTGATTTGAATGCCATGCTGGGTATCAAACCGGGCAAAGCGCCGCGTGAAACTAACGTTGCGTATACCGATCAAAACCAGTTTCTGGGATCGGCCTATATGCTCGATCGTCTCAAACTGAACCCGGAATATGACTACCGTTTCCTCGGTGATGCGGCGTTCGATACCCGCTATGTCAGTAACGCCATGCTGAATAAGACGGGAAGTCGTTACATCAACGGTATAGGTTCTGACCTGGAGCAGATGCGTTACCTGATGGACAGCGCTGCCAGTACCCAGCAGTCGCTGGGGCTGAAATTTGGGGTGGCCCTGACGGCCGATCAGATAGCGTCCCTTGAGCACAGCATGCTGTGGTGGGAAGCCGCGACCGTCAACGGTGAGACGGTAATGATACCGAAGCTGTATCTCTCGCCGAAAGATATCACGGTGAGCAACGGTAGCGTCATTGCCGGGAATAATGTTCAGCTTACCAGCGGGAATATCACCAACGCTGGCAGTACGCTGCTGGCGAGAAACGATCTCACTCTCGACAGTCAGAACAGCATCAGCAACCTTAACAATAGTCTGATGCAGGCCGGGGGCAACCTTGAGCTGAGTGCGATTGGCGATATCAACAACGTCAGCTCCGCCATTAGCGGAAAAACGGTGACGCTGGAAAGCCTGGGCGGCAACATCAATAACCTGACGCTGGCGGAGCAGATTGATGTAAGTGCCAGGGACAAATACCGCAATGTGAGCTTTAAAGATACGTTGCTAGGTTCTGTGGCGTCCATTACCGCGCAGGACGGATTGTCGCTCTCGGCAGGCAAGGATATCACCGTTACTGGCGCGAATCTCTCTGCGGGTGGCTCATTGCTGATGGCTGCGTGGGGAGATATTGCGGTAAATGCCAACCAGATTAACGATGCCCGGAGCCATTCCGGACGCAGGGTCACAGAGACCGGTCGTTCGTCCGTGGACTGGCAGGGGAGCACCATCAGCGCGGGCGGTAACCTCGGTATCAATGCCGGGAATAACCTCAACGTCACCGCCAGCAATGTTAACGCGTGGGGGAATGCTCAGCTTACAGCGGGTAACGATCTCAATCTGAATGCGGCCACCACTCAGCAGAATAGCCGTAACGGCGGCAGTGAATCGCACAGCACCGGGCTTTCCCGTACCACCGTCTCAGCGGGTGACAATCTGGTGTTGAAAGCGGGTCAGGATATTAATTCTCACGCGGCCGGGCTGGCAGCGGAAAATGATGTGGGTCTGCTGGCCGGGCGTGATGTTAACCTGCTGGCTGAAGCAACAACCGACGGCAACAGCTATCGTGCGAAGAAGAAAACCGTGGTCAATGACGCCGTACGCCAGCAGGGGACGGAAATTGCCAGCGGTGGCGACACGGTCATTATCGCCGGGCGCGATGTGAGTGCGCAGGCAGCGGATGTTACGGCGCAGGGCGATATCGGCGTCACGGCAGGCCGGGATGTGAATCTCACGACCGCCACAGAGAGCGATTATCACTACCAGGAAACCACGAAAACCCAAAAAGGATTCCTCAGTAAAAAGACTACCCATACGATTGAAGAAGACAGTGCTACGCGGGAAAAAGGCGCGTTGCTGAGCGGGGACAATGTGACTGTCGCCGCCGGGAATAACATTCTGGTACAGGGCTCAGCCGTTGCCGGTGACGGCAATGTGGCGCTGGGGGCTGGCAACAATGTGGATATCGTTGCTGCCACCAATACGGATACCTCATGGCGCTTTAAAGAGACGAAAAAGAGCGGGCTGATGGGGTCGGGCGGGATCGGCTTCACCATCGGTAGCAGTAAAACGACGCACGATCTGCGCGAAAAAGGCACCACCCAAAGCGAGAGCTTCAGTACGGTCGGTTCTACGGGGGGCAACGTCAGTATCACCGCAGGCCAGCAGGCACATATCGGCGGCGCGGATATCATCGCCCAGAAAGATATTGCTGTTGGCGGCGATAGTGTACTTATTGAACCGGGACACGACAAACGCACCCGTGATGAGAAGTTTGAGCAGAAAACCAGCGGACTGACGGTGGCGTTGTCAGGGGCTGTGGGCAGTGCGGTGAACAGCGCGGTTTCAGCAGCGCAGGATGCGAAAGATGAGAGTGACGATCGTCTTGCGGCTCTGAAGGCAACGAAAGCGGCGCTTTCCGGCGTGCAGGCTGCGCAGGGGGTTGCAGTTGCTCAGGCTGGCGGCGATCCGAATAACGGTATAGGCGTCAGCATTTCTCTGACTTCCCAGAAATCAAAGTCTGAGCAGCATGCCCGGAGTGATACTGTGGCAGGCAGCACCCTGAATGCAGGCAACAATCTGGCTATTACGGCGACGGGTAAAGGTCAGAGCGGGAACAGCGGCGATATTCTGATCGGCGGCAGCCAGATAAAGGCGGGTGGGGACACCACGCTTGCAGCAGCGAATGATATCGTACTGAGCGGTGCGGCAAACACTCAACAGACAACCGGGAAAAATAGCAGCAGCGGCGGCGGTGTAGGGGTCAGCATTGGCGGAGGAACCAATGGCTATGGTATCAGCGTCTTCGCCAACGTGAATGCGGCAAAAGGACATGAGAAGGGTAACGGCACGGCGTGGACGGAGACCACGCTGGACAGCGGTGGCATTGTATCGATGACCAGTGGTCGCGATGCCCTTCTGAATGGCGCGCAGGTCAGCGGCGATAAAGTGGTCGCGGATATTGGTCGCGACCTGTGGATGAGCAGCCAGCAGGACAGCAACGACTACAAATCGAAGCAGAACAGCGTAGCGGCAGGCGGCAGTTTTACCTTCGGTAGCATGACCGGTTCGGGCTATATCAGCGCCAGCCAGGACAAGATGAAAAGCACTTATGACTCGGTTCAGGAGCAGACAGGGCTTTTTGCCGGCGATGGCGGATTTGATGTGACGGTGGGACGTCACACGCAACTGGATGGCGCGGTAATCGCTTCGACGGCAACGGGGGACAAAAACAGCCTGGATACCGGAACGCTGGGGTTCAGGGACATTCATAACGAAGCGGATTTTAAGGTCAGTCATTCAGGCGTCAGCCTGAGCGGCGGCGGTTCTTTTGGCGGCGACGCGTTCAAAGGCAATATGCCGGGTGGAATGATTTCAGCGGGTGGCAACAGCGGGCATGCGGAAGGAACTACGCAGGCGGCGGTAGCGGAAGGAACAATTACGGTTCGTGATACAGCGAACCAGCAGCAGGATGTATCCGGTCTGAGCCGTGATACGGAACATGCGAACGACAGCATCAGCCCGATTTTTGACAAAGAGAAAGAGCAGAAGCGGCTGCAGACGGTAAGTCTCATCGGTGATATTGGCGGTCAGGCAGCGGATATTGCCAGAACACAGGGAGAGATAAATGCGCTGAAAGAGGCGCGCAGGGACAATCCGAATCTGCCTGCGGATAAGCTGAAAGATACGCCGAAGTATAAGGAAGAACTGGCGAAGTATGGCACGGGCAGCGATATTCAGCGGGGGATTCAGGCGGCAACGGCGGCGCTTCAGGGGCTGGCTGGCGGTGATATGGGGGCCGCGCTGGCGGGGGCGTCGGCACCGGAGCTGGCGCATCTGCTTAAATCGACAGAGGGCAATACTGCGGTAAATGTCATTGCCCACGCGATATTGGGCGGCGCAGTGGCGG